>JAKORL010000102.1 GCA_029777855.1 Pseudomonadota bacterium
GCCAATCTCATAGCATCAGGATATTTCCCAAAACATTTAATCGAGGCGAAGGTATTAATAGGCATCTCTTGATAAGACTCAAGAGGGCTCCATATTTCCTTTAAAGTATTGACCCGGTGTTCCACATAGTTCAACATTTCTGCAGAAAATCGCTTCGGTCGAAAATAGCATTGATCCCCATACTCATACCCTCCATACACCACGTAATCGCTTAATTCATTGCAGCAAATGAGATCCATGGTGTCAAATATGGAACGATCAAGATATTTTTTGGATACGATTTTTTGTGAAGGCATTTCAAGAATGATTGCCCCATTTTGCACAGCAAAATAATAAGGAAAATCAAGAGTTTTAAGGACTTCTATTCCCCATTGAAATGTTCTTCCGGTAATAAAAATGAGCAGCCACCCGGAAGCAGTCAACTTGGAAAAATAATTTCCTACGGCCGCCGGCAACTGATGATGTTCCGCTGTAATTGTCCCATCAATGTCTAATGCAATTATTCCCTTTTTCATGGGATCAGTTATATCAAAGAATAGTGAATTGTGCGAGAAAAACTTGTTTCTAAAATAATTCGAAACCGAGTAATTTAACTATAATCAATTTTACTTATGGGATGTGCTATGCGTCGTTTATTGTACACGTTATTTATCCTTGTTACTTTAGTCAGCAATTTAATGTTCTCTCAGATAATGGCATCAGATACCTCAGAAGCTCAGCCCACATTAGAGCAGACTAAAAATACTGAAAAGTCTGAAGCAGCACCTCGTTCAGCATCTTCATCTCCTGATGACCATGGCTTTACATTTCCCCTTGAAGACCTTGTTGAATCCCCGGAAAAACACAACGAACGATTCTATACAGAATTTTTAAATATGCTGGCGACATTAGGTTTAGTGATTGCAGTAATTTTGATGGCAGCCTGGTTTTTACGAAGATTATTGAATACACGTTTAGAACAGATCAATACGACTAGCATCATCAAAATTGTTGAAAGGCGAGCATTGTCATCGAAAACGGCTGTGTATTTATTAGAGATTTACGATAAAGTGATCGCTGTTGCGGAAACACAAAGTGGAATTACTCAATTGGGAGAGTTCCCAATACCTCCCGAGGATGAGTCC
>JAKORL010000103.1 GCA_029777855.1 Pseudomonadota bacterium
ATTAGGCACAAAGGTACCATTAACTGCAGTAAGATTGCCTTCTTGATTAAAATGCGCTTTCAGACTAGCGCCAAAAACGTCCAGACCTTGGTAAACTTGTTGGTACGTAATGTGCTGCATACCCAGATCATCTTTTTCCACTTTGAGTGGTTTTAGCTCGGCATTTGGGCTCTGCATGCCGAATATATCACCCCTATCTTTAAAGAATTGCATAGCATTATCCGCAAGAGAGACCTTGGGATCGCTTTTGTAGAGTATTTCACCCTCGGGGGCAGTCACAAAGCTCGCGCTCTTAGTAGCGCTATTTTCGCTGACTTGCAACGAATTGCGTTTTGCAACCGTGGGTGAAGTATTTGAGTAAGTCGTCCCCGTTAAATTACTGGAAGGGAAGGCTTGATTCTGTGCTACGGCAGGTTTGAGGCTGCCATTTAATTGGCTAGAGCCGGACTGCCAATGATAATAACCCAAAGCAGAGACTGCTACGATGGCCAAAATTGTAGATAGTCGAAACTTGTTCATGATAAATCTCCCGTTGAAGGTTCATGCCACTTCTTGCGCCACATCGCTCATCTAAAGCTGAGATATGAAGTTTGTTCATATCCTTGTCTGTGATTATAGCACATTTTAGTATTTGTCTATTTAATCTCTTTTTGTGGTAGGATTGAGTCATGACAGAACATGACGACCAGCAACGAACAACTCACTTTGGATTCGAAGAAGTGCCCGTATCCGAGAAGGTAAATCGGGTCGCTGAGGTATTTCATAGTGTGGCAGATCATTACGATGTAATGAATGATCTTATGTCTTTTGGCGTCCATCGACTTTGGAAACGTTTCACGTTAGATATGTGCGCTCTTCGGCCGGGGCAAGCTGTGCTTGATGTGGCGGCAGGGACGGGTGATTTAACAATGGATCATGCTAAAAAAGTCGGCGACAAAGGAAGCGTGTTGATGACCGATATTAATCAATCGATGCTCGAAAAAGGCAGGGATCGATTAATTAATGCAGGGGTTGGCAACAATGTACAATTTGTGCTTGCCGATGCTGAAGCATTGCCTTTCGATGATGATTATTTTGATTGTGTTACTATTGCTTTTGGATTACGTAATGTCACAAATAAAGATCAAGCATTATTAGAAATGTCGCGTGTTTTAAAGCCTGGTGGTAAATGTATTATTCTTGAATTTTCTAAGCCTCATCATGGATTATTTAATTCATTTTATGATTGGTATTCTTTCACTGTATTGCCATGGTTAGGTGAAAAAATAGCGCAAGATGCGGAGAGTTATCGTTATCTGGCTGAATCTATACGAATGCACCCCGATCAAGAAACATTACTAGGTATGATGAAAGAAGCAGATTTTAGTCGTTGTGATTATCATAATCTCTCTGGCGGAGTAGTGGCAGTGCACAGGGGATATAAAGCATGATAACCACATTGTTTGATTGGGCTAGCAGTCAGATTTTGAGTTTTGATCCTGAAGTAAAATCTGAATTGTCTTCTTTAGCGGGAAAATTAATTAAAGTTGAGCTGACAGGATTAAACTTTTCATTTTATCTACAACCTACGCTTACTGGATTGCAGTGTTATTTTTCTTCCGAAAAAAATCCTGATGCTGTAATTATTGGGACTCCAATTGCCTTAACAATGCAAACATTGAATCAAAAGTTTGGATGGCCTACTAAACCAAGCGGTGTTGAAATTCAGGGAGATGCATCGTTAGTGCATCAATTAACATTATTAATGAAGAAGTTTCGTATTGACTGGGAAGAGATCATTGCGCAAGCTATGGGTGATCGGGTTGCGCAACATGTGGGCAGCGTCGTGCGAAAGATGAATGGATACGCTACAGATATCACTGCGCGTTTTCAATCCAACGCCGCAGATTATATTCAAGAAGAATTACGATTATTGCCACCTCAAGAGGAAGTTAAGGATTTTATGTCGGATGTGGATGAGCTACGTGACCGGGTAGAACGTTTATTAGCGACTTTAAAGGAAGCTTGAAATGAAATGGATCATTCAATTTTGGCGATTAATGACGATTCAATACATCCTCGTTAAACACGGGATCGATCGTGTTGTTTTTACAGTGCCTGGTTTAGAGCGTTGGCAATTTTTGAGTTATTTAAATCCTTGGAATTTGTTTAGAAATAAATCAAGAAGCGACGCGGAGTCTATTCGATTAGCGCTGGAAGCATTGGGCCCTATTTTTGTAAAATTTGGACAACTTTTATCAACTCGCCCTGATATTATTCCCGACGATATAGTGGCAGAACTGTCTAAGCTGCAAGATCAAGTGCCGCCTTTTGCGGGGGAGCTTGCACAAAAAATAGTTGAAAAATCCTATGGAAAGCCAGTCTCAGAGGTTTTTTCTGAATTTGATTTAACCCCACTCGCATCTGCTTCAATTTCGCAAGTGCATGCCGCAAAGTTGAAAACAGGCGAATCAGTTGTGGTAAAAGTACTCCGTCCTGATATTTTAAAACTAATAAAACATGATATAGCCTTGATGTATTTGGTGGCTCGTTTAACGACTCGATTTTGGTCGGAAGGTTATCGATTAAGACCCATGGAAGTTGTAGCGGAATTCGAACAAACCATTAAAGATGAATTGGATATGATGCGTGAGGCGGCAAACGCATCTCAGCTTCGACGTAATTTTACAGGGTCATCGTTACTAGTCGTTCCAAAGGTTTATTGGGATTATTGTCGTGGTGATATTTTAGTATTAGAACGCATTGATGGTATTCCTGTTTCCGATATTGAGCAGTTAAAAAGTCAAAAATTCGATCTAAAAAAATTAGCTGAAACAGGCGTGGAAATATTTTTTACGCAAGTTTTCAGGGATAGTTTTTTTCATGCCGATATGCATCCTGGAAATATTTTTGTTTCACGTCATAATCCAGAAAACCCTCATTATATAGCCGTTGATTTTGGTATAATGGGTACGCTGAGTCCTTTAGATCAGCGTTATATCGCTGAGAATTTGTTGGCGTTCTTTAGGCGAGATTATCGTCAAGTGGCGATATTGCATTTGGAGTCAGGATGGGTTCCTTCTGATACTCGCATTGATGCATTTGAAGCTGCAATTCGTTGTGTTTGTGAGCCCATTTTCGAAAAACCTCTCAAAGAAATTTCTTTTGGAAAATTACTGTTGAGATTATTTCAAACAGCTGGTCGATTTAATATGACTGTTCAGCCTCAGTTATTGCTATTACAAAAGACGTTGTTAAATATAGAAGGTTTGGGTCGACAATTATATCCTGATTTGGATTTATGGTCGACGGCGTTGCCCTTTCTTGAGCGTTGGATGCAAGAGCGAATAGGGGTGAAAGCCTTGGCTCGTAATGTGGTCGATCGAGCGCCAGGTTGGGCAGAAAAGCTTACTGATATGCCTGATCTTGTTTATCGAGCTATTCAGGAGCATTTACAGATAATGCGTATGGCGCCTAAATCAAGTTTAGAAGCTCGAGAATTGCCAAAATCGCCTTTGAAGCGATTAATATTTGGGAGCGGAGTTGCATTTATTGCTGCGTCACTCATTAGTTTATGGTTTGCTGATAGTCAATTAGAATTACGAACGGCCGCTAGTTGGTTTGTTAGTGGTTTTGGGGTTTTTTTATTGCTTATTTCAACTTTGATGGATCGAAAGTCTATTTAATGGGTGAGACTATAGGTAATGGCTCGTAAAATTAAAGTTCAATTTAAACGTAAACTCAGTGAACTACTGGGTGCAGGCCACAGTAAATTTGGCAAAGTAAAATTGCGAAAGCCGTATCGTGATGAAGATGAGGGGGGCGGTGCAGCTTCAGGACTTCGTTTAGATTCACATCCATTGTTTGCGAATTTACCTGATGGGGCTGATTCCGATTTATCTAGCATTGCGAGTAATAATGCTTACAGTGAGGATGCAGCAAAAGAACGTGTAAACGAAGCTTCTCCAGAATTACAGATGCAGCCAGTGTTGCAGAAAGAATTGAACCCTAGTTTTAATCCTAAACCTGATATTGGGCCATAGTCGTTATGAAAACACTTTCCGATGCCATTATTTACGGTACCAATGATTTAGTCGCTCAAGCTGTTAGCGCAGGGGCAACTTTGGATGAAATTGATAATTATGGTTATACACCCATAGTTCAGTGTGCAATTGTCAATAGCGTAGAAAAAGCCAAAATTCTTCTTGATGCCGGGGCAAAAGTAGATTTTGATGATCTTACTGGCCGAACTGCATTACATTGGGCTGCTGATAATGGAAATGTTGAATTATGCAAATTGCTCTTGAGCAAAGGCGCAAATCCAAATGCATATACTCGCTCAAGTCAGTCCGTCTTAGTGATGCCCTTGCTACGACATAATGAGCCTATTAAGAAACTATTATACCAATATGGTGCAATGCTACCTTTTGCACAAGATTTTATTAATGGTAAATTATTGGGCCATCGATTTGAGCTCGAAGGTCGCGTTGATGTTATTGATTACGAGGGGGCTTTTGTAGAAATCGAGTTTGAAGGGTTTTATCTAGAATTTACTATAGCATTGGTCCTTGAGTCTATAATGCAATTTAAAAATAATTTTGCCGCTAAACACCTGAAGCCCTATTTCGATCATTTTAATATCATTATCGATGCTCTTTATGCCGCCTCACGTTTAATTAAATATCAACACTACATGATTGATGTGAAAGAGCATCAAGATGAGATTGATAGATTAATTAACCGAACGCCTTTAGTAATTCCTGTTGTATATTCAGGGCATGCAATATGTTTTATAACATTTGGAGATTTTTTAATTCGCTGTGATCGCGGAGAATATGGGCGTGATAATGGTACTGTGATAATTTTTAAAATGAGTCACCCCCAGCGAATGACAAAAGAATTTATTCGTAGTTTAATTTATAGTCGTCAAGATAAACGAACTATCGATGAGGGATTGCCTCAGCATCTTGGGTTGAAAGTGGTAGGTACTATGCCTTTATCTGAACAAATTTCAGGTAATTGTACCTGGGCTAATATTGAAGCTGTGATGCCAACATTGCTTTTTTTATTATTATTGCAATCTCAAAGAGGCTCTAAAGGCTTTGATATGCGCAAGGCTCAACAAGAAGCTCTAGAAATTTATGATGAATGGTTGGCGTTTGATAAAGATCGCGCACTGACCTTTTGTATGCAAAGTTTTTATCAAGTGAATCCCGCGCGTAAAGCAACGAAAGCAGCAATTGTAGCCGCAGTGCTTTTTCAGGATTATAATTACGATAGTCCAGCTGATCGCGAGCGCGCTGAAAAAATGATACCCATTCTCACCCATCCTGATTACGTCTATATCTTGAAAGTCTATGTTGAAGTATTTCAGTACGATCGAGATAATCCGTTGTTTCAGAATCTAATGAAGTTTGTCGATTATTTTGAGATCGATTTAAATCGTTAGTTTAATCTGTGTTTTTCAGAATTGTTGCTTTAGTTGTTTGCTAGAGATTTGGGTAATCTCATGTTGTGATTTTTTGATGGCATTTAATTTGTTGTTAAAAAAAGCTGAGTTCAGTTTCTCTTTTGTAGCGCATTTTTTTGATGAGATTAAGTCTTGGATAATCACTTTGATCTTGAAGCTGAATTGGGTTGGGGCAAAGATGGATGCAGAGTTTTTGTTATGGCTAGGCGTTTTCTTTCTTGGCTCCTCTTTTTTGTATGTTGGTTTTGGTGTGGGGTGAGGTGAGGGTTCCATTTTATTGCCAGACCGCCCCCTGATTACATTCGTATTTCGAATTTCAAACAGCTCCTGATTGCCGAATACAACTTGATCATTATCGACTAAAACTCGGTCGATCACGCCAGACATTTTAGAATATATAGAAAGGGTGGTATTGTTGAAATGTAGTTTTGCAAGTTCAGTTCCTATAAAGACAGGTGCTCCGCGTACTTTTAAAAGCTCTACTTTTGCTAATTTAATTATAATTGGCACGTAGACACAGTGATGTTTGGTTGCGTCATGTTCAGTCGTTAAGTTGTTGGTCATTATCAAACCTTTGGATTTATACTCAGTAATACTATTTGAGGGTGGGTCCTAAATGTGATACTTTCATTAATCATACCCTGCAAAAGTGATATAAAGATGCAAAAGCAGCTAAATGCTACCATAGTTATAGATGTTTTTCGAGCTTTTTCAACAGCTTGTTATATATTAGCTGACTCTCCAGCACGTTATTTTTTGGCGACCGATACTCCCACAATTATGCGGTTAGCTAATAAATTCCCAAATGCGATTCTGGTGGGTAAGCCAGAAATCGGTTGTGAATTAAAATATGATGTTCCAAATTCGCCAACAAGGATTAAGGAAATTGATCTCAAAAACAGAATAATTTTGCACCGTACAGAGGCGGGTGCCAAAGGTGTTATGAGCGCTCTTGAAGATTCAGAATCATTGGTATTTGTGGCCAGTTTTCTTAATGCTGACGCTACCGTCCAGGAATTAAAAAGGCTGAAGATTTCGAATATCAAACTGCAGCCGATGGGGCATGAAGGTAAAACTTCTTCACTTGAAGATGATGTGTGTGCAAAATATATTGAAGCTTTGTTCAATGGCCAGTTAATCGATGTAAATGAATATTATGGAGAGATTCGTAATAATGCAGGAAAGTACTTTTTTCAAGATGACCAATGGCAATATCCTTTTCAAGACTTTGATTGTTGTCTTCAGTTAGAGTCGTGTCATTTTGCTATTCAGGCTCTAAGAAATGAGAATTATGCTTGTCTAAGACAGTGCGATGTAGTTCTCTAAGAGAGGAAAATTGAGGGGAAAGAGCAATTAGATCTTCAATAAAATCACGTACACCCCTTCCTTTAAATCTTAAGCCATCTAGTGAGCGTGTATTCATGGTGTTCCATGATTCTCTTGTAGAAGAATTCTTAATATTGACCATGTAGTCGAAGTTGGGTGTATTAAGGACAAGGTGCATTGGGTGTACAACAATTACCTTAGGTGTGGGGTGAGTGAGTTTTTTTTCTAGTTCATGGGTGATTTCAAGTGGGTATTTATGCCAAAGATAGGCGCCATCCTCTAAAAATATTGGGTATTCTATTAGGCCTGATCTGTCTCGAAACGGTGAGAGCAATTCTAAATTGGTGCATACATTAGAAATAATTTCCATGCCGCTCTTCAGCATGGCCTGTTTAGATTCATTGCATGCCCCGAACCTGTGACATCTAAAGGCATTAATGTTATGTGGTAGATCCTTAATGAATTTTACAACTTCATTGATGGATCTGCCATGAGAAGAGTTATGGCCAAAAAACGGATGAAGTCCAATATCTACCGACGTAATAGCCTTTTCAATGGCTCTAGAATGATGGGTATTGAAAATAGTTGGTTTGATGTTGTGGTTGTAAAAAAATAATAACGTTTCTTCAATAGCCGCTTCGCTAGCCCAGTCTATATCAATTGTGAATATTAGGCTGTTCATCGTATTATCTCGTGGAATTCTCTAAATAGTTTTTCATTAATATCATGATTGGCGAATAATTCTTCCATGGAATTGTAGGTGCGCAGATCTTTAGTTCGTTGACTTGTTGACCATGTATCTGATGATCGCATATATTGGGCGTTGCCATAAGATAATATATTGAAAAGTGAGGCATTCATTTCTTGATTGGTTTTAAAGTGCAATTTTATATTATAACCATTCAAGATATCCCTGGTTTTTTTTGTAAACATTTCAAAGTTATCCGATGAGATTGCGTGAATATTGTCTTTTTCTGGGGAATCGTAAGACATATATTGAAAGAATTTCCAGCAGGAAATCTTTCCGTTATAATTTGTGATGTTTTCAACTATTTGCTTGACCTCTTGTGGCAGTGTTAAATGATTTTTCTGTGAAATGACGCTGTGTAATTTGAAAATTATATTATTGTCAGTAAGATTTTTACTTAGATGTACAATATGGCTGTAGTAATCCTCAATCCCTTTATATTTTCTACCTATTTCATTAAGTATGTTGCTGCTTTTGCTATCGATAGTCATCGCAACCATATCTACAACACCGGACATGGCTTGTACTACTTCGTTGTTGATATAGATGCCATTGGTGTATATCTCGATTTCCAGATTTTCTTGAGGGCTGTCTGAGCGGAATTGACGAATGTAATTCAATAGCTCAATGAAATCGCGGGGTGGTTTCTTACCTATAATTGAAACTTCACCGCCAGAGAGTGTAAGTCTCCTAAATTTCATTTTATGATAGAGATGAGAAATCATTTCTTTTTTTTCTTCAAGGCTGAGTTCTAGCTTTTTTTGCGCTGAGGAATTTTCAAGGACACAGTAGCTGCAGCTAAGATTGCATCGATTGGTTATCATCCAATAACCTTTGAAATATGTATTGTTCATAATGAATAACTATCCCTGGTGATTATCGATAGAAATATTATCGCTCAAATGTTAACTCCTTTTAGAGATGGCAGACCGTCGAAAAAAAATAACATTTCTCGATCATATAGTCCATCGCCAAATACTCGAATGCGGTTTTTGGATTTAATTGATTTCAGTAGTTTGATGGCGCTATGTAGCTTCGAGGCATGTCTATGCAATAGGTAAGTTTTTTTATTATAGTGTTCGGCTCTTAAGCCTAATTGTTCGAAAGGGATATTAATGGTGGGAGAAAGTTGAATGAGCTCATCTTTGTAGTAGATAGGCTCGGCTGAGGGGTCTAGCTGCATAATCTGTTTGATAACTTCTTTTTCTATCGGTAAGGTCCATGCTTTCTTGCCAGTCCCTGTTGTAACGACTGCGCCGCTGTAGGAGATAATCCAATCCACTGTCAAGTTGAAATGAGCGAGTTCAGCAATAATATCTTCAGTTTTTCTCGCCGTGCAAATAATACGTGTTTGAAATTTTTTGAATGTGTTTATGGATTTTTTAGTAAGGTCTTCACTGTTTTTATGATACAAGGTTCCATCATAATCGCTAATGCTTAGATAAGGTTGGCTCGTTATTTCAGAGACTAATAAATTTGACAAAAACTTGTCGCAGTATAATGTTCCGATCTCAGCAGCTTGAAGAGAGAATCTAGGTAGTTGTTCAAGAATGGTTTGTAGTGCATCCAATACAAGATCTGTATTTTCAATAAAAAAAACGTACGGTAAATGCGATAAAAAATCATATGCTGCATTATTAGGCGATTTAATGATATTGGGTAGGCCCATTGCCAATGTTTCGAAGATGGCTCGACCAAATGTTTCGCAGCTAGATGTCGAAAGATGAATATGTTCATCCTTGATTACAGTGCTTATTTGGTGTGGTGCAATATGGCCCAGGATGGAAATAGAATCACCGATGTTTGATTGCTCAATCTTTTTTTTCAGTTCAGTGAAGTAGTCAGTGTTTTGTATAGGGCCGATGATTTTTAAGGATGATTGGGGAAAAGCATTGTGTATTATTTTGTAAGTGTCTATTAATTCATGGGTATTTTTTTGTGGTTTGATGCTGCCGATGCTGCAAATCTTGAGTTTTTTTGAATGAAATCTTAAAATGTGCTGAATTGAAGAATTGTCGATTCCGCGTGGGATTACGCGGATGTGATCGTCACTAATAGAATACTGTTCAATAAGCTGTTTCTTTTCTAAGTAGCTGGGTGTTATGATTAAATTCGAACGTTTTAGTGAGCTAAGTTCTTTATAGAAATAACTGTCTTGTACAACTTCGCCTGATAATCGATAGGATGGAGTTAGGAACATTGGGAAAGTGATGACCTTGATTTTGTCGTTAGTGATGTAATTTTCAATATCAAATTGCATTGAGATATGAATAAAGATAATGATTGAAAAATCATTCATTATTGGAATTAATTTCCTCTTTATAAATGCAGCGTTCTGGAGACGTTTTTCGAAGCGAGTACCTGGGTGAGTGGGGTATTTATACTGCCAAGTGGCGTCCGGGGATGATTCTTCAGCAAATTGCATAATTTTTAGAGAGCTGCCTAGTGTTTTTGCAATGGTGATTGCTAGCCTAGATCCACCGTCTCGATCATTTTCATGTGGATTGAATTTCTCGGTTACAAGTAAAATCTTCATTGAGATAGAACCTTTTTCATCATCAACTCGTATCGGGAAAATAAATTTTCCCAGCTATACTCAGTGATTTGATCTAATGATATTCGTTTTTTTAAAAAAGGTTCAATTTTATCTGCGATTTTCAAGGGGGCGTCAATGTCAACTAAAATGCCCCTGTCGCCATAAATGATCTCGGGAAGGGCTCCGCTATTTCCGGCAATTACAAACGTTCCGGTAGAGATTGCTTCCAAAATTGATCTCCCCATACCTTCACAGTGAAGATACGATCCCTGATCTACGGGTGTGAGGTGATCAGAGCTGAGTTGTATGTAGATGTCTGATTGGGCCATTTCTTTGCTTACATCTGTATTATCCAAACGTCCAAGGAATCTGATGGATGAATCTAGGTTCATTTTTTTGACTAATTCTTTGATTGATGGAAGTAGTGGGCCATCCCCCGCGAGAGATAGTGTTATGTCATGACCCCGTTTTTTCAGAACTTGTATTACATTGATTAATAGAGAATGATTTTTGTATGGCACAAAACGAGCCGCACATAACATCGTAATTTTGCTATTATTTATGTGATCCATCGATTTATTTTGGCCGATATTAATATTTGCCCCTCCGACGCATCGAAAAAACGGAGTGGTGATACCGATGTTGGAAAGTCTTCTTTCTGTGAATTGTGAATTAGTGACGATTAGATTGATGTGCTTATTAATTTTTTTAGACCAATATTGCTGTCTTGATATATGGTCGAGATTGGCATGATCATACAAAGTGGCTTTAATAATTTCATTTCCACCTGTCCTGTAGATGAATTTTGATTTTCTGAATATTGTAGATAAAATTTCTAATTCTTCGATCCAGCGTCCGCTATTAAAGAAGAGGATTCGTGGCTGAAAAAGATCACCTAAATCGGAGATTTTTATTTCTTTATTTTCATTCTCAGTAACTAAATGATCATTTCCATGTGTATTTTTAGTAATCACTCCTTCGAGTTTATAATTAGGGTGATTTTTGAAGTGTTGAATAAAATAATGAGCGTGCATTTCCATTCCTCCAATCAGTGGAGGTAGCTTATCTGCAAAAAAAAGAATAGGCTGCTTCAGCATTCTTAAATCCTTACTATTTTTGCAATATCCAAGTTGCTGTTTTGAGGTAATATGCCCGCGGAGTCTATGATGCTACTTCCTTGTATAAGTTCCCACTTTATCTTTGTGAACTCGTGGTGTTTTACCAGTATGATTAAGATATCAGCTGTTTCAATAGCATCGCTGATTTTTACCATGTTTAAATGGCTATATTTTTTGAGAGGAGTAGGAACGGTATTGAGCTGGGGATCTACAAGAAGAATTCTGGATGAGCATTTAGCTGCTATACTGTCTATTATTTTCAGAGCTGGGCTTTCTCGGGTGTCATCAACGTCATTTTTATAGGTTGCGCCAAAAAATGCTACGGTAGGATTTTTGTGCAACATTATTACTTCGTATATTTTAGATGTCAGATATTTTGTTTTTTTGTCGTTTATTTTTCTTGCTGTTTTAATTAATGCCGAATCTTTGGGTGATGAGTTTACTATAAACCAAGGATCGATGGCGACGCAATGACCTCCTACACCTGGGCCAGGTTGCAAGATATTAACGCGCGGATGATGATTTGCTAGGCTGATTAATTCTTGTGTATCTATTTCTAATGAATTACAGATCATGGATAGTTCGTTAGCAAACGCGATGTTGATATCTCTATATGCGTTTTCAGCCAATTTCGTCATTTCAGCAGTGCGCGAGTCAGTTTTTAATAGCTTTCCTTTTACAAATGTTTTGTAGATATTTTCAGCCATGTTGGTGCAAAGATCCGTGCTGCCGCCAATAATACGATCGTTGTAAATGATTTCTTCCATTATATTTCCTGGTAATACCCGTTCAGGGCAGTAAGTGATGAAGACGTCGTGATCGGTTGATTCAAATTCAGGAAATTTCAAATCGCATCTTAATTTTTTAAGGGATGATGTGATTTTTTGAGTCGTATTTACTGGTACAGTAGATTCGATAATAAGGAGGTCTCCTTTTTTTAAAAATGGTGCTAGATGGTTTACTGCAGAATTAACAATACTCAGATCGGCTTTTTTTTCAGTAGTTAATGGGGTGGGGACGGCAATAATAAAAACGTCGGAATGCTCTATATACAAGGAGGCTCTCAAGTTTCCATTTTTGACAGATTCTCGTGCGAGTATCTCAAGCTGAGGTTCGGTAGTTTGAATATTTCCTTGGTTAATGCTATTGACGAGGTTTTGATCAATATCAACACCAATCACCTTAAAGTTATTTCCGGCTAGAATAGCAGCAGTTGGCAAGCCAACATGGCCTAGTCCGATTACAGTCACGATTTTATGATTTAGATCGTTCATGATATTTATCCATGATAGCTTCAATAATACGTTTTGCGGCAGTGCCGTCTCCGTAAAGATCATTGGGGGTAGACATTGTTGAGTATTTTTTGTGATTAGACAGTATTGATTCTACCTCTTGTATTATTTTCTTTTCGGTAAGTCCAGTTAGAATAGCATTTCCTGCATCGATGGTCTCTGGTCGATCACACGTGTCTCTAATAATTAATGCTGGCTTCCCAAGATAAGAGGCTTCTTCCTGAACACCGCCTGAGTCAGTAATAATAAGTGTTGATTGAATCATTAACTTGATAAAGGGTGAATAGGATAACGGTGGTATAATGTGAATGTTATTTATTTTTGTGAATAATTCTCTAGAGAGCGTCTGTACCCGTGGATTTTGGTGTATTGGGTAAACAAAATGCCAATTCTTATGAGACTCTGCGAGTTTTCTAATTGCGCTACAAATAGATATCATTCCTTTTCCAAAGTTTTCTCGGCGATGGGTTGTTACTAATATTATTTTTGAGTTATTGTTTAAAGTAGGGATTAGATTGTTGAGAGGGCTTGGGAATCGGGTTTCAGAAGATATTTTATCTTTGATCCAATTTAAGGAATCAATAACAGTGTTTCCAGTGATGTAAATTTTAGAGCCCGAGATTCCTTCGTTTAATAAGTTTGTTTTGCATGTTGAGTTAGGGGCAAAATGCATGTCTGCGATGCGAGACACCAGTGATCGGTTAATTTCTTCAGGGAATGGGGATTTTATGTTACCGCTGCGTATGCCTGCTTCTATGTGTCCTACTGGAATGTTCAGGTAATAAGCTGCAAGGCTAGCCGAAAAACACGTAGTTGTATCTCCTTGAATTAATATTCGTTCTGGTCGAATTTCATTGAGTATATTATTTAATGTGGTTAACACTTTTGTAGTGATATCGAACAAACTTTGATTCGTTGACATAATGTTTAGATCGATGTCAGGTACAATTTCAAATTCTTCAAGCATTTGATCTAGCATTTCCCGGTGCTGAGCTGTAACACATACGATGGATTCGTAGCGTGGATCAGATTTGAGTAAGCGAATGACTGGCGCCATTTTTATCGCTTCCGGGCGTGTCCCAAATATGCTAAGAATTTTCATGATTCTGATACTTAATTTTGGTCAATCCATATTCTATAATCGAAGCGATTGTAATTTCAGTATTTGGACCCGTTCTTTTTTGCTCAGGAACTCTTAAAAAGTCCCAAAGTAAAAAATAACTTCGCCCAAAAACCCGAAATTTCAAACGCTTCGAGTATTGCCCCTATCCTCTCTTGGGGGTATAAGGTATTTTATCTACTTCTTTGTATATGGCAACTATTCTTTTGTAGTGTCATTGAGATTATGTTCTTTTTTTGAAACCTATAGCCTCGAGTCTTTTTTGAATGGGTGGATGCGTTGAAAATATTCCACTTAATGTTTGTGCGCTAATTCCGGCTGTTGTGGGGTCAAAAATATACGCTGCTCGTCTTACATTTTCATGAGGTGTTGAAGCGTATTCTTGAGTGATTGTGTCTGCGTTAGCTTCGGTATCACCTTGGATTTTTAACAATGCTCTGGCTAACGGTTGATTGTCACGTAATAATTCCACGCATCCAGCGTCGGCCATATATTCTCGTGTTCTTGATAAATACAGGGTCAGTAAAACCGTAATTAATGGAAGGGTGTAGCGCAAAATTATGATGATCAAGAATAATCGGCCATCGTTTTTTTCTCGGTCCCGTCGGCCAAATACGACGGAATAAAATAAAAAATCAATCACTATAAGCATAATGTTTGCTAACACGGATGCCATGAGCGTTAATTTTATATCCATATTTCGGATGTGGCTAATTTCGTGTGCCATGACAGCTTGTAGCTCAGCTCGGTCAAGTTTGTAGAGTAGAGCAGAGGTAATGGCCACAAGAGATGATTTCCCACTGTAGCCACTGGCAAAAGCATTCATGTAATTAGCTTCAATAATGTAAACTTTTGGCATGAATTTTAAACCCGCAGCGATACGGAGTTCGTCAATTACATTATATAGTTGCTGTTCTTCTAGACTTCGAGCAGTTTGATGATTAATTTCACGAGAATCAGTGCCCAGCAACATTAATTTGTCGTGAAAAACGAAGGTTGCCCAAAGTGCGATTGCTGCGATGGCCAACAATACACTGGTGGCAATAGGAAAAGGTTGGAGTGAGAGTAGATGCGTCACAATAATATTCAGAGGAACTAATGGATATTGAGCACTCACCATGTAGGTGTCGATTAATAATCCGATGCTGCCGTAAATAAGAAAAAAAGTACCGATGGTAATGTATGTTCTGCGTGAATTCTTTCGAGAGGATTCTCGCCAGTTTGTGCTGTGCTGCTCGTAAGAATGTATGTTGTCAGCCATTCTGCTCTCCAAAATTACAATCGTATTTTTATTCTATAGTCCGTTATTCTTCCCTGATTAAAAGGATTTATCTATAGTTTAAAGTTCCACTTTGTATTTCTCTTGTTCTGCTACAGTTTGTTGGCTTAATTGCCAGTATTCAAATGGAACGTCCAATTTTCCTCGGAATAACGCAACAACCATCGATGGAAAAACCGATTTTTTAGTTGCATTGTAGGTTTCGATGCTATCGTTGCAGGCTTGTTTTGCAAAGGTCAGTTTATTTTCAGTATTAACAATTTCTTCCTGGAGTTGCATAGCATTTTGATTGGCTTTCAAATCTGGGTATTGTTCAAAAACGAAACTAATTCCGCCAACAATGCGGGAAATTTTATCTTCAGCGCCAATTCGAGATTTTTCATCGCCTTGTTCGTGAGCTTGTTGTGCTTTAGTGCGTAATTCAGTTACCTGGCTCAAGGTCGATTTTTCGTAATCCATGTATTTTTTGACAACGCTGATCAGCGATTCAAAAACCTTATACCGACGATCCAATTGGATATCGATTTGTTTTTGGTTATTGCGAATGGCCTCAATCAATCGAATAAGGGTGTTGTAAGTCATGATGCCATAGACTACAGCCCCAGCCAATATGATCAGTACGATGGTCATTGTGCTCATGGTTTATCTCCGTTCATTGCAGGTTGAAATTAGATCCAATATTGACTTAATTATAGCAGGTTTTCCGAGATGTTTCATTTGATATCAATATCAAATTCTAGAAACCACTAACAACTAAAGATGCGACACCCTTAAGTTGTTAGGTGGTGGATTTAGGCCAATGATGTTATAATCCCGCAGAAGCCGTTGATATTGCGAAACACCACTTACTGAGAGGTTGATACATGAGCACATTGTACAACAAAAAAGATAAAGCCACTTTATTGCGTGAGTTAGCGCAAGAGAATTTTGTGCGTAAAACCTTGTCCTTCTACCGCTATGTGAAATTAGACGATTTAAAAGCTCTGCGCGATGCTCTGTTTTTAGAGTGGCGTGAATTAAACGTTCTGGGGCGTGTCTATGTTGCTCATGAAGGAATCAATGCTCAAATTAGCTTGCCTGAACACAATCTTGAACTCTTTCGTGAAAAGCTTGATCAACGCCCACAGTTTAAAGATGTCCCATTTAAAATGGCTGTTGAGGAAGGGGCGTCCTTTTTCAAGTTAATTGTAAAAATCAAACATGAAATAGTGGCGTATCGTATTTCTGAATCTGAATATGACATGTCAAACGTTGGGAAACACTTAAGTGCGCAAGAATTCAACCAAGCGATTGATGAAGGCGCTATTGTTGTTGATATGCGCAATCAGTATGAAACTGAAGTCGGACATTTTAAAAACGCTATAATTCCCGATGTGGAACGCTCTCAAGAGCTTCTCGCAGAAGCGAAGCGTTTACTTGAGGGACAAGAAAACAAAAAAATCTTACTGTGCTGCACAGGTGGCATACGGTGCGAAAAAGCCAGTGCTTATTTAATTCATCATGGCTTCAAAGACGTCAACCAACTCAACGGTGGCATTATTCAGTATGCGCATGAAGTGCAGTCAACAAGCACGCCATCAAAATTTATTGGCAAAAACTTCGTGTTTGATAGTCGGTTGGGTGAGCGCATCACTGATGATGTTATTAGTCACTGCCATCAATGCGGCACGAAATGCGATAACCATATTGATTGCGCTAATGAGCTTTGTCACATTCTTTTTATTCAATGCGAGTCCTGTGCGGAAAAATACAATCACTGCTGTTCACAGCAATGTGCTGACTTTTTGCAATTGCCCAAGGAAGAACAACAGCGCCTTCGTAAATCCAAAAAATTACAGTTTTCAGCCCAAAAGTACGGTCGTCACGGCAAGCCTCAAATCCACATTGCCTCTTAGCTTGATTCTGTGAGCGGGTGAAGTGTCGGGCCTTCCCATGCTTTGAGTGAGAGCCTCTTTTCATCCCTCTCTCCGTATACCGCCAGCCTGTTCCGTGGATAATCCTGAATATCTGCATTTGAATTGCGGATTTACAGGAAGATTTTCATAATCTACTCTATTAACACGAGACCCTTTACGCGGTTTCTTAGTTGAAAATTTAGCTGTAATGGAGTTATATAAATATCGTCATAACCGTGGACTTGAGCCCAACTTATATTTTTTTCGGGATAGTGAACAAAATGAAGTGGATATAATAATAAAGCAGGGCAATTTGCTCACGCCTGTTGAGATTAAATCTGCAAAGACTTTCGATACATCGTTTTTGCGAGGTGTGAATTATTTCAAAAAACTTGTTGGTGATCGAATAAACAATAGCTATTTAGTTTATTCTGGTGAGCAGTCACAAATAATATCAGGTGTAAAATTGATTAACTATCGTGACATTAACAATATCTATGAAGAAATTTCCTAGTTGTTATGTTAAGAGAGCAAACAAAGATCTGAATCCTATGGAGTCAAATCCTTTTCAGAAAAGATTCGCATCGCTGATTGAATAAAAACTAATAGCTTTGAGTGACGTTCTTCAAAGAAAGTTCTGAAATTGGGTGAAGCGATGAAAATAAATGCTTCAGTGAGAACGTGTTATTATGAGCCTAAATTTTTTCCTGTTATACTTTTTCTTTAACTAACGAGGTGTCCATGTCTGATTCAGAAGTGCTAAATCACTACAGTGGTAGTTGTTTATGTGGCGATGTTTCTTTTAACATCGAAGGTCATCTAGACCATTTTTTTCTTTGTCACTGCAGTCGTTGTCGAAAAGATTCAGGATCTGCGCATTCAGCGAATTTGTTCAGTTCCACAGCGACGCTTAACATCTTAAGCGGTGAAGATAAAATTCGGCAATATTCAGTTCCTAATACAAGGCACGGTCATACTTTTTGTAGCACGTGTGGCTCTCCTCTGCCTGCGCGAATTATGGGTGGCAAAGTATTGCAGGTTCCCGCTGGATCCTTGGATAACGATCCAGCTTTAAAGCCTAACGCGCTGGTTCATATGGCAAGTCGCGCTTGTTGGGTTGATGATTATCGTAGTGCTAGTATCATGATGTTCGACGGTCTGCCACCGGCCTAGCAGCCTAGATTCCCATAGCATGGCGGTTTTCACTCGCTGATCGTCAGATTCTACTACCAAAGAGCCCCCTGGGTTAAAGAGCTAAGCATCAGGTCCAGGATTCGCACACCAAAATAGGAAAAGGCAAAATGGTGTGCAAAATCATGGACAAAATTCCACACCATTTTGCCTTTTCCTATTTTGGTGTGGAAATTAGAGGTCGGGTTTAACTTAAAGCACTGCCGCGTAATTGTGGCTGATATCTTTAAGTTCCTATTATCACTCACAGTCCAAGTTTATAACCAGTTACAATCATTATTGTAACTAATTATGAAGGGATCAGATCAAGATCTGAGCCCCTAAATGCTAATATTATCTTAAGTTTTGTGTTATATAATGAAAGAATAAAAATAAAATTACCTATATTAAAAGATTAAGAGGCGAGAGGCGATGAAGAAACGAGATGCAGCGACAATTGTAGATAGTAGGCGTGGAGTTCGGAATGGTCAAAACGACCCTTGTAATTCTAACTATGGCCTAGGTGACCAGTCTAGGGCCGATGAATGTAAACCTGTTAAACAAGATTCTATGGCCTATTTAGTGAGCTTAATACACAAGAGAGATATGCTCAGGCGTAGTAATATAGAAAAGGCGGAACGAGCAAGAGAAAACGAAACGGCACGTCAAATTGATGCAAAAGTTGTTGAAACACACCAAACATTGAACGCTTTTTTGGGCTCTGATGTTGCTGAAAAAGTAGTAGAGTCTCCTAAAGAGCTTCGTGCTTCGCTGTCTTCTAGTGTGGAGTCATACAGGCAAAATACTTCAGCTGATACCTTTGATAACCACCATGTTGAAACAGGGCATTATTATGCCTTATTTCATAGTCATGGTCACGATTTGGCGATGACATTAAATCTTCTCCCTGATGACGTTTTTATGCGATTTATTGGCATGAAAAATCCTAAATTACTGTGTTATACGGTAGAAAAATTAAGAGCCTTACATGCGGTACGTCTTGCATTATTGTTGTCTTACAAGGGTATAAGCAATGAGCATATTCACGATCTGATGTCTGAGAAATCAATTTTTGATGTCGTTGGAGACGTGAATGAAAAAAATGGGATGAATAGTGTAATCACCCTGTGTTAGTTTTTTTAAGAGTAATTTATCGCACTACGGATATTCTTTTTTCTAAACTTGATCTAAACTCCATATTTTAAGACCCACTATGGAGATGTAAGATATGTTTGACGCTCATTTTTTTGATGACTTGAGTAAAAAGCTGGCAAAGGCTTTGCCAAAAGGGGTTCGACAAGCGTGTGATGATGTGGAGAAAAATTTCTACACTATTTTAAAATCAGCCTTTAGTAAACTCGATTTAGTGACTCGAGAAGAATTTGATGCACAAGTTGCTGTGTTGCAGCGAACGCGAAAAAAAGTGGATGAGTTAGAAAAATTATTGGGTGTAAAAACACCTGAAAAGAAGAAAAAAACGAAAAAGTAATATTATGAATGCCCCTATTATATACACTCGTGCTCAGGTGGGTATTTCTGCACCGCAAGTAACTGTTGAAACGCATTTAACCGGGGGGATTCCTCGTTTTACAATTGTTGGTTTACCTGAAACTGCGGTAAATGAAAGTAAAGAGCGTGTTCGCAGTGCGTTGATGAACAGTCAATTTGAATTTCCACGAAAACGCATTACAACGAATTTAGCCCCAGCGGATATTCCTAAAATAGGCGGTCGTTACGATTTAGCCATTGCGATGGGTATTTTGGCGGCGTCTCAGCAAGTGCCGTTGCGAGGTCTTGCTGAGTATGAGTTTGTGGCAGAGTTGGGATTATCAGGGGAGCTAAGGCCGGTCTCCGGAATATTGTCGGCTGCCATCGCAGCCAGCGCGAAGGGTAGGGCCTTGGTTGTGGCTCCTCAGAATGCGGCGGAAGCGATATTGCTTGGGGATAATAAAGTCTATGTTTGCGAGACTTTGTTGGAGTTGTGCCAGCATCTGGAAGGAAAGGTGTTGCTGAATCTTCACGAACCACCCAGTCCGACGGTGAAGATGACAATCCAAGCCAGTCCCGATTTAGCGGATGTTTGCGGCCATTATCAACCTAAGCGAGTTTTGGCCATAGCAGCTGCAGGGGTCCATAGTTTATTGATGGTTGGCCCTCCTGGAACTGGGAAGTCGCTGTTGAGCCACTGTTTGCCTGGGTTGCTCCCTGAGCTGAGTCAGCCTGAAGCTTTAGAAGTAGCGGCTATCCACTCGTTGGCGTATGGGGGTGTTAATGCTTCGCGTTGGCGTCAGCCGCCTTATTGCGCTCCGCATCACACCAGTTCCAGTATTGCTTTAGTGGGTGGCGGAAAAATTCCAAAACCCGGTTTGATTTCTCAAGCGCATTGCGGGGTCTTGTTTTTGGACGAGTTGCCTGAGTTTAGGCGAGATGTGTTGGAAGCTTTGCGAGAGCCCTTGGAAAATGGGGTAATAACAATTGCTCGTGCGGCAGGCCACGTAAGTTATCCGGCTCGATTTCAGCTCATTGCGGCTATGAATCCCTGTCCGTGCGGTTATCTGGGTGATCATCAACATGAATGTCGCTGTACCCCGTCATCAATAGAGCGCTATCAAAATAAAATTTCTGGTCCGCTTTTGGATCGAATTGATTTGCATGTGTTGGTCAGGCCCGTGCCAACAAGTACACTGGTCCAACGTGAAAATAATGGTCCTACAAGTGTAGAGGTACGTCTTCAAGTAGAGCAGGCTCGTGCTCTTCAAGACGGGCGCCAGGGTTGCGCCAATAGTGCCTTGGAGCAAAATAAGCTAGCGGACTATTGCCAATTATCGAGCGAGGCTCGGGAAGTGTTGGAAGGGGCGATAGAAAAATTTGGGATGTCGCCACGCAGTTATCACCGTTTATTGCGCGTTTCTCGTACAATCGCTGATTTGGAGTCTCAAGAATTAATTGCTTCTCAACACGTCACAGAAGCGTTATCCTACCGAAATATTTTAGGTCATTAATAGGTAGCAAATGCGTGAAATAAAACCCAATTGGCGTATTGCTCATACCATTGCTCGACGTCATGCAATGATCGCGGGTTCGCTGATGATGATCGCAATCTTGATAGGCATAGGCGTGATTTCATTGGTTTTAATCAGCAAAGGACAGCCTGTTTCTCTTCATAAATTGCATGAAATATTCATCAATTATAAACCCCTATTTGTGCGTGGAATGCTCATGATTTACCTTTTACCGGTAAATTTGCTTTCAATAATACTTGCTTTGCAGTATAAGTATAAGCGATTCAGAGTAGTAATTTATGCTGTGGCTCAGCCGGAACGCAGGAAATGGATAGACAATATCGCAATCCGAAATAGGCGTTTGTCTAATGACTTTGTTGATCAAGTTTAGTATCTTGACACTCAGGCAGGAAGTTGGTAAGCGTCATTTTCCCCTCCCCATTGGAAAAACATATTATCAGCTTCCATGCCACCAAACCTCGATTTAAACACTCATAATCCCTCTCAACAATCAATTTTGAAATTCTTAATCAGCATTTCTCCCCGTTACCAAATTAGGCTTTCCACCTTGCAATTTATGGGTTCGAGTGCCAGAATGGTATTCAATGAATTAATCAAAATGAATGCAATTTATGACTGATATCTCACTTTTTACATCTGAATCCGTGTCTGAAGGACATCCCGATAAGGTCGCTGATCAAATTTCAGACGCTATTTTGGATGAGCTTATTCGCCGTGATATCCACTCACGTGTAGCCTGCGAAACGATGGTTAAAACGGGCATGGTGTTAGTGGCTGGTGAAGTTACAACCACAGCTTGGGTGGATATAGAAGCTATTGCGCGCGGTGTGATCAACGAGATTGGCTATAACCATCCTGATTATGGATTTACAGGCGATTCATGCGCGATTTTAACTGCAATTGGTAAGCAATCCCCTGATATTGCATTAGGCGTTGATCGTCGAGAGGATAAGCAACTAGGTGCGGGTGACCAGGGATTGATGTTTGGTTATGCCACTAACGAAACTGACGTCCTTATGCCGGCTCCTATTACCTACGCACATCGATTAATGAAGCAGCAGTCGGTGGTTCGCAGATCTGGAAAGTTGCCCTGGTTAAGGCCTGACGCCAAAAGCCAAGTGACTATTCGATATCAAAATAATAAGCCCATCGGTGTTGACGCTATTGTCGTGTCAACCCAGCATGATCCCGATGCGAACCATCAGACAGTCGTTGAAGGGGTTATGGAAGAGATCATCAAGCCCGTTATTCCAGCTCAATGGCTTGATAGTAAAACCCGTTATTTTATTAATCCCACAGGTCGTTTTGTTATCGGTGGTCCTATGGGGGATTGCGGGTTAACAGGACGTAAAATCATCGTGGATAGCTATGGTGGTATGGCTCATCATGGGGGTGGTTGTTTTTCAGGTAAGGATCCCTCCAAAGTGGATCGTTCAGCGTCTTATATGGCTCGTTACGTCGCGAAGAATATTGTGGCAGCTGGTCTAGCCGAGCGATGTGAGATTCAGATTTCCTATGCGATTGGGGTTGTGGAACCCACCTCTGTCATGGTTAATGCTTTCGGAACGAGTCGGTTATCTAATCTTGAGCTTGAGGGGCTTATTCGAAAACACTTTGATCTCACCCCGGGCGGCATCATAAAAACCCTCGATTTACTGCGACCTATTTATCGTCCTACAGCGGCCTACGGCCATTTTGGTCGTACTGAGCCCACATTTACGTGGGAACAGACCGGTAAGATATCTCTCTAATATTACACTTCCATATTAAACCACTGATTAATCAATATACTGCTATAATTTCAGTATATTAACTATCAATTGTTTTTTGTTATTGCATGAAAGCTTTAAGTATTAAGGCAAACTCTTATGGAAGATTATAAAATTGCGTCACTAGAGCTCGCGGCATTAGGGCGCCGCGAAATTGCTATTGCAGAAACAGAAATGCCGGGATTAATGGCATTACGTGAAGAATATGGTGAATCTAAACCACTTGAAGGCGCACGAATTACCGGCTGTTTGCACATGACAATTCAAACAGCAGTTCTGATGAAAACATTAATTCATTTGGGTGCTGAAGTTCGATGGGCTTCGTGTAATATTTTTTCGACTCAAGATCATGCGGCTGCTGCGATGGTTGCTTCACAAATTCCAGTTTTTGCTTGGAAAGGTGAAAGTATTGCTGACTATTGGTGGTGTATTGAAAGATCTATATTAGGACCAGACGGATGGCGGCCTAATTTATTACTCGATGACGGAGGCGACTTAACTCGATTCATGCACGAAAAATATCCTGAATTATTAAAAGATGTTTTAGGTGTTTCAGAAGAAACAACAACAGGCGTTAATCGACTGTACGAAATGGCTAGAAATGGCACATTAAAAATACCCGCATTCAATGTAAATGATTCTGTCACAAAATCAAAATTCGATAATTTATATGGCTGTCGCGAATCATTAATTGATGGAATTAAACACGCAACGAGTACGATGATTGCAGGTAAAAAAGTGGTCGTTGCTGGTTATGGTGAAGTGGGTAAGGGTTGTGCACAAGCCTTACGAGGATTTGGTGCGAAAGTAGTCATTACAGAAATTGATCCTATTTGTGCTCTGCAAGCGGCAATGGAAGGATTTGAAGTTAATACGATGGATGCGATGGCGCCTATTGCCGATATTTTTATTACCGCAACGGGTAATGTTAAAGTTATAACTCACGATCATATGTTGCAAATGAAAGATCAAGCCATTGTTTGTAATATAGGTCATTTTGATGCAGAAATCGATGTGGCTTCATTGCGAAATTATCCTTGGGAATCAATTAAACCTCAAGTAGATCATGTTATTTTTCCCGATGGAAAACGAATTATTGTGCTAGCTGAAGGTCGTTTAGTGAATTTAGGTTGTGCTAACGGACATCCAAGTTTTGTTATGTCTACCTCATTCACTAATCAGGTGCTCGCACAAATTGAACTTTGGCAAAATCGCCAAAAGTATTCCGTTGGGGTGTATGTTCTTCCAAAAATTCTGGACGAGAAAGTGGCTCGTCTGCATTTGTCAAAATTGGGCATTCAGCTTACTAAACTAACTGAAACTCAATCCCAATATTTAGGGATTGATGTTAAAGGCCCTTTCAAGCCCGATCATTATCGGTACTAGTATTCGCCTTATCATTGAATAGAACCGACTAAATCGGTTAGTATGCCATGATATATAGAAAATGGTGGGCAAGAGGACGGGCAATGGCAGTTGATAAGAAAGCAGAATTGCAAATCGATGTGTGTTTGGCTGTAGAAGCAGGTTATTGGTTTGGTGATACAAATCTCCAAAGAACAGGGCGTGCAATAAAAAAATTGTATCAAAAGTTATTTTCTAGCTCAGGCGATGAGTATTCAGTGAAAAAAGCAGCGCAATCTATCTGGTTTTCGATTATGGATAGTCCTGAATCGCCTAGCGGTCCGCTTACATTAAGTGCAATTAGTCAGGCATTGTTGTTGTGTGCAGATTTTTTTGATCCAGAGGATCAGGCGGCATTTTTGAGGTTTTTAAAACATAATACATTATTTTCGCAATTATTTTGTTTTTTAGTTCTCGAAGACCATTCTGATGCTAATGATCAGGCATTTGATGAAAAATTGAGTGAATTATTCGAACAAGCTATTGAAAAGCCTGTAAAATCCTATGATATTTTTCCTCCTATAAAAGTAAAGAATGGGAAATTACCTTTAATACCTTTTCGTGCAAGTTCGAAATTACTCGATGCCATAGAAATCAAATCTTCTGTATCCAAAAAGATGCCCGATGAAGTAAAACGATTAAAAAATATTTGGATGTCTTTAGGTGTTAAGGGTTTGAGAGAAAAATTTCTACAGATCATGAAGAAGGATGAAATTTTTGTTTTTGAATTAATGAGGGCAGTAAAAAATATACAAGGACCTGTGGTCGAGCATTTAAGAGAAAAAATGAGTATTTTGAACGGCGATTTTCAGAGGACCGGCAAAGATGAAGGCAATCAACTCTTTTATTTGCTCTATAACGATGTGGTTCGAGAAAAGTGTAGGCTAACCTCTGGTCAGGTAAGAATATTACTGGAAAAAAATACTAATAGACCCGGAAATCAACAAAGTTTTAATTCTCGATTCGAAGCTATTATTGCTCGAGATGATTATTTGTTTAATCTGGTCGGTCATCCCGAAAAAGAAGAGGAAGCAGTTTTTCAATCGCATCATCCATGGCTCCATGCTCGTATTAAAATTGATCAGGCTATCAAGACTCATGGTAATTTGATCGGCCACTTTAAGAAATTATCAAAATCAAATCCATTAACGAATCAAGAAGCCTATTTAATTGCGCGTAATCCTGAGTATTGGGTTCAATTTGATCCCTACGCTTTAAATTTTATAGACAGTTTTTTTTGTTGGCTTTTTCCAAGTTGGTACGCAGAATTTTTTGAAGATAAAAAAAGTAAATTAGCAGAAATAAGTCCTGTATTCAAATTGCGATTAGAGTGGCAATCGGGAAAGCATAAGCACGCTATGGGTTTTGAAGAATGGTTGGTTCAACAAAATGAAAGTGGTTTGGATGACCTTATTGCTGATATCGCACAGTGCGATTCTTTAACCTTACGCCCAACTTTTGCAAAAAATAAAACGCCTTTTGGTGAAGCACTGCTGAAAAATCCGTGTCGATTTGATGCTTTTCTCACTGAAATTGATACAGCTCAAAAAGCCAGTATGCATGAACAGTTTATTTTAGATAAAGCTGCTGTCGACATAATTACACCTGAACAAGTTTCACGGCTAATGACGTCTTGCCCTGAATTGGCTGAAAAAATAATAATGAAAAAACCTCAGCTCATCGTCGATATTATTTCTGACATAGAATTACGAACTAAATTCTCAAAAAAGCCAGATGCATTAATAGAGTGTGTGGTAACATTAATAAGTCGTGATAGGTCATTTCTGTCAGGATTATTAGATTGTATCACTGTAGTAATTGGTCAATATAGCCAGAACCAGTTAGATACCGACCTTCAGAAAATTCTGATAGACAATTCCCCTGTAGAAACGTTTACTCCCGAAGAGCTTAAAAAAATTAACGAGCTCAGCCCGGTGGCAGCTGCCACTGTCCTCACTCACGAAAAATTCAAAGACAAATTACCCGCTGCCCAGCATCCCGAAACTGATCGTGTCGAGGAGCAAAGCCTTACACTAGCAAAGCAACTATCTGGCCAGCGTACAGTTTCTATTCCCAAGTCATTGCAATTTATCAATGGCATCAATGGTGTCGCATCTTTAGTTGTTGGTAGTTATGAAAAAACAGGGCTAAGTTACGATAAAAAATGCTAGTTAATTATTGGTATTTCATGTTTTTCCTGTTCTGTTTTCTGGGCAGACGATTGTTTTAACAAACGTTGATTTGGTAAGTAAGATTGAATTTCGTAGTTAGTCGTGCCACTTTGGAATAATCTATTGATTCTTAACAGCCTTAGCCTATATCATACGCCCTCTTTTGAAGATAATTAGTAGGGAAAATGAGTGTGAATAAAAAGGTCAGCTTATCTAATTACTTAAGGCGAGCCGGCTATTTAGCGCTTTTTGGTAGTTTTATGGCTACGAAAGTGCTTGCTGCTGAAGCCATGGAATATCCTGTGTATCCTACTGTTATCGCACCAGATGCGGTACAGGCCAAGAAAATCCAGCTTGGAGAATATCTTGTTAAAGCAAGTGATTGCATTGCTTGCCATACGAAACCAGGTGGAAAGCCCTTTGCCGGTGGTTTGCCTGTAATTACGCCTTTTGGGACTATTTATTCACCCAATATTACGCCCGATAAAGATACGGGTATAGGAAATTGGACAGATAAAGATTTTCTACGTGCCATGAAGCATGGTATTGCGCCAGATGGTTCGTATTATTTTCCTGTTTTCCCTTATACATCCTTTACCAAAATGACAGATGCCGATGTGTTGGCGATAAAGGCTTATTTGGATGTTGTGCCTGCAGTGGTACAGGTTAACCTTGAGCCCGATATGCCGATTCCGTTTCGCTGGCGTTTTGGGCAGTTGTTTTGGCGAACATTGTTTTTCAGAAAAGGTGATTATCAACATGATCCTGCCCATTCTGAACAATGGAATCGAGGGGCCTATTTGGTGCAAGGGCCAGGACACTGCGGAATGTGTCATTCACCATTGAATTTCCTGGGTGCCCCAAAGATGAAATACTATTTAGGGGGTGGTGTGATCGAGGGCTATATTGCCCCAGGAATCAATGCTAAGGCTTTAGCTCAAGTGGATATCAAAGAAATAGTCGATGTATTTTTGCATGATCATCGTATTGGAGGAGGTACTTTAGCCGCTAAGCCAATGTTAGAAGTGAATCATGATAGTTTGTCGTTGTTGAGTGAAAATGATCTTACTGCTATAGCAACCTATCTTAAATCTGTTAAAAGTGAAACGCCTCCTGTTGAGAAGGTGAGTGGTTCTGCGAGTGAAGTTGGCAAGAAAATTTATGATAAATATTGCCAGGCATGCCATTCAACAGGTGCAGGCGGAGCGCCTAAATTAGGTGATGCAGCGGCATGGGCTCCTCGCTTAGCCTCTGGGAAAGAAAAAGTGTACCACTTGGCAATAAAGGGTTTTGGTTCCATGCCAGCAAAAGGTACCTGCATGACATGCAGTGATGAAGATATTCATAATGCTGTTGATTATATGATCGGGGATGCAGCAGCAAGTGGTGAACAAAAACCGACTAAGCCAGTTAAAGAATTACCTAAAGCAACTTTGGAATTGGGTAAACAAGTGTATGACAAAGTATGTGGCATTTGTCATGATGCCGGGAAATTGGGGGCGCCAAAAATAGGTGATCAAAAAGCTTGGGCTCCACTAATCGATAAGAATTTTGACATTCTCGTCACGCACTCAATAAAAGGATATCGTGGTATGCCTGCACGTGGTGCCTGCTATGATTGTTCAGATACTGATATTATTGCTGCAGTGAAATATATGGTTCAACAAAGTAAATCATCCGGCGATTATTTGCTTTGGTAGATACAGAAAGGAAGTAAGTGATGCATACAATTATTCGCAAATGCTGTAGATGGATGAGCTGGATGTTGCTCCTGTGTGGAGTGGGTTCCGCTTTTGCTTCCAAATATAATATGCCTGTGGGCGTCACACCTATTAGCAGAGAAATTTATACCTTGCATATGACAATTTTTTGGATTGTAGTTGCAATTGGAATTCTTGTGTTTGGCGTGCTCATTTATGCATTAATTAATCATCGCAAATCTCAAGGTCATGTAGCGGCGAAGTTTCACTCGAGTTTAAAAGTAGAATTAATTTGGACAATTATCCCTTTTTTAATTTTGATTGCTATGGCTATTCCGGCGACTCGCGTGCTGATGCTTATGGAAGACGACAGTGATGCTGACCTTAATATCAAAATCACAGGTTATCAGTGGAAGTGGAAATATGATTATCTCGACGAGAATATTAGCTTTTTTAGTAATCTAGCAACCACACAAGATCAAATACAAGGTAAAGCGCCAAAAGGTGAAAATTATTTGCTTGAAGTGGATAAGCCCATTGTTGTTCCTACACACAAAAAAATTCGCTTTTTAGTCACAGCGAATGATGTTATTCATTCTTGGTGGGTGCCTGAATTGGGTGTTAAGCGAGATGCAATACCTGGGTTTATTCATGAAGCCTGGGCAAAAATAGAAAAGCCCGGTACCTATCGTGGGCAATGTGCAGAATTGTGCGGAGTTGGGCATGGTTTTATGCCTATTGTTGTCGTTGCATTAGATGAACCAGATTATAAAAAATGGGTTGCTGAACAAAAAGGTGTTGCATTAAAACAAGCCAATGCGCTTGAAGAAAATAAACCGCTCACTAAAGCAGAGCTAATGGAAGCAGGTCAAAAAGTATATGGCGCAACATGCACTGTCTGTCATCAAGCAACAGGGATGGGAATGCCTCCTGCGTTTCCTGCGTTAAAAGGCAGTAAAATTGTTACGGGTGATGTAGCGAAGCAATTATCTATTGTTTTGCACGGTGTAAAAGGTACTGCGATGCAAGCATTCGGTGAGCAATTAACCGATAAAGATATTGCCGCCGTTGTTACCTATCAACGAAATTCTTGGGGTAATGACGATCAAGCGAAATTTGGTAAAGCTGCGGGTGGGCTTGTTCAGCCAAGTGAAGTTGCTGCAGCTCGAAAAGCAAGCAGTAATTAGAGACGACAATTTTTATGGAAGGGGTATAGGCCCATTGTAAAAAGACTGGTTCGGGGGGAGATGTGCTTATCACGCTTAAATATATCCCCAGTGTTTCACCTTTGGGTGGTCGCTTAATGTTCAGCGGAAACCGCTAAGTAGAGATTAATTTACGGAGTAAAAAGTATGACACCAACTAGAGTATCTAAACATCATGACGATGATCATGATCACGGTGCACATCAAGAACCTGGTTTTTTAGGTTTTGTTAAACGTTGGGTTTTTACAACGAACCATAAAGATATTGGTACACTTTATCTCACTATTGCGATGGTTAACTTTTTATTGGCTGGAGCAATGGCATTATTGATTCGTTCTGAATTATTCCTTCCAGGACATCGATTAATTGCTCCGGATTTTTTTAATACAATGACAACCATGCACGGATTAATCATGGTATTTGGTGTTGTAATGCCAGTATTTGTAGGTTTGGCTAACTGGCAAATACCTATGATGTTAGGTGCGCCTGATATGGCATTGCCCCGACTTAATAACTGGAGTTTTTGGTTATTACCTTTTGCGTTCACAATTTTACTCAGCACATTTTTTATCTCAGGTTCTGCGCCAAATTATGGGTGGACTTTTTACGCGCCTTTATCAACAAAATACGGCCCGCCTAGTACAGATTTTATGATTTTTGCCATACACATTATGGGTATGTCTTCTATTTTAGGCTCGATCAATATTATTGCGACAATATTAAATATGCGTGCACCGGGTATGAAATTGATGCAGATGCCGATGTTCGTATGGACTTGGTTGATTACAGCCTTTTTATTATTGGCCATCATGCCAGTACTTGCTGGTACGGTAACGATGATGCTTACTGATAGACATTTCGGTACAAGCTTTTTTGATGCAGCGGGAGGTGGTGATCCCATTTTATTCCAGCATTTGTTTTGGTTTTTTGGTCATCCTGAAGTATATGTTCTTATCCTCCCTGCCTTTGGTGTGATATCAGAAATACTACCGACCTTTAGTCGCAAAAAATTATTTGGATACCATTTCATGGTGTATGCAACGGCCGCTATCGCATTTTTGTCCTATATTGTGTGGGTGCATCATATGTTTACAGCCGGTGTACCAATTCAGGCTGCATTAATTTTTATGTATTCAACGATGCTTATTGCTGTGCCTACAGGAATTAAAATATTTAACTGGGTTGCAACAATATTTAAGGGGTCGATTACATTTGAAACACCGATGTTGTTCGCTATAGCCTTTTTATTTATGTTCACCCTCGGGGGATTTTCAGGATTAATGTTAGCGATCGTTCCAGCTGATTACCAATATCAAGATACGTATTTTGTGGTGGCTCATTTCCATTACGTGTTAGTGCCTGGTGCAATATTCTCTGCAATCGCAGCGGTTTATTATTGGATCCCTAAGTGGACAGGTCATATGTATAATGAAACACTTGGAAAACTGCATTTTTGGTTGTCTACCATTTCTTTAAATATTACTTTTTTCCCAATGCATTTTCTTGGTTTGGCAGGAATGCCTCGACGAATTCCAGATTACGCATTGCAGTTTACCGATTTTAATCAGATCGCAACGGTTGGTGCGTTTATTTTCGGATTCTCTCATTTAATATTCTTGTACAACATTATTCAAACAGTTAGAGGAAAAGGTAAAAAAGCAACTAAGCGAGTTTGGGAAGGGGCGCATGGTTTTGAGTGGACACTGCCATCACCGCCGCCCTATCACTCATTTTTAACGCCACCGGTATTCGTAGAGGAAGCGTCCAGTCACGAGGCGTGGGACGTTTCAGACCACCATGAAAAATGATTTTCAATTTCTACGTGAAAAAAAACAACGGCGATTAGTTATTGCTCTGACAAGTTTTGTGCTGATGATGTTTGGTTTTGGTTATGCCATGGTGCCATTGTACAATGTTTTGTGTAAGCAACTTGGTATTAATGGAAAAACGAGTGGGCGAGTTGTTTTAGATGATACTGGAATAGATGAGAGCCGAGTTATTACGGTTCAATTTTTAGCAACTACGAATGCGTATATTCCATGGGAATTTAGACCTCGATTGCGAACCGTACGGATGCATCCTGGCGAAAATAAAGCTGTTGCTTATTTTGCGAGGAATAATACAGATCATGAAATGACTGTTCAGGCTATTCCGAGTGTAACGCCGAGTGGAGCGGCTAAATATTTGAAAAAAACGGAGTGTTTTTGTTTTACCCAGCAAAAAATGAAGGGGCAGGAAGAGATGGATTGGCCATTATTATTCCACATCGATAAAAATGTGCCTAAAAATATTCATACCATTACGTTGGCTTATACGTTATTTGATGTGACGAAATCACATGCACAAGTGATTGAGTCGAACCAAGGGCATTTATGAGAGGATAGATAATGACTTCACATACTAAAGGTAGCTATTACTTACCACCGCCATCAAAATGGCCACTTGTGGGCTCGGCTGGCATTTTTTGCTTGCTATTTGGTTTAGCAAACTGGCTCCATGGCAACCATTTTGGCACTGTGCTTTTTGGCATAGGGGCTATGCTCATTATTTACATGATCTTTGGTTGGTTTGGAACGGTGATCAGGGAAAACGAAGCGGGCTTACTCAATAATGAGCAAGTGGAAAAATCTTATCGTTGGGGAATGATCTGGTTCATTTTTTCTGAAGTTATGTTTTTCTCAACATTTTTTGGAACATTATTTTACATACGAGTTTATTCAGTGCCTTGGCTAGGTGGTGAAGGTATCGGCGATCTTACGCACGTATTATTATGGCCTAATTTTGTAGCGAAATGGCCATTATTAGCAACCCCTAATCCTAATGAATTCACGGCTCCACACTCTGTCATGAATACCTGGGGTGTTCCTGCGCTGAATACACTGATTTTACTCACCAGCGGTGTAACCATCACAATCGCGCATTGGGGATTATTGAAAAAGAAAAGAACGCAGCTTGCGATTGCTCAGTTGGCAACGATTTTATTAGGTATTTCGTTTCTGATCATGCAGGGCGTAGAATATGGTGAAGCTTACATGGAGAAAGGGTTGCGACTTGATGCAGGTGCTTATGGAAATACCTTTTTTATGTTGACGGGATTCCATGGTCTGCACGTTACTTTGGGTACTATTATGCTCATTGTGATTTTTGGCAGAATTCTTAAAGGCCATTTTACACCAGCCCATCATTTTGCTTTTGAAGCAGTGGCTTGGTATTGGCACTTTGTAGACGTCGTGTGGTTATTCTTGTTTATTTTTGTGTATTGGATTTAATTCGCATTATTGGGTTGGGCTGGTCAATTTCCTTGTCAATATTGGATCTTGGAGTACTAACTACCACGTAAACTCTACTACGTAGTAATTACGTATGGCGACACTTGCAAATATCAGTAAAAATGAGAATATGTCTTGAGCGGGCAATATTGAGAGTGCGATGTAAAAAATACCTGATTTTATCAGTGCTTTCACTTTATTATTATAATTTATCTCGCTCGCAGTGGGTTAACCTCAATCACTTTGGTTAATATTGCGGGGATTTATCTTGTCATTAAATGCGACATCGAAAGAAGTTGTTAGTAGTATATTAAATGCTAACTATGACTATTTGTCTAAAATATGTCATCCATTATTCAAAAGCACCCCGATAAAGTATGTTGATTACATTCGGTATTATGATAATGGGGAAGCCATTGCCTTTACTATGTCTCCTGATTTTTCCGTTAAGACCGTACAAGAAAATTTGTTGCCGACCTTTGAAGAATTTCAACTGTTTAGCCTTTTTAATCAGAAAGCTTGTTTTCTATCTGTTGCCACAAGTCTTCCACCAGGTATAGGTGAAGTATCCCATGAAAAATATGAAAGGAACTTAGCCTATTCACTAGACCATGGCGTTTACCACCGGTTGTATTTAGTAGAGCGTTACGAAGGCTATTATGTCACTTGCGGATTTGGAGTGACAAATGATAATAAATCAATGATTAATTATTATTTGAATGCGCTCCCCAATCTTGAAAAATTCCTTAAATATTTTGAGCTTCACTCGAAGGAATACATAGACTCACAGCTAGAATATAGCAAATTTAATTTGCCAACCTATCATGATAAGCTCATCATGGATATCGTCGAGTTTGAGCTCCCTCTACCTGCAAACAAAGAATTCGATCTAATAACGGTCGATCCATTTTCTGAAATTACTCCAAGAGAAAAAGAGTGTATGAGTTTAATAGCGCTTGGATATACGATGAAAAGCACAGCAATTAAACTAGGGATATCACATAGAACAGTCGAGCAACATTTGCGAAATCTCAAAGATAAATTAGGCCTCAATACTAAAAGTCAATTGGTGGAATTGTGGCATACCTATCTCGGTTGAATGATGTGATTATAGGGTGAAGTAATGGATACCACAGAATTAAGTAGATTTACAAACGCACATTATGACGATGTCAATATAATATGTTATCCCTTATTTAAAAAAACACCCGTCAGTTTTTTTGTATACGAACGTTTTTATGATAATGGCAAGGCTCTTTTTTTGAGTTCAACTCCAAATGTATTAATAAATTGGGCAGTTGATGAACTTCATCCTACCCGAGCAGAACTTGACCTATATTCCTCTTTTGGGTTGAAAATAGCCTATTTTTCACATCATATGCCTTTGCCACTGGGCTCTGAAGTTGCTGCTGAAAAATATGAAAAGGTTGTCTCTGTTGCTGCTGACTGTCGATTATTTCATATATTGTTTTTCATAATTCGAGAATTGGATTACTATAAAGTGTGTGGTTTTGGATCCGATAAATCGAGCGAGCCGATCTTGAATTTCTATTTTAATTCAGCAGTATTTCTTGAGAGATTTATTCAGCATTTTGAGAATGTAGGTAGAGAGTATATAGAGAATGGTAATTATAATGGGTTAATTATGCTACCAACATACACTTCTCCTCTTCTAATAACAGAAGGTTATGGAAATTATAAAGCGTACGAAAATCCAGATAAATTAGTTTTGACAGAAAAACACGAGGACTTTGGGTCTAAAATAACATTAACTTCTAGAGAAAAAGAATGTATGTCCATGGTGGCTCAGGGCTATACCATGAAAGGTGTTGCTATCAAACTTGAGATATCTCACAGAACTGTGGAGCAGCATTTAAGAAACATCAAAGACAAGCTGGGTATGAATACTAAATCACAACTGGTTGAATTTTGGCATGAACATAATAATAGGATAGCGATGTAAATATATATTTTATTTGCCATAAGGTAAATATTGTTATGCAATTAGCATAATTTTATTTGCTCGAGATTTGAGAGCTGCGTAGTTTCTACGTATAGGATACCCCATGGATAGGGAGTAAATTTTACATGCTCTGGGGCTATTCATCATCTGTTCTAAAGCAGGCGTTGTCACAATGTTGGCATCGCACTCTCGCTCAAGACTGCGTCGCGACATTGAAACGCAGGTTATAGACGATGAGGTAGCCCTGGGCACTTGGCTCAAAATAATTTATATACGTAATGGTTATATTATTAAATTAACAAAAACAATAAAATACGTATATTTACTCATCGTTATTAAATCAAGAGTATGATCAATAGCTGTGGTGATATCTGTGTAGATATTTTTTAATGATCTATTATTATAAGCACTGCTTGTAAATAATTACCTTCAGGAAAAGCAGGTAGCATAGGATGATCAGCGGCAGCGCCATAGGTGCCTAAAATACGGATATGTCTATGAGATGATTTTGCTGACTCACCGATGATATGCAGAAAATGATCCAGGGCTAAGGCCGAAGAGCAATTGCACGTCAACAATAAGCTGCCTGGTTTGAGATGATTAAATATTTCTTTATGTAAAAACCGGTAATGTTGTACAGCTCGATCCAAATGCTTTCTCGATGGCACTAATTTTGGGGGATCTAAAATGACAATGTCATAATCTGCAGCTAAAGCAAGACTTTCTCGAGCATCGGCCTCAACGAATTTTACATTGTTTAATGAATTTAATTCAGCATTTTGCGTGGCTTGTTTGACTGCAGCAGCGGAGCTATCAATGCCTAATACTTCTGTTGCTCCTGCTTTCGCGGCGTGAAGTGCAAACCCTCCTGTAAAACAATATAAATCAAGAACGCGTTTGTTTTTGGCTAAAGCAGCAATCCGTTGATGATTTTCGCGTTGATCACAATACAGCCCTGTTTTTTGGGTTTGGGAAAAATCAATTTGATAAATAATTCCTGTCTCGTTGATTTGGGCAATAGTTGTGCTGACAGAATTGGAAGAGTTATTCCAACCATCTTGTTGCAGTGTTTTAGATTGGCTAAGCCAAATGATTTCTGTTGGTGACTGCAAAGCATTCAAAGTTGATTCAATTAGTTTTCTGTTTTCTTCAGCCCAATACGCTGAGCTCGAAACAACAGCAACTTCTCCAAAAACATCAATGGTGACACCTGATAACCCATCGCCTTCACTATTAAAGAGTCGATAAGCTGTGGTTTCTAAATTTGGCAGCCCAATTGATTGTCGTAACTTTATAGCATTTTGAATTCGATCAGTTACGACTTCTTCAAGTGTAGGCTCAGAGAATTTTTCGTCTGCATAGGCTAAAACCCTGACCCTATAAAGTGAATGTTCATTATAAACACCCCACCCAATCAGCTCGCCGCCATTAGAATGGACGCTCACCAGCTCTCCTGTCTTCAATGCTCCCTTGTGGCTCGCAATTGCCTTAGGAAACACCCATGGATGCCCAGACACGATCGGTTTGCCCTTTTTTGCCTGTAAATAAACGGCTGCTATAGTCATATCTGTACCTGCATTAAAAGCTCTAGTATCGCGCATTTGCGCTTAGGATAAAAGTAGCATTTTATATGTAAGGCCGCATCAAAATGATTAAAATGCCCATACTTTGATATTGTCAAATAGAGATACAGATATTATATATTGTAATTCTAACTTTTGGTGCAGGTTATTGGCGGAAAAGCCGTAGGCTATATGAGCAAGCACAACGTTAAATACACTCGAAGTGAAATTGGCAAGGTAAAAATATTGCCTGATTTTTTACTGAGTCCAGATAAGTTGATTTTGAAGGAAGAGGCTATCACAGTCACGGTTTCATTGACAATAGAAAGTGTTGATTTTTTCAAACATGAGGCACACATTAATCATGCTCATTATGTGAAACACTGTAGCCTAGGCTAGTTGGAGACTCACTACGCAAGCCTATATATATCATGAAAAGATTGCATAAAAGACATTTCTCATAGAACACTTGTAAGATAGTTGCGTGATGAATCTACACGAAATTTTACTCATAGGCGATATGGGCTAGTATTGATAATATTATCATAACAAATCACGGGGAATGCTATGGATACACAAAATATCACTCTTGTTTCTGAAGAAAATCAGGAGTATTTTGCCTTAACTGATCAACAGCTTGAATTATTGGCTGCATGGGAAATAGAACCGAATGCAATTAATTACAATTGCTATGTTTCATATTGTATCAATGGTAATTTAGATGAAAAAAAATTTCAAAAATCACTAGTAGAGCTAGTAAATCATTTTGATAGCTTGCGTGTCCGTATCAAAAAAAGCGAAGACGGTCGCGTGATGCAGTATATCGGAGAAAAAGTAGAAGATTTATCTTGTGTGTATGTAGATCTTTGGTCGCCAAATCCAAATGAAGATAAAAAGAAACTTGAAAAGCAAGCAAAGTCATTTATTTCAGAAAAACTTACAGAATGTTTTAAGCTGTATGAAGAAGATTTGCACCTGTTTCTTTTAGTAAGATATGATGAAAATAAATATGATTTCGTATTTGCGCCGCATCATATTAATTGTGATGGTCAGAGTGGTAGCATTTTAATGTCCGCCTTATCTGTTATTTATAATCAAGGGTTAGATCAGCTGGAAAAGCTAGATTCTATTAGACAGCATCCCAATGTGTATTTAGAGTATTACAATAGCATACCCAAAGAAGTGATAGATCTATCGAAAATTCATTGGGTAAACAAGCTCGAAAGTATTGATATAGAGATGAACTATCAAAGAACTGCCGTGGGCTATAAAAAGGAAATGTTTTACTTCAACTGGAACGAAAGTTTATTAAAATCTATTAAGAGATTTTGTAAGCAACAGAGAACGACCCCTTTCTTATTCATGAGCGCTGTATATTCGTGCCTCCTATATCGATATTTTAGTCAAGAAAGTCTGTGTTTATGGTATCCACAAAACATTCGCGCCAAAGGAGCAAATAAACTTTACGGATTTTATGTTGTTCCGATGCCTATGTCTGTTGAATGTGATGATAATGAAAAATTTGTTGATCTATTAGGTAAAATTCGTGACCAACGAAAAGTTGATAATCAATACATTCCTCTGACGCAATCATCAATATTAAAATTACTAAACAAAATGCACATAGACCACCGTGCATTAAATTCTATCGCCGAGGTTCCATTGATTGATAGGAGTCTAGAGCTTGATAATTTAGACATTGAGAGTCTTGGAGTTGGTAATGGTGATGCGGAACATCATTTAAGCTTTATGTATGATGTCTCACAAGGCGAATTTAAAGGAAAATTTACATACAATGGTCAAATGTTCACTGAAGAGTTTATCATGCAGCTTGCGGGCCACTTACAAGGCATAACAGCCGCTTTCCTGAATGACCCAAATCAGAAGCTTAGTGAAATAGACTATATGTCTGAGAATGAAAAAAGCAGAATATTATCGCAGTTTAATTCAACTGAAAATGACTATCAAGATGATAAATTGTTACATGAGCTTTTTGAGGAACAAGTAAAAATTGTTCCAGAGAACACTGCAATCGTATATAACAGTCAAAAAGTGAGTTACAAACAGCTCAACTCAAAAGCAAATCAATTGGCAAGACATATTCGTAAAATGTATCAGCTTAATAATGGCGAAGAGATGGGTGCAGATACTCCCATCGCATTATGCATGAATCGCGGTATCGAGATGATTATAGGAATACTTGCTGTATTAAAGGCGGGTGGGGCATATGTTCCACTTGAACCGAGTTATCCTCGGGAACGAATATCCTACATATTGCAAGACACTCGCGCTAAGATATTGTTGAGTACGAGCGAGGTAATGTATGAGCATTCATACCTTGCAAATCTCAGTGGCTCAGCTTTATTGATATTATGCGATCTCACCTATGCTGAAGAACAACATAATCTTTCAGCGTATACTAAAACTACTGATTTAGCTTATATAATTTATACTTCGGGTACGACTGGAGTGCCTAAGGGAGTTATGATCGAGCACCACTCTGTGATAAATACGCTCAATTCAATCAAAGAAATCTATGCTCTCAGTCATCAGGATAAAATCACACAGTTTACTTCGTATATATTCGATTACAGCGTTGCAGAAATATTCATTAGCTTAATTCAGGGTGCTGAATTGCATTTGTTACCTGAATCCTGTTTGAAAGACAGCGAAGCATTGTCTCACTATCTTACATCGCATAGAATCAATTATGCCTATGTACCTCCTGTGATGTTGGCGCAATTGCCAAGAAAAAATTATCCTGATCTGAAAGCATTAATCTATGGTGGTGAAGCTATCGATCATAAAACAGGTGAATATTGGTCTGCCAAGCTCGATTTATATAACTGCTATGGTCCTACCGAAGCGACGATTTATGCCACAAGTACAAAAGTTGAAAAGGATCTACAGATAATAGGGAGGCCAATTCAAAATACTAAGTTATATGTACTCGATAATCAGCGACAGATTGTTCCTATTGGCGTGTGTGGTGAATTATATATATCAGGAAAAGGTTTGGCGCGAGGTTATTTGAATAACCTTGAGCAAAATGAACAACGTTTTCTGCCGAACTTCTTTGCAGATGCTGTTGATATAGAAAATGGTTATGACAGAATATATAAAACTGGCGATATAGTTCGTTATTTGCCGTCCGGAAATCTTGAATATTTGGGGCGTTCTGATACACAAATCAAAATACGAGGATACCGAGTCGAACTTTCTGAAATAGAACATCGCATGATGAGTATTCCGGATATTACCCAGGCTGTAGTTGTCTGCAACAAGAGGGTTATCAATGGAGCAGAACAAACCTATCTTGCTGGGTATTTTTGTAGTGAGAATAGCCTAACAGAAAATCAGATTCGAATTCAATTATCATCGCAGCTGCCAGAATTCATGGTGCCGAGTGTTTTCATCAATCTTACCAGTATTCCGATGAAAAAAAGCGGAAAAATTGATCGTGCCGCACTACCTATTCCGCAATTTGATAATATGGATAGTGAATTCGTAGAACCTAAAAATGAGCTGCAATCTCAGCTCGCCAAGATTTGGGGATCACTTCTAGATATCAAAAGTGTGAGTATAGATAAAGATTTCTTTGCCTTAGGCGGAGATTCGATCATCGCTATTCAAATCGCGCATAAAATTACAAGTGTGACGGGTATTACTGTCACTGTGGCTGATTTATTGAAGCATAAAACCATTCATAATCTTTCTCTGGCTATGAAGAATAATGAAGAAGTCATAACAATTCCTAAAACGAAAATGTCTAAACCGCCATTATCATTCGCACAAGAGCGATTATGGTTTATTGAGCAATATAATCCAGGAAATAATGCTTATCATATTCCCATCGTGTTGGAATTTTCGGAATTAGTTGATATTAAAAACATCAAATATGCTCTATCAAAAATTATGGACGAGCAAGAGGTTTTGCGCACTGTTATTCAACGGAATGATGATGGGAGCTATTACCAAAATGTATTGCATAAGGGGCTTGCTTTCAATGAAATATGCTGCGATACCACAGAAGAATTCGAAAATAAATTAGAATCGGATATTATGGAACAATTTGATTTGTCTGTACATTATCCAATCCGAGTAAATTTTTATAATGTTTTGTCTCGTCGTTACATCTTAATTAATATGCACCATATTGCATTTGACGGTTGGTCTCTCGATATCTTTGCTAATAATTTATTAACATATTATGAGGCGTATCAGAAAGGAGACTTGCCAGCTCAAAAAACCTCGATGGTGCAATATAAAGACTATGCTGTTTGGCAACGTGAGTTCCTCACGGGTGAGAAATTGAATCGATTATTACAATATTGGCGAGATAAACTAGAGGGTTGGCAAGTCTTGAATATTCCGACAGATAGACATCGGAAAGCCGTATTTGATTATAGTGGCAATGTAGTAGAGTTTAGTCTAGACCAAGAATTATCGGCTAAACTTAGACAAT
>JAKORL010000104.1 GCA_029777855.1 Pseudomonadota bacterium
GCCATTTTATTGCATAAAGTACCTGCAACGATCATTAAATCTGATTGTCGAGGACTGGGACGAAATAATAATCCGAAACGATCAAGATCATAACGGGAAGCCGCGGCATGCATCATTTCAACGGCACAGCAGGCAAGCCCAAAAGACATAGGCCACAACGATCCACTACGAGCCCAACCAATTAATTTATTCACTGAGGTCAGCATAAAGCCTTGAGATTGTACAGCCTCTATTCCCATTCTAAAGCCCCTCGTTTCCACTCATAGATAAATCCAACCACTAAGACTCCTAGGAAAATCATCATGGCAATAAATCCAAACCAACCAATTTTACGCAGTGCGACTCCCCACGGAAATAAAAAAGCCGTTTCTAAATCAAAAATAATAAAGAGAATCGCGACAAGATAATAACGAACATCAAAAGGAATACGAGCATCTTCAAACGCTTCAAAGCCACACTCATAAGGAGAATTTTTAGCCTGATCAGGTTTATGAGCACCGAAAATAGCACCTAACGCCATTGGTGCAACCGCAAATACAATGCCAAGTCCTAAAAAAATTAAAATTGGCAAATAATTTTCTAACATCCCATACCCTTTTATTAGCTAGATTCTGGTGCCGAAGGTCGGACTCGAACCGACACGGCCTTACGGCCACTGCCCCCTCAAAGCAGCGTGTCTACCAATTCCACCACTTCGGCATATCTGTCAAATAATTTGACTCTACTCTTCAAAGAAGCTCCCAAATACGCGGGTAACTTCCACTATCTACTAACTCGCATACAATACAAATACTATAATCCCAAGCAACTTAATAATCTAGAACCACTCACCGGAAAATTAATTCGGTGTATCAAGAACCTTTTTAGGCGCTTCTTTGACTGGCAATTCTTTTGCATTTTTTTGACTTTCAGTTGTAGGAGCTGAAGGTAATTCAATGGTTTTATGGATCGGCGTAACCATCTCATGCCCTTTCACATGAGAAGAAACAAGATAGGTTAATCCTAAGCTTGTGATAAAAAATACAGCCGCCAACGCACCGGTCACTTTCACCAAAAACGGTGTAGACCCGGCACTTCCAAACATGGTATTTGATGCCCCACTACCAAATGCAGCACCCACATCAGCGCCTTTACCATGCTGTAAAAGCACCAAAGCAATTAAACTAATCGAAGCTAAAACATGTATAATCAGTATGATCTGTTGCATAAACTTGCTATATCCAAAAAATGTTGACCATCTAACGACGCCCCACCAACCAAACAACCATCGATATCAGGTTGAGATATCAACTCTGCGGCGTTGTCGCGTTTAACGCTGCCACCATATAAGATTCTGAGGGCTTTAGCAAGCTTTTCATCCCTTTTGGCGACCCTTTCACGTAAGCATTGATGAACCGCTTGAGCTTCTTGCGCTGTGGCAGTCTTACCCGTGCCAATCGCCCAAACTGGCTCATAGGCAAGCACGGCATTATAAAGAGTCTGATTACTATTTTCCAACGCCAATACTGCCTCTAACTGGCCCTCTACGACCGAAAAAGTACGCCCGGCCTCGCGCTCAGACAAGGTTTCCCCCACGCAAATAATAGGCTTTAGACCGGCTTCAAACGCTCGCATGGTCTTAACTGCTACAATCTGATCAGTTTCACCATAATACTGGCGTCGCTCTGAATGCCCAATGAGTACATACTCACATCCAAACTCAGCCACCATCTCAGCGGAGACTTCTCCTGTAAATGCCCCCTGGCGCTCGCTAGCAATATTTTGAGCCCCCCAAGCAACCTGAGTCCCAGAAAACGTTTTTTGAATGTGATCAAGATAGACAAATGAAGGAAATACAGCCATTTCAACCTCAGAAATAGCGCTAACTCCTGCAACAATTGATTTTGATAAAGCCTCAACCTCTGATCGAGTCCCCATCATCTTCCAATTTCCTGCCACCATTGGTCGTCGCATAACTGCCCCCTTTAATATTGGGAAAAATTATCTGCTAATAATATAGCCAGGTCAAATGATCTTGGGGTCAGACACCATCAGGGTTAAAAAGATGCCACAAGATGCACCACCCACCCAGGGGTGGCGCTGACGAAACGTGGCGATCCAGAAAAACTATGCTACTCTTACTCCATGGAATCATAAACTTGGAACAAAAATGGATCTTTCTTCAGTTACCAATATTGCCATCAGTTTATTTACATTGACACTCCTAGAAATTGTGCTAGGCGTTGATAATTTAGTTTTTATTGCTTTGGCCAGCAATCGCCTCCCTAAAGAAAAACAAAAAATGGCGCGACGATTCGGTTTATTACTCGCACTCATTACTCGATTAATCTTATTGTTTTCCGTATTCTGGATCGCTCATTTAGAATTTTCTCTTTTTACACTTTTCGAGATTGATTTTACAGCTCGCGATATTTTACTGCTTGGAGGCGGATTATTTTTACTGTATAAAGGTACGGTACAAATCTACGCGGAAACCGAATTAGAATCTGATTCAAAACTCAAACATCACTATGACAAAGTACACTGGGTTATATTACAAATTGGAATTTTAGATATTATTTTTTCCATTGATAGTGTATTCACAGCTGTAGGAATGACATCACAATTTTGGATCATGGCCTTTGCTATTTGCATAGCGATTTTCTCTATGATTTTTGCAAGTGAACCCTTAAGCCGATTTATCGAACATCGACCGTCACTTAAGATATTGGCTTTAAGCTTTATACTCTTAATCGGAACGCTCTTAATTGCCGATGGCTTTCATTATCATCTTCCAAGAGCTTACGTTTATTTCGCCATTTGCTACGCATTATTTGTAGAGCTGTTAAATAACTGGGTGCAGCATCGTCGGTCAAAAACATAACTCTTAAAGCATAACCATTCAAGCCATCGCGTGCCTATGCAGCCACAGTGGATACAACCTGTTGCTCAAAATATTCCACATCATCGCGCAAGTATGATAATTGGTTTGCATACCCACCTTTGAAGAAGGTATTACGATAACCTTCGAAAAACAGAGGAATAATTGTGAAGCCACCAATTAAACCAATAAATCCTTTTATGAGCCTCATATACCAAGCTTGACTTGTCAATGGATCATATCGATCATCTTGAATATCTTCGCCTTCTATAATATTATTAAATAATTCAGTTAAACTTTTTTTGATTTTATTTATTCTTTTTATTCCTTCTAGATTGGCGTGACCATCAAGTTTAGCCTGAATATCATTTATTAATAGGTTAAGAGAGGCTTGAATTCCAGGGTCATTCTCTTGGTTAGCTACCGTTTGTAATTCTGCCACTATTTTAGTATTTACATATTGTCGAAATAAAGACTCTGCCATTTTCTTTGGACTAAGTTGAGCATTTTTCTGATCTCTCTCTTGAGCAATCTGCTGGACTTGCTGTCTTAATTGAGCTACCTCTTGTTCTTTCTGTGCAATTACTGCATCTTTTTCTCTTTCAAGAGATTCTTTTGCCTGTCTTGCTTGCTCTGCCTGTTCTCGCAAAGCTGTCTCATTCTGGACACGCAATTCTGACACAGCAGCTTCTTTTTCTTTATTTATCCTCTTCTTTTCTTGTTCGTGTCTGTCTCTTTCTTGAGCTGCAGTATCACGAAGTTGTTCCACCGCTTGACGGTGCTCAGTAGTCAGTTCTTCTATTGCAGCTTTTTTCTCAACCGATGAATTTTGACGCTCTTTTTTTCGTTCAATTTCCAATTGAGTTAAAGCCTTTTCTTTTGCATGTACCTCATTACGCAATTTTGCTTTTTTAGAATCTACAAAATCTTTTTCTTCATATTTCGGACCTCCTGAATCACCGAATAAATAAGCCGGCAATAGGCGAGGATTAACATAATCTTTAATTTGATCCCATGTCGCTTTAGATGCTACAACTCCGTTTCGAGTTTCTGCGTTTTCATTTGCCTGAAATTTAACAAGTCGATCATAAGTGTTTCTGAGCCCTAGAGCCTGAGCAAGATGCAACGCAGTAATGCCATTAGCATCACGAGTATTAGGATTAACCAGCTTCAACAAAGTAGGTAAATCTTTTTCATCGGCTTTAGCATAAAGCTTTAGAATCTCAATCGGATTTATTAAATGACCCGGCTCAAATCGAGAATGCACATGCTGATGATGAGTAAATTCTTTGAACACACCATTTTTAATTAATCGTTTTCTGACTCTATCAGAGAGTGAAGTCGGTTCAAGCGTATGGCCATGGGCACCCTCATAATCAAGCACGCCTACTGCACCACCACTATCGCAAAGATCTTCTTTTTTACGATCAGTGATATTAAAATCCAGCGTGCCGACATCTAAGGTTGAAACATAGACAGTACGCTCATGATCCAAACCACGATCATGATAATAATCTTGTTGACCCCACATCACAGCAAATACCATTTTAAAGAGATAATCTATAAATGATTTATCATCCACTGCAGCATGGTGCGTCGGGCCATCACACGCAAATTCTTGAAATTGGTGAGGAGGAACCAGACAAAATCCTAATGTATGAGGATTATACAGTTCAACACCTGTCTTGGGATCTACGTCAAATGCACTCACAGGGAAATTATCAAATAATCCACCGTCTATACGAGGATTATTGTCAACTCGCGCTGTTTGATAAAATTTCTTACCATCAACTTCACGTACAAATCGTCTCTCTTCGAGAAATGCAGGTTGAAAAACAACGGGAAGAGACATTGTAATTCGAAGCGCGCTCAATATTGTCGCATTAGGTGTTTTTTCAACAGAATATTCCTCGCCTCGCTGGGTAGCAATATTGGTACCAAAACACTTAAATTCTAAGAATAAGTCAGGGTAATCTTTAAAATCTTGAAATGTTAATAACGCTACTTTTTTGCGAGCCATATATTCTTGTCGAGCCACATCATCTTTGATAGCCTCATATTCTTTTAGCTGATCCGGAGTCAGTTCAACATTGATCCTCTCTAAAACTTCTGTACCTCGAACTTTTTCTAAAATCTGATCAATGATCCAATTTTTATACACATCCCCTTTAAAAAATCCAGAGCGGTGCTTACCTAATTCATCAAATAAGTAGGGCAAATTCTTCAGTGTCATGAGTTTGCTAAGGGTGGATGCCGTACCGTTGAATATCGCCTTTATTTCATCACCGTACGCCATTACATTTTCAGTATGTGTCCTATCCGAATCGTCAAGGAAACTCATAAAGTCGAGATTAAACAATTTGTCTTTGAGTTGCTCTTTTGTATTTTTCAATGCCCA
>JAKORL010000105.1 GCA_029777855.1 Pseudomonadota bacterium
CTGTAAACCGTCGTTCCAAACCGTTTGTATTTGAGCCAATAAGCACGCATCTGATACACAGCGTTTGACTCGCAATGTGGGCTGTTGCAACTTTTGTGCATGTCGATAATACGTGGATGGCGCGATTGGCAATACTCGGCAAATCGACTCGACCCCATACACGTCTGCAGTGTATCCCAGCTGCACTCTTGTACCTAAGTCTTCCACTTAGATGCCGTCCACCAATGGAACCGCCCCGAGCATTTCAGAAGCAGCTTGTTTGAATCATGCCACCTTGACTGACTCTTCCAGATTGCGAAAAAATACGCCAATTCAAATTTTACAGTTTATTGAGCTAATTATAAATAGGATATTATCCTATTTATAATTAGATTTATCATATGTTCAATCAACGCATTACCACAAGATAATCCTCCCACTGTTAATAGAATGGAGGATTATCTCAAATATGAATACATCTTCACCCAAGTAATATAAAAAGTGTTTGTCCCAAACTTATCGACAGTTCAATTGTTTACTGCAATAGAACCTAAATTATACTGCCTGCAGTTGAGTGATAATTTCTGGTTTCGCTTCAAGAAGGCGCAGTAATTTCAATGATGCACCATCAGGATAACGACGCTGCTGCTCCCACGACTGTACCAATGAGGCACTCACACCCAGGGCTGCTGCAAATTCGGCCTGTTTTAAATGTAAGCTTTTACGTATGCGTTTACTGTCTGGGCGTTGGTATTCACGCGTTACAGTCGCTTGTACATTACCGGATTCAATCGCCACCATTTCTTCAGCAGACGCAAGTAAGTCATCAAATAAATTATCTTCCATGGTGATTACTCCAATCCTTTCATAATGTTATATAACGCATTTTTTTGTGCATCGGTTAAGTTATCTTGCTGATTTTTCGCATAAACTAACAACAAATACAAACGATGATTCGTGCTTATGTGGTAGTAAATTACACGTATTCCACCTGACTTACCTGTACCTTGTCGTTTCCAACGAACTTTACGACAGCCTCCAGTACCAGTAATAACATCCCCTGTTTCTGGATTTTCTAATAAGCAGTTTTCAAAGCGACGAAATTCATCATCATCAAAATACTTGCTGCGATCACGACTGAAAATACTGGTTTCAATAAAAGTAAGCTGCATGTCTATCCTTGCTATTACGTTTATTTTAATCGTACATAGTACGAATAGCAAGTAGTATTATTTTAGCCAGCTACATTGTTAATTCGATTTCAAATAAGAATACACCGTCATTCTGGTGATTCCAAAAGCCTTAGCCACACTGGTCTTGCTTTCACCTGCAGCAATGCGCTGTCGCAACTGCTCAACTTGCTCTGATGTTAGCTTAGGTGAGCGACCTTTGTATTTTCCTTTGGCTTTGGCCAACGCAATACCTTCTCTCTGACGTTCGCGTATCAATTCCCGTTCAAACTCACTGATGGCCGCCAGCATAGTCAGCATCATTTTACTGATGGCATTGTCATTGGTATCTGGGCTAAAGGTTAGACCTTCTTTTAAAAATTTGATTACCACACCTTTGCCATTAATCTCTTTGACCAAATTCTGTAAATCAATGTTGTTACGGGCCAAGCGATCAATTGATGTGACTTCAATGATGTCACCTCGGCGAATGTGCCTCATCATTTCTTGTAATTTAGGTCGATCAACATCTTTGCCTGACACTTTATCAATAAACAGTTCATCACAATGTTGCAGCTGCTCCAACTGCCGTTCGACATTTTGATCAATGGTTGATACTCGAACATAACCGACAATTTGACCCTTCATGCTCGAATATCCTGAATTTTGTAATATTAGAATTATAAGATTTTATTTATACACTGTATATAAATAGATTTTTTAATTTTTATACAGTATAGCGATTTGTTGATTTGATTGGTTTTTGAACGTTTTAAAGTTTAAGTAGAAAATGTAAAAATAGGGTCTACTTTATAAATACAAATAGTAAAGAAAAAACTTCCATTAAAAATGGGAGGATTACCGCTAAGCCTGGCTTTGGTAATGGACTGCAATACCCTTGAATTATTGGGTTGTCAGCTCTCCAAGACAGGTAAGGCCAGCACCGCTGGC
>JAKORL010000106.1 GCA_029777855.1 Pseudomonadota bacterium
AAGCGGTACCCTCCTTTTCCCACCTCATTTGAATTGCTTTTCAAAGCACTGAGTAAATCCCACAACCGGGTATTACTGCTATTTGAAAAGTAAAACGCTGCACCCTCTGGGGGCAGACTTCCGATCAGTAGTGTTTTAGCTGATAGCGTGATTTCTGGTGCAAATCGATGTGTGTTCATAATAGTATGTTGAGGTACTTAATCTAGAGTCTAAATAAGAGACAATGGGTTCCTATGCAAAAAAGGTAGCGTATTGCGCAGGATTGCAAATCCTGCGGAGCAGAGTCTGTTGGCTGAGTTTTTTTATCCCAAAAAAGTGCGTCAAGCTGTACGTGTTTTCCGCATAATCCATTGTTAGGGGTACTGTGACGTTTTTAATATATTTGGCCATATGTTACCGATATATAAAGCGGTTAGTTTTCATTCAGTATTGAAAGGCGGTAGTACTAGGCCATGGCTCGTTCTCGTCGATAAAAATAGCCGGCCAAAGCCCTATGTTGTGAAGCTGTATAAATCTGAAAATGTCGACCGCTTTCATTTTATTGCCAAGGAGGTTTATGCAAGCGTTCTTGCAGATAAATTTGGAATAAAAACACCGCCACCTGCACTAATTGAGTTTCCTGAACATTTTCGTAGTTCGTTGGCTTTTGCGAATAAACAGTTTTTGCATGATAGAAATACTAGGCTCAATTTTTCAACAGAATTGATCGAAGCGTCTTTTCCATTTCAGATGGAGTTACACAGAGACTATTTGTGGAAGTATGATGTCGAGACATTGTATGCATTTGATAACCTAATAAAAAATGGTGACAGAACCGATCGAAAGCCCAATTTGTTAATGAGGGCACAAGATTTGTTTGTGATTGATCATGAAAGCGCTTTTAGTTCGGTAAATGATCAAACGGTAGAAATGTTCGACCAAAATCAATGGGTGTACCATAAAGGCGCTCATATATTTTTCAGGTTTTTGCGAGATAGGGGAGTAAGTGTTAAAAGGACGTTTTTTAAGGAATTTTTACAAGTGTTAAATTCAATTAATATGGATATTCTTGATCCATACCATGAGCAACTCCTTGAACATCAGCTAGACGATGAACTGCACTATCACCAAATAAAGGAGTACCTTTGTCATATGCAACGCAACTCAGAAAAGCTCGTACAAATATTGAGGGGGGAACTAGGATAATGAACAGTTTCGTATATAGCATTCTTCAATACTCACATTCGCCATTGAAAGAGGAAAGGTTGAATGTGGGAATTCTATTTTACTTTATTGAGCGGGACGTTATTGTATTCAGACATCCCGCCAGAGGGTTTCACAAATGGAAGAATTTGTACGCGGATTTCCAGGAAGTGCAACTAATTAATGCAATAAGAGCTCTTAAAGAAAAAATTCATATCATTAATTCAGATCGCGGACTATTCCGGGAGCCTCTCGGCTCGGATTCATTCTTAGATAGGATACTTGTCGAAGATTCCACAGTATTGAGATTCAGTGGGATTAAAATGTCTGACTCTGAGGTAGAAGATGTAAATGCCATCTGCGATAATTATTATGAATTGTATTTCTCTGATTATGGTGCGGCATCGAAGAAAGAGAAACGCGACGAAGTTTATATTATTAGAACGTTCAAACAGAAATTACTGTCCGAGAATCATGATGCAAAAAATTATTTGCAGTCGGATGCAATAATAGAGGTCCCGAAAACACGCGTAAAATTCGATTACGTTTGGTATAATGGCTCAGCCAACCTTATCAAACCCATCAGTTTTGACTTAGAAGACGAAAGCTCAATTAATCACAAGGCGATTTTTCATTATGCTCAACTGAATTTTATTGCCGAAAAGGTAAATCAAAATAATGGTAAGATAAATTTTCTTGTAACCAAACCATCCTCTCAAAAACCTTCGTTGACCAGGGCGTATGCAAATGCTATCGACATTTTAAACGATACTAAAACAGAAAAGGAAATCATCGATGAGACAAATTTTGATCAGTATGTAGAGAGCGTTTCGAAGAAAATCCACGCACCTGATACTCGATTTCCATTTAAAAATCTGTGGGAGTCTAACAAGATTTCGTCACGATTTGGTGGACTAATACCACCATCCCCGCCACTTATTGAATGATTAGTTCGTTCGAATTCACTATTGCAATAATTCAATTTTTTGTTGTTCTTCCTGAACCATTAAGGTTGATAGTATAGCTGAGATCCTCTGCGTCTTTCACGTGAAGACTCCGATCATAATTAGCAAAACCTTCCTTTCTTGTGTGTCCGGTGTATCTCATCGCCTCAATCTACTTAGCAGCGTTGTCGAACATTTGGCTCACGAACGAGTGTCGGAAATTAGAACTGCCCCATCTGCGCCAACCTTAATTTCCGGTCTTAAACTCAGAAGCCGCAACTGCTGCGGCTTCCAAATCTTCGTTGTTGTCGGGATGGCCGGATTTGAACCGACGACCTCCAGCACCCCATGCTGGCGCGATACCGGGCTACGCTACATCCCGAAGGGA
>JAKORL010000107.1 GCA_029777855.1 Pseudomonadota bacterium
GACGATGATGATTTTTGTTGGCACTATTATAGGCTCGCCATTCGTGGGTTGGTTGTCTGATAAAATTGGAATGCGTAAACCTCCTATGATTGTTGGTGCTATTTTATCTATCATTACAGTGTTTGTTTTAATTTATGCTCAAAATGTTGGGATGGCTACTTTAATGCTTTGTTTTTTCCTTGTTGGTCTTTTTACGAGCAGCCAAGTCATTAGTTATCCTGTGGTTTCTGAAAGTAATTCACGATTATTAACAGCAATGTGTGTAAGTTGCGTTTCATTAACAACCATTGGCGGTGGTGCTTTATTTGAGCCCATCTTTGGCCACTTAATGGATTACCATTGGAATGGAGCTCTTGTGGATGGCGTGCCTTTATATACCGCGGCGGATTATCAATTTGCGATGTGGTTATTTCCAATTGGGTTTACTATAGCTTTACTTGCGACGTATTTCATACGTGAGACTCATTGTAAAACAAATCAATAGGTAGTAGGAAATTAAATGGCTCGAGCTATTGTTTTACTGCTGGATTCATTTGGAATTGGTGCTTCTACTGATTCTGTTCTGTATGGTGATGAAGGTGCCGACACTTTCGGACATCTTGCTCAAGCATGCGCTGAGGGCAATGCGGATCGGGTGGGTGTTCGTCAAGGTCCATTAAAAATTCCTCATTTATTACGTTATGGATTGGCCCACGCTTCCGAACTGAGTACTGGCCATCCTGTTGTAGGTGTTGAAGCCACCGAATTTCCTCAAGGTTATTATGGCTATGCAATAGAGCAAAGTCTTGGAAAAGATACTCCGAGTGGTCATTGGGAAATTGCTGGCGTTCCCGTGATGTTCGATTGGGGATATTTTCCTCCTCAATATCCAAGTTTCCCCGATAGTTTAATACACGACTTTATAGAGCAATGTCAGTTGCCGGGTATTTTAGGGAATCGACATGCATCGGGTACTGCAATTATTGATGAGTTGGGTGAAGAACATATTCGATCAGGAAAACCCATTGTTTACACCTCAGCGGATAGTGTATTTCAAATCGCTGCACACGAAGATTCATTTGGATTGCAAAAATTGTATGATATCTGTGATGTGGCTCGTAAATTAGTGGATCCTTATAATATTGGGCGAGTAATTGCTCGACCTTTTAACGGAGCACCAGGGCATTTTCAGCGTACGAGTAATAGACGCGATATTTCAATGCCGCCACCAGAGCTCACATTGTTTGATCATTTAGTTGCGCAAGGTGGTCACGTAATAGCAATTGGAAAAACATCTGATATATTTGCTCATCAAGGCGTGAGCGAAAAAATTAAAGCGAACGGTGTTTTAGGATTATTTGACGCGACGATTGAAGCGCTCGAAAATGCACCTGATCGCAGCATCATCTTTACTAATTTCGTCGATTTTGATTCACATTATGGTCATCGCCGAGATGTTGTAGGTTATGCAAATGCACTTGAAGAATTTGATACTCGAATACCTGAATTAGTTAAGCAATTAAAAGAGGATGATATAGTTGTGATTGCTGCTGATCATGGATGCGATCCTACATGGCCAGGTTCTGATCATACACGTGAGCATATCCCTGTATTAGTGTTTGGTCCACAATTACAAGGAAAATCAATTGGGGCTCGGCAAACATTTGCAGATATCGGACAAAGTATTGCGGCACATTTGAGGATAAAGCCATTGAGTCGAGGGATTTCATTTTTGTCCTGATTTCTTAATATCGATATCTCAACAATTGAGGTGAGAAAATGAAAATATTACAACATCATGTACGATTAATCGGATTTCTGTTAGCGATGGCAATAATTTTTTTCAGTTATTGTTGTCAGCACGTATTTAATTTTCGCCCTTGTTTGTTATGCACCATGCAGCGAGGAGTTTTTGCTGCATTGGGTTTAGTCTTTTTCATCGCATTCGCGCATCAATATTTCAAAGGGCCGGCGCGATTTTACGGTCTAATAACGGCATTGCTTTCTATCCTAGGCGCAACCCTTTCAGGGCGCCAACTTTATTTACAGTCTTTACCGCCTCAACCCAATGAAGTATGTATTCCAGGAGTATCTTATTTATTCCACCAATTTCCATTCCTAGATGCTGTTAAAATGATTTTTACTGCCAGCCAAGAATGTGGACGTGTTGAATGGATGTTTTTGCATATCAGTATGGCTGGTTGGTCGCTGATCTTTTTTATTGTCTTTTTTGTTCTTAGTATCGTTATTTTGGCTCAGAAGCTACAAAAGTAGTTTTCATCCCAAGCTTGGGTCAGATCGACCACGACAGACTTATTCGTTCACGATCAAGGCTCTCATTATCAAGGTGCGAAAGCCTTGGTTCATTCGTTTATCAAGAGAGGAGTGTGCTCATTACGCGTTGGCTCATTGTTCGAGTTTTGTATTGAGGTTTGAGCTTGCGCCCCGCTTTGATAAAAGGCTGCGCCGTTATGGCCAGAAAACTTGTGTAATTTTTCCTTTGCTTTTCTGACTTGCCATTCACTGAGTTTGGTCATTTCTTTGTTTCTAGGTTTTTGATGTATCTGGTCAATTGAAATAGAAAAATCATTACAATAATGTAGCATTTGCCTGTAAAAAGGGCCTCTATTCTCCATTAGGTTTTGAAAAGTTCCTTCTTCTGCAATTTTTCCATTAGACAGATAATAAATATAGTCCGCATTTAGAATGGTATTGAGTCTGTGTGTGATCACGAGTGTGGTGCAGCCTGCTGTGATTTCGTCAAAAACGCGTAGCATATCTGCCTCTGTGGCAGGGTCTAGGGCGGAGGTGGCTTCGTCAAGAATGAAAATGAGTCCACCTTTTAGCATTGTTCTTGCTTGGCTGACGCGTTGTTTTTGACCGCCGGATAATTTGTTTCCATTTTCCCCGCCATCTTCGCGAGCAATTAAATTATTGTCATCTGCAGCTAATCCGGTTAATTGACTCACTAAGTCGATTTCATCTTCTGAAGCGGATAAATCTCCGTAACGAATAGCTTCTTTGATGTTTTGATTATCGAGCAAAGTTTGCTGTGAAACAACCGATATCAGTATTCTTAATGATTCCCTGGCTATGTCGCTAATATTGTGGTTGTCGATGAGTATCTCGCCTTGATCGGGTGTATTAAATCTTTGCAATAAATTAGCTACAGTCGTTTTTCCTGAACCGCTTCCGCCTACTAGCGCTACCTTATGACCTGGCCTAATTCTTATTGAGAAATTCTCTAATGCATAGGTTTCTTTGCCCTTATACTTAAAGCTTACATTATTGAAAGTAATGCTTGGTGGTTGATTTCCAGGAAGATAGCGAACAGGTTGAGCGATATCTTGCACAGACGATGGGTTTGATAAAAATTCAATAACGGGTTTAAAATCATATAGAGCAGAATTAAACTGTGTGATAGAAGCGCCAAATGGGGTAAGTGGTGTAATGAATTGCGATAAATAGAAGCTGATCATTAAATATTCTTCTACTGCAATACTGCTCTTAGAAACCGCGTATATTGATAGCAAGTTGCCTGCCATAAAACCTGCAGAGCTGATAATCGATTGAATTAAATTGATATTGCTAGTAATGCCATGTTTGCGTTGATGTATAGCTTGATAACGCCTAATATAATCATTGCCCCGGTTTTTTTCATGTTCAATGTTGTTAAATTGATGTGCTATCTCGTAACGTTGTAGGGTGCCCAATAAATTGTTGAAAGCTTCCATAGCGAGTTGAGCGTGACTGGCTTCGGCGTTTTGGAGTGCTACTTTCCCTACAAGAGTTGATGTCACATAGAGAGTTAGGGTTGTGAAGACAGTCAATGCGACTCGATAATCAAATTTTACAGATAATAAAATAGTAACACCAATGACTTCCGATAATACGGGGACTATTTCGCCGAATGCGATAGGTATTATTTTTTCTATAGAACGATAATTGCGCATCACAAGCTGTTGATACTCACCTTCTGGCTGGGATAATTTAATATCGTGTGGTAACTCAAAACACTTCGCATGCACATCTTTCAGAACGGAGGATGCAACATTGGCGCTAAGGTGCCCAAGAATTTTTTTATTAATGACAGGCAATATTCTGCCGGCAGAATAAGCCAAGGAATAGTAGAATATATTCAGCCAAATATCGGTAGTAATTTCTTTTTTCTGGATAAGCTCCCCAAAACAGTTTACTAATATTAGGGGTGAGCAAATATTGACGGCTGCATTTCCCATTCCAATAACTACGGAAGCACTTGCTCTTACGGCATTTGCATTTTCCCAGGTAAAAACTCTTCTTGCTATTTCAGAAAAGGCTTTTCTCATGATGTTTCCTGTTGTGAGTATTTTTTTTGATACGAAGTGGGCTGGTAATTAAAGAATTAATTGATTTGAAAAATCCTACAACTAGAAGTGCCTCTATGACATGAGTTAGATATATAATATTCTCAGGTCTTATTCCCTGCATTGGCTTCTCCCTTGATTTAATGATGTTTTAAACGTTTTTTAGTCTTCACTGTTTTTATGGTAAAGAGAATGCGTAAAAATACTGGCTATTTGAATTTCTTCAATCATGCAAAAGACTTCTTTCGTAATTCTTGTCAGTATGGCTTTATGCTATGAGATAAGATTTTAATGTATAAACTAGTTGATTATGATTACGTTTGTCTCAAAGTATTAAAAGCTTAAGATGCGAGGAGGGCAAGGCAATGCAAAGGTGAAGTATTATCAATTAGCATTAACTAGTTAAAGGCGCAGTTATATACTTTCTAGCTTTGCAAAGCTGGCAACCAACCACTTAGTGCCGGATTTTGCAAATTGAATTTGGATTTGAGTGGCGTCGCCGTGGCCTTCAAAATTTAAAATAATACCTTCACCAAATTTTGCATGACGTACTCTTTGGCCAAGTGTAAATCCTGTATCGTTAGAAGCTTGGGTCATTTTGCTGGATAAATTAGGTGCGCGATTTTGGCGTTGGTAGCTTACAGGTCGTGATATTTGTAATTTGGGTCTTACTTCAACAAGATATTCAGAGGGAATTTCTAATATAAAGCGAGAAACGGTGTGATAATTATCACGTCCGTACATACGACGAGTTTCGGCGTAGGTGAGAAATAATTTACGTTTTGCGCGCGTCATTCCAACGTAACATAATCGTCGTTCTTCTTCTAAACTGTGAGCTTCGTCGCTAGACATATGATGAGGAAATAATCCTTCTTCAACACCGCAAATGATTACTAGGTCAAATTCTAAGCCTTTTGCTGCGTGTAATGTCATTAATTGCACGCTGTCTTCGTGGGGATCAGCTTGGTTGTCCGATGTTTCAAGCGCAACATGTGATAAAAATGCAGGAAGTGGCGGTAGCTCTACTGTATATTCACTTCGAGGATCGAAGGCTTTTGTGGCTTGAATTAATTCTTGTAAGTTTTCAATGCGAGATTGAGCGCTTTCATTGCCTTCTTTTCCGTAATGCTCAATCAAGTTGACTTTGTGTAGCATATATTCAGTGAGGTTGGGTAATTCATAATCTTGCGTTTCAGTATCTATATGATTGATAAGCTGTGTAAAATTTTGTATTGCACTGAGTGCGCGACCAGAAAGAATAATTTGTTGGCAAAGCATTTCAGAGGCTCTCCATAGGGAGATTTCGTGTTGTTTTGCATGGTCACGAATAATTTGTAGCGTGCTGTTTCCGATTCCGCGCGGTGGCGTGTTGATGACGCGTTCAAATGCGGCATCGTCATGACGATTGGCAATTAAGCGTAAATAAGCTAAGGCATCTTTAATTTCAGCGCGATCAAAGAATTTTAATCCGCCGTAAATTCGATAGGGTATTTGCGCGCGGATTAATTCTTCTTCAATAACGCGTGATTGGGCGTTGGATCGATATAATATTGCGACGTTTTGTCTGAGATTGCCTAGCTCTACCCATTGTTCAATGGTGGAAACAACAAATCGAGCCTCATCTGTTTCGTTAAATGCGGCGTATAATGAGATGGGTTCACCTTCTTCGCCCTCTGTCCATAAATCTTTGCCCAAACGATTTTTATTGTTAGAAATGACAGCGTTTGCTGCAGAAAGAATTGTTTTTGTGGAGCGATAATTTTGTTCGAGTCTAATGGTTTGTGTGTTTGGAAATTCTTTGGTAAAGCGATGAATGTTTCCGATTTGAGCGCCACGCCAGCTATAGATAGATTGGTCGTCATCACCCACTATCATCACGCACGAGTTTTTGCTGGTGATTAGTTTTAACCAAGCATATTGCAGTGCATTGGTGTCTTGAAATTCATCGACTAACAAGTAACGAAATTGATTATGATAAAATTCCAAAATTTCAGAATTGTTTTGTAATAATTCGTAACCGCGTAAAAGTAATTCAGAGAAATCGACTAGACCGCTTTGTTCGCATTGTTTTTCATATTGACGATAAATGCGTAGCATCATGTTAATAAATAACGAGCCATCATCATACACAGAATGTGAGCGCCTCCCCTCGTCTTTTTCTTTATTGATAAACCACTGTGATTGTTTGGGAGGCCAATTGGATTCGTCAAGTTCCAGTTGTTTTTGAATGCGTTTTATCAGGCGTAATTGATCATCGCTATCGATGATTTGAAACGTTTCAGGAAGATTGGCCGCTTGCCAATGTTGTCTCAACAAACGGTGCGCAAGGCCGTGAAATGTGCCGACCCACATGTTGAAAGTGGATCTCATCAGAATTTCTTCTAGGCGCGAACGCATTTCTCGGGCGGCTTTATTGGTGAAAGTGACAGCTAAAATTTCGTTGGGTGTAAAACCTTGCTCTTGGATCAGCCAGGCAATGCGATGGACAAGGACGCGCGTTTTTCCGCTGCCAGCCCCAGCAATGACCTGTAAATTGCGATTAGGGGCCGTCACAACCTCGAGTTGAGCTTCGTTAAACTGTTCTGTAATTGAGCTTGTGTGCATAGTTAGGGTGTTAAGTTATATAAAGATTGAGCTTATGTGAATGACGGGGGTGCGTCAAGCTCGTGGATGATGGAGAAAAGGGTATATTTGGTTGTAAAATCACTCTCTGTTTTTCTCCAACGTCAAATAGAAATTTGCTCCCCTAATTCTCTATGCCATAGACATTAAGGCGATTACCTTTGGAATTCGGAACTGCATAGTCTAATAGAAATCCTAAGCCCCAGTATACTCGAGAGCCTACGACCGAGAGGCCGTCAGTGCTATAACCATGGTCAATTGTCTCTTCAGTTTGTGTCGTAGTATTGTAAAATGTAGACTGGTTTTGAGCTTGAAAGAGCTTTCGTCCTGTGGCAGTGTCTAGGGCGACTAGAGTTCCGTGACCATCTTCGTAGGCGGCTAGTAAAATATCGTTAGTTACAACCAATGAACCCGTAACACCCGCAGGCCCTAAAAAGCCCTTCACGCCATCAGTCGCGGGACGTTGCCATAATACTTTGCCGCTGTTAGTGTCCAGTGCAGTGATAAATCCAGATATCGTACACAACCTGTTAACCGGGCAGCGTGAATCGACGGCATTAGTAAATACATTAATGCCATCAACCAACGCTACTGTATCCGATGGCGGATTAATGAGTACCTGAATTGCCTTCGGTCCGCTTGCGGGTCCTATAGTAAAAGGACTAATCGGGGGATTTGTATACCCTTGGCTGTTGGGAAATGTTGAGATGATGGGTAAAAATGGAAATCCAAACGCAAAGGGACCTGGGGCTGGTTTTTCGAAGGGAGGATCTTGGTTTGTTCTGATTCCTAGGGCAGTGAATCCATTGTTATCCAGGAATGCTTTCATTGGAACAAAAGGTAACTGGCGATCACGGCCAGTGTTAAATAAATTGAAACTTCCAGTAAAGATTCTTTTTCCATCAGAAGCAAAAGAATGATTAGTATTAAAGGTGCCAGTATTGCCAGCTGGGCCATACAAGGTGCTCCACACCAATCCGCCATCATCTGGATTAAGTGCAAAGGTAACATCTCCTTTGGTTGTAGCGACAACTAAATCACTGCCTTGCGAATTACCTCCTTGTTGTGTAGGTGTGATCAGCATGACGCCACCTCCAACTCCATTATTAGGTCCTATTACTTGTGGACAATTACTGGCATTAGCAAGTGGTAAAGGTACAACTAATGGTGCAGCAAAACCGCCTCCGCCTAAATCAACAGCTCCACAGTCATGCACTTCTGTGTCATAGGCTAAAAATTGATAGAACCATTTCACTTTCCCTGTGCTCATATTCAATGCTACGACGGAGTCATTATAATTTCTCACTGTTTTGCTTAGATTGTTACAGCTCGGATCGGGTTTTGCGCCATCTCTTCGATCTCGTTCGCACTGCTGAGAGAAATCAGACGAGACATAATTATTTCCGGTGCCGACATACAGTTGGCCTCGCTTCGGATCTATTACGGGAGGATGATAGCTGGTGACCCCGAAAAATCCTTTGACTCCAAATAAATTTTTTATTTTTGAAGAAGCATTGGGTGGTGCCAAACCTGGCGATAAATAAGTCTGCCATTTTATTGCACCTGTATTTAAATCCATGGCTAGAACACTTCCGCGAAATGAGCAGCAAGGATAGGGATTTTGTGAGTTAGGGTCATTTAATTCGGCTGGAAATAAGGTTGCGCCAAATTCTTCCCAACTCGTTACGCTCACATAAATAGTATTATTATAAATTACAGGAGATGACATGATTTTAGCGAATGGATGGGGGTCGACTTGTTTACTCCAGAGAAAATGACCATCATTTTTATCAACAGCAACGATTACAGCGCCATCTCCTGGATTGCAAATATCGCCGGGAAGAGATTGTGCAGTACAAAAGCGCTCATTGTTGTAGATGTGATTGCCGACAATTAAAAAGTTACCGGAAATAGCAGGTGTATTTTCAGAGGCAGTAATGCCACGGCCGGGCCGTGATAAGTCCATGCCAAAGTTTTTTTGCCATAGAACAGTCCCATCATTTTGTCGTAATGCAGTAAGATTCCCGATAGTATCAGTGATATATACAACTCCGTTCTCAACTGCAGCGGGCTGACGAATACCCGCGGGCGGAAGTGAATTTAAAAAATCTGCAGAATTTGCAGCGGACGCGGGGAAAGGTGCGGTGTCATATTTCCATTCAAATTTAAGCGATTGTATGTTGGTTGAATTGAGTTGACTATTAGTTGACATGGTGTTACTTAGTCCGTTACCTTTAAATACCCACCCTGAATTGCTATTGGCAAAAGCTACAGTCGTACATGTAGCAAATAGCAGTAATAATACGAACACTTGTCTTTTCATAACCTATTACCTCTCTATTTCGCTGGGTTAGCCATCTTTTTGTGAAAATTTGCTATTTTCACGTGTGCCCATCTCCAGTATAGTACATTTTTAGAGACTGTGCTGGGGTGGATCTGGGGGCAAATCCTCAATTTGATTAGTTGGGGATGTTTGTAGCTGTTGGTCTTCATCTAGTAGGAAGGGTGTATCATAATTAAGCTATAAAGCCTTAGCTATAAGTCAGGCCCTTTTTTGGTTCGAAAACGTCAACTTGAAATTTGACACCCTCCTAAGCCACTGATAGTCTGGAATATAGATTTATATCGGAGAAATAAGATGTCCCAATCAAGTAGCTACCAGCAAGAATTTGTCAAATTTGCTTTATCTGCACAAGCCCTACGGTTTGGAGAATATATTCTGAAATCTGGCAGAAAAAGCCCGTATTTTTTCAATGTCGGAGATTTCAAAACAGGAAATTCATTGGCTCAGTTGGGACAGTATTACGCCAAAGCAATCGTGGCTTCGGGAATTGAATTTGATGTGTTATTTGGGCCTGCTTATAAAGGAATTCCGCTGGTAGCTGCAGTGGCGATCGCGCTTGCTCAAGAGCATGGCATCGATAAGCCTTTTTGCTTTGATCGTAAAGAAGCCAAAGATCATGGTGAAGGCGGCACAATTATCGGCTCAAAATTGACGGGGCGTGTCCTCATGATTGATGACGTTGTGACTGCAGGCACAACATTTAGACAAGTTGTGCAAATGATACGATCGCATAATGCAGAATTTGTCGGTGTGATGACAGCCTTGGATCGACAAGAAATCGGATTGCACGGAGATCGTTCTGCTTCCCAAGAACTCTCGGCGGAATTTAAAGTTCCTTTTTACAGCATCATTAAATTAACGGACATCATTTATTATCTAGATGCTCAAGGTAATATGACCAGCGAGCTAGAAAGATTACGAGATTATCAGTCTGAATACGGCGTGGCATAGAGAGGAAAAGAAGGGGTCAAATCTAAGATTGATACATCCTCGCGCCTAGCCTAGTGATAGGATAGTTCAATCATTCTCTGAGATAATATAGCGCGGTGTCGTTCAATTTCATGATGGGTTTAAGGATGTATCAATCTTAGATTTGACCCCTTCCACTGCTCATGGTAGTTCATATAGAAATTTATATACCGGAAGTGCGTTTATTTCTTCTATTTTTCCTTCAAATGGTTGCTTGGTCAGGATAATACTATTCTTAAATTGTTTTAACATTTTTAGATCCGTTGGCCTTATTTGGTTAGCCCATTTTACCTCAACCGCTTGAGCTGTCCTATTTAATACTCGGATAATGTCAATTTCACCCTGCCCCTTGAAGTAGTATGTTTTACCGAACCTATTGCAATGACTTGCAACAGTCGCTTCTACAACTATATTTTCAAGATGAATTTTATCAAGGTACCCTTCACGACTTGCCCATCGATATAGCGTCTGATAAATGAATGGGTCAATAAAGTGAAATTTACGATCCTTGCGAGGAAACCCTCGTCGATTATTTTGATCATAGGCTTGCAAATGTAACAGAACATCCATTCGCTCAAGCAAATTACAATAGTTAATGACAGTATCTTTATCGATTAAGCCGACCTTTGCAGCCAATTTATTATATGATATTTGAGAGACACCCGTTTTAATTAGTTCGGCTACTATCGCAAGAAGACTTTCTTCTCTTAGATGTCTTTTTAATATGTCACTTCTAATCCACTGTTCATATGTTAAGAATGTCGCTTGAGATATTTCATTAGTTTCAGCAAGGTCGTTAATTGCACGAAGATAGCCACCACATTTCAAATAATTTTCGAAGTGAACCTGCAAGTCTTCTAGAGATGTCGCATTCGGGCCAACAAGATTTACATATTCTTTGAAAGCTAAAGGATAATAATGAAAATCTGTTTCATCTGCTTTCCCTCTCCTCCCTGGAAAACTCATAGCTGCTTCTTTTAGGATCGATGTATCCGAACCAGTCAATAGGCAAACACCATTTCTAAAATACCCCTCTTCAGCTAATGAAAAAATGACTCTATCCCATTTTTCTACAAAGGTTACTTCATCAATAATGAGAAGAAATCGCTTTTTTCCGATTTCATCTAAAAAGTACCGAATGGTTTGGCTAAATGACTTGGCATCCCATATTTCTTGGCATGGGAAATAGAAAATTGTTTCGGGGGTGAAAATATTTTTAAGAAGACAATGTTTTATCAGTAGTTTGCAGGAAGTAGATTTACCTACCTGTCTTCCACCAGTTAAAATGTAGATTCCTGGTATATCAAAATCTAGTTTACGCCACCAATTTGCCTCATATTTAAATTTCTGCAAAGACAAGGTGTATAGGTGCGGGTCTGATTGGATGAACTCATCCAAATCCTCTCTAAAGCGATTATGATTTTGGTACTTCTCGATCATGTCTTGAAGTATAGCAAGCCGTTATCGATTTGTCGATAGGTGCTTCTACAAATTTAGAGATTATATGATCTCCAAATATAAAAAAGGGGGGCTGGTCCTGGCAAATGACAAGGAATTGAAAATGAAAGATGACCATGTGACTCTAAGCTTTTTGGCTCATGCGCACTCTTATTCCTGGGCTTCTCAACGTGCTCGCATGCTCTGCATAAGGGGCATCATGTCCCTATGCTGAGTCGTTGACACCCTCCTAGTGAATACGGCGTAGCATAGAAAACAGAAATTAGTTCAGGCCAATAATTTCTCAGCAACAACCTTAACCGGATGATGCTGAGTTTATGCTTTTGCCGTCCACGAATCTCGTAAATTCACGATCCGATTAAATACTAATTCTGTTGAAGAAGAGTGTCGATCTAAGCAAAAATACCCTAGGCGCATAAATTGAAATCGATCTTCAGGTTTTGCGTTGGTAAGGGAAGGTTCGATAAAGCATTTTTCAACAGTTTGTAGAGAATTAGGATTTAAGAAAGGTGTGAAATCTTCTTCAGCTCCAGGATTTTCTGTGTTAAATAATCGATCGTATAAACGTACGGTTGCCGTTTTTGCGTGTTTAATCGATAGCCAATGAATAACCCCTTTTACTTTTCTACCTTCTGGATTTTTACCTAAGGTAGCAGGGTCATAGCTGCAGCGAAGTTCAATAATGTTGCCCGTTGTTGGATCTGTAATAACTTTTTCACATTTAATGATATAGGCGGAATGTAATCGCACTTCTTTTCCAACAGTTAAACGATGGAAATCTTTTGGGGCATCGATCATAAAGTCATCAGCTTCGATGAAAATTTCTCGACTAAAATGAATTTCCCTCGAGCCCAGTTGTGGATCATTCGGATGTGCAGCTACATTTAATATTTCTACTTTATCTTCAGGGTAATTCTCAATCACAACTTTAATTGGATTTAAAACGGCCATGGCACGAGGAGCATGTTGATTGAGTTCATTGCGCACACATTCTTCGAGTACACTCATGTTGATCACAGAATCACTGCGAGTAATTCCGATCATGTCACAAAATTGATGCAATGCAGCGGGTGGTATGCCGCGTCGTCTTAATCCTACTAAAGTCGGCATGCGAGGATCATCCCAGCCGTCGACATGTTTATCATCAACCAGCATTTTTAATTTTCTTTTACTTGTGATGGTGTGCGATAAATTCAATCGTGAAAATTCAATTTGTTGAGGTTTCCCCGGAGGATTGCAGTGTTCTATGCACCAATCGTATAAGGGGCGATGATCTTGGAATTCTAAAGTGCATAGGGAGTGAGTAATATTTTCAATGGCGTCGGACAAGCTATGCGCATAATCATACATGGGATAAATACACCATTTGTCGCCGGTCATTTGATGATGTGCGTGACGAATGCGATAAATTGTTGGGTCGCGCATATTCAAATTACCGGACGTCATATCAATTTTCGCGCGCAAAACATATTTCCCATCTTCGAATTCACCGGCTTTCATCCGAGTAAATAAATCTAAATTTTCCTCGATAGAGCGATTTCGGTCGCGACTCTCAACGCCAGGTTTTGTCAACGTGCCACGTTGATCACGCATTTCATCGATGCTTGTGCTATCAACATATGCGAGCCCTTTTTTTATTAATACGATGGCAAAATCATACAATTGATCGTAATAATCTGAGGCGTGAAATAATTTGTCGCCCCAATCATAACCCAGCCACTTCACATCGTTTTTGATCGATTCAACAAACTCCATTTCTTCTTTCATGGGATTAGTGTCGTCAAACCGCAGATGACATACGCCATTGTACTGTTTGGCCATTCCGAAGTTCAGAATGATGGATTTGGCATGTCCGACATGCAGGTATCCATTGGGCTCGGGAGGAAAGCGTGTAACGACCTTGCCGCCATGCTTGCCACTTTTGATGTCTTCTTCAATAATTTGCTGGATAAAATGTTTAGGTTTTTCCACGATTTGCTCCCAATAGGTCATCGATGAACTTTTCATTATAACAGCTCCTAACTGTGGGAGAAAGGATAGGAGGGCGTTGACAAATTCGGCCAGTTAAATTAGAATCTAAAATTGATGTACAATTAGCAAAATCCAATCGTTACACGCTTATTAAGATTAATTATCGGAGGTATTATGCAGTTTTTTAATGATGAAAAACCTGTTCACTCTCTTGAATTATTGGATCAATTACTCAGTCAGCCCGTCATAGACATTGAGCAAGCCAAAAAGGACTTATTGGAATACTCTAAGGGTCTAAACGGTGGAGGTCAAAAAGGTTTTGGGCAAGTCTTGCAAATAATTAAAAGTAATCTACATCAGATAGGAATCAACTTACCAGCACAGTTCAACAATCATGTTACACCAGATGCAAAGGAAGAGCCTAGGGTGGCTCTCAAAAAGCTGGGTGATCTGATCCTATATTCTGTACAAATATTTGGGCGGAGCAATTTAGCAATGGATCTATTGAATCATCTCAAAGAACTAATAACAGTAAACAGTCAAATTGTGGCCACCACAAGTGTTCGCAAAGCGTTTTTTGAAGACTTATCAAAAATACCAAATGCAGATCCCCGTTCAACTTCGGCAATGCTCAGGGATATTCATGAGCGCATGAAGAAGGAGAATGCAGAGGCCATTCATATTGCTATGGAGTTATATCCTCAAATTGTAATAGCTCGTTAGACCACAGAGAAAAGTTCCTGCATGGCAGCAGGGACTTTTTAATGTTGAAGAAACTGTGTCATCACCTACGCTATTAGCATAAATCATATATGTGGGACGAGCATTATTATTTAGTTGGTCTATTGGTACTTGAAATAATAGAGGTACAAGATATACTTCAATGTAGAAGCACTAAGTGCGACAAATATCTGAGAGTTACACATGAAACTTTTATTAGATCCATTAATTAAGGCAATTGCTCAACTCGAGAGTAGTTTAAATTATTATCATTCTGAACTTGTGCAATCAGATCCAGGCTTAGTAAAACAGTTGCGTGCTGCTGCCATACAGGCGTTTGAATTTACTTATGAGCTTTCGTGGAAAATGTTAAAACGTTATTTGAAAATGGTTGAATCTGATCCGCAAGCTGTGGAATCATTATCATTTCAAGATCTAATTCGTAGAGGATTAGATAAGGGCTTGTTATTATCAGAAGTCAAAGAATGGAATCAATATCGACAAGAACGTGGTACAACTTCTCATACTTATGACGAACTAAAAGCTCAAGAAGTTTTTGACTCTATTCCTAAGTTTTTGTCTGAGGCTAAATATTTATTAGCGCAACTTCAGGCTCGTGTTGCAGAATGAATGCGACTAAATTAGACATAAAACCCGAATATTTAACTATTATCAAGACGATTTTACGTCAACATCTACCATTAAATGCCAAAGTGAGCGTGTTTGGTTCACGAGTAACGGGTAAAGCAAGAAAATATTCAGATCTTGATTTGGTAATCAATATCTCAGGCGAAAATGTACCGGTTCAGACCCTATCGGTATTAGCCACAGAATTTGAAGAATCTGATTTGCCTTTCAAGGTAGATGTAGTGGATTGGAATAAATTATCCGCTGAATTTCAAGAAATTATCGCGGATGATATAATTGAATTGCAGTTTTAGATCATTTTTTGCGTCTATTCTTAATAGATAAATCGACTCAATTGGCTCAAGCGCTAAACGATTAGTATAGTTAATAGTTAGACGATTATTACTATCTGGGCACAAATGATAGTCATCTGCTAGATACGAAAGAAGCCCGACTTTATACCTTCCAGAAAGTGATTTGTTGTGGAAAATCATGAGTGTAAAATTCCACAACAAATCGCTTTTTGGGCACAAAGCTTGGCTTTGGGGTGGTAAGGGTCCTTAGCCCATGGCTTTTTTTAGGGGTTTTAATAAGATAAAAAAGGCGAGGCCGGCAGAGAAGGCGAGGGCAGACATGAGTAGGAAAAAGTGTTCTTTGGGCATTTTTTCCCAGAAAGTGCCAAGGTAGCCTGATAAATAATTTCCGAAGAAACTCGAGAGAAACCATACACCCATCATCATCGATGCGACTTTTAATGGGGCTAGTTTAGATACGAGAGAAAGGCCGATGGGAGAGATATAAATTTCGCCAAGAGTGAGTACAAAAACGCAAGCCGCTAACCATCCTAAACTGGCTTTCGGATGAATAGAAAGTTGATGTGCGGGAATAAGTAAAATTAAAAATCCGCAAGCCAGTAATATACATCCGATGCCCATTTTTGCAACAGAAGAAGGTTCTTTATTACGTTTGGATTGCCAGCCCCAAAATAAATTCAATAGAGGAATAAGAATAAATATCATTAGAGGATTAAAAGATTGAAACCAGGAGGAGGGCATTTCCCATCCAAAGAATATTCTGTCAGTTTGAGCATCGGCCCATAATGCTAATGTGTTGCCTTGTTGTTCGTACACACTCCAAAATACGATGTTCAATGTCATCAAACTAAAAATGGCGGTTATTTTTAACCAATCACTACGGCTCATAGAAGCTGTTTGATTTTCATGATGTGAATTTTTTCTATGTGAAATGAGATCAGGAGGAAGATGTTTTTGTCCAGATAAATAGACCGCTAATGCGATTAACATGCCAAAACCTGCTGCTGCAAATCCCCAGTGATATCCGATTTTTTGCCCTAATGTTCCACAAACTAGAGGTGAGAAAAATGCGCCAAGATTAACACCCATATAAAAAATACTGAATCCGCGATCACGTCGTGTATCTCCTGGTGCGTATAGGGCGCCTACTTGTGTTGATGTATTGGGTTTGAATGCACCACTTCCGAGAATTAAAAATAATAATCCGAAATAAAATAAAGATTCGAAAGCCATAAAGAAATGTCCCATGGCCATGAGAATCGCGCCGATGATGATGGTGCGACGTTGCCCTAGCCAGCGGTCTGCCAAAATGCCGCCAAACAAGGGTGTAAAATAAACAAAGCCGGTATAGAGACCGTAAATATGAGAAGAATATTCTTGAGTAAATTGTAGATGTTTAATCATGTAGTAAACGAGTAATGAGCGCATGCCATAATAGGAAAATCGTTCCCACATTTCGGTGAAAAATAACACATAAAGGCCCGTAGGGTGGCCAAGAATCGTCTTATTGGCTGAACTTGTAAAAACTTTATCGTGCATCCTTGTCTCCAACTCGTTTTCATTTGACAATATCATAACATAGACGATAACAGAATGAATATTTTACGCAATATGGACGTTGCATCTAGGGGTGGGCAGATACGTATATATTTAAGTTGGGCCTATCAATTCTAGTTTTTTCTGATAGGCATTCCAACCCGCCTGTCGATAAATTTCAGCTTCTTTCTCAGGGTTTTCTGCTTCAAATATACCGCGGCCTACAATAATAATATCCACATCATTTTTGATAATAGCGTGTTCAGGAGTATTATATTGTTGGCCCAATGCATCATTGCCGCTTTGTAATTTTATTCCAGGAGTGAAATAAATAAAGTGAGGGGCATCCGATAGTCGTTGTTGGGCAATAAATCCAATCACAAAATCTTTGTGTTGTTCAGCCATTTTTATTGTTCGATGAATGTAATCGTGAGTGAATAAATTATCTTTAGAGCTCATTTGTGCAAGTAATAGTAAAGCATTTCCTTTGGAAAGGCCTACTGATTTTAACCCTTCAATAACGCCAGGGCCCGGTAAAGTGTGAGCATTAGTGATATGAGCCCAGTCTGCAATATGGTAAATGCCGTGTTCGTATTGTAATTTTACTGTGTTACCAATGTCGGCAAATTTACGGTCTTCGAAAATAAGAAACTGATGTTTATTGGCAAGTTGCTGGAGTTCTTTAATGAAATCGGGAGTGAAGTCGTTAATGATGTCCACGTGTGTTTTTAGTACACAAATTGAGGGGCCCACTTTGTCGGCGATAGTGAGCACTTCCTCGCAGGTTGTTAAATCTGGATTCACGCAGAGATTGGATTCTTTACTTATCATTAACGTCAAAAGTTTTTTTGCGACAGGATTTGTGCAATGTGGGAGTCTGTCTTCATAGCTGAGCATGATGGTCCTCGTGTTGGCTTACTCGGGTTATTCGGTTGGGTGATGAGGTTGTCAATAAGGCCATTATCCAGTAGGATCTGCCCCACGACAAGTGTTTCTCGAAGTGATCTAGAAGGAATAACAATGGTTTTTAATCGATTACCTGAATATCAAGCATTGGAGGCTCATTATCGTGCCTTGGCTGATGTTCACATGCGCCAATTATTTGAGGGTGATGCCAAGCGTTTTGAGCATTTCTCCTTACAGGCCGCGGGTCTTTTGCTAGATTTTTCAAAAAATAGAGTCACAAAAGAATCTATCGATTTATTGTGTCAATTGGCCGAAGCTTGTGAAGTGCCTCAAAAGATCAAAGACTTATTTGCTGGTAATTTTAAGAATCCCACTGAAAATCGTTTTGTGGCTCATGTTGCTTTACGAAATTCTCAGGATACGCCTTTCTTGGTCTCTGGAAGAGATGTGATGCCGGATGTTAAAGATGTTTTAGCGCAAATGAGTGTAATCGCAGATCAAATTCGATTGAAAGATTGGTTGGGCGCTACGGGTTACTATATTACTGATGTTGTAAACATAGGAATTGGCGGGTCAGATTTGGGCCCCGCATTGGTTACAGAAGCGTTACGACCCTATCACGATGCTGGGATTCACTGTCATTTTGTCTCGAATATTGATGGTGTGCATATTGAATCTGTATTGTCTAAACTCCATCCCGCACGCACATTATTTATTATCGCTTCAAAATCGTTTTCAACACAAGAAACACTTCTTAATGCCACGACAGCAAAAGAATGGTTGCAAAAAACGTTAGGAAAAAATGCATTAGCACGACATATGTTGGCGATCACCAGCCACATGGAACGGGCGATGGATTTTGGGATAGAGCCAGAGCATATTTTGCCATTATGGGAATGGGTTGGTGGGCGTTTCTCTATTTGGTCCGCGATTGGATTGCCGGCAATGATTGCGATAGGGCCTGCTCGTTTTCGTGAATTTTTGCAGGGTGCTGAAGAAATGGATGAGCATTTTGCAAAATCACCAATGCATCAAAATATGCCCGTCATTTTGGCATTGCTCAGTATTTGGTATATCAATTTTTTCAGTACACGAAGTTATGCAGTATTGCCGTATCAGCAATTATTATCAGGATTGCCCGCTTATTTACAGCAAGCTGAAATGGAGAGTAATGGAAAATATCGCCGTCAAAATGGTGATTTGGTTGATTATCAAACTGGTACGGTCATTTGGGGAACAACGGGAAGTAATGGGCAGCATGCGGTTCATCAGCTATTGCATCAAGGAACACAATTAATTCCTGTTGATTTTATTGTGCCAATGTTGTCGCATGATCACTTGGGCGATCACCATCGACATCTTGTGGCAAATTGTTTGAGTCAGAGCCAAGCGTTAATGTATGGACATAATGAAGATGAGATTTCTAAAAAGTTAGTTGATGAGGGGATGGATCGAGAGGCTTCTAAATTACTGGCAAAACATCGCGCGATTCCGGGTAATCGTCCTAGTAATACAATAACGTTTGATCAGTTATCACCTCGAAGATTGGGGGCTTTATTGGCGCTTTATGAACATAAAATATTTGTACAGGGAATAATTTGGGGAATTAATTCTTTTGATCAGTGGGGAGTTGAGTTAGGTAAATCTCTAACACATAATATCCTAAAAGCAATATCGGGGGAGGGGCAAGAAATTGATGCTTCTACAAAAGGATTGGTGGCTTACTACCAACAACATCAACAACAGGTAACCAATAGATAATATGGAAATTCAAATGAACTTGAGGGTCAGTGATACGCTGCCTAACCATCCATTTTGGACATTCTCACAGCAGCTGTATAAGCAAAAAGAAGTGGAACAAGCGTTGATGCTGTTGCAATATCATTTTGGCTTAAATGCAAATGTTATATTGTATTTTTGTTGGTTTGCTTTCAATGGTCAGGGCGCATTTAATCAAACAACCGTACGTGAATTATTGCTACGTATAAGACCTTGGCATGAACGTGTGGTTATGCCATTACGTCGCCTCCGTGATCGTTTAAAGCCATTCGTCGATACCATTTCTTGGGCCAAAACAGTTAGGCAAGACATTCTGCTCGAAGAATTAGAGGCTGAGCACGCAGAGCAATTAATGATCTCTGAATTTTTTTCATACGAAGATTATCGAATTAAAACCGCTCCTCAAAAGGCCTCTGATATTTTTCGTAGTTTAAGTGCGTATTGTCGCGTTGTGCGTATTGATTTAGATGCCACAGGGTGTGACGCTGTTGCATCGATATTATCTGTAATGTTTAATAAAATACCTCTGAATGAGCTAGAGAAAACATCACGGAAACGACTGATGCGTCGGCGTAGTCGAGGTGGCACTGTGGGTACTCAGCTTTGGTTGGATATTTAACAGTAAGAGGAAGGTGTCAGATCTAAGATTTATACCTAATCAAAATGTTTGATTAGGTATAAATCTTAGATCTGACACCTTCCTGCCTTCCTGACACCTTGGTTTTTAGTTAATTTAGCTCTTGGGTTTTTATGTTCGCTTTATATTCTTTTTTATCACGTAAATATTTTATCGTAACAGTGTCACCCGTTTTCACTTTCTCCATGACGTTGTTTAGGTCGTCATAGCTTTTGACGGGTTGATTGTTGATTTCAATGATGACATCCCCAAGATGAATATTTCCCTCGTCATCACGATACGTGCCTTTTAAACCGGCTGTTTTCCCTGCTGAATTAGGCATGACGGTGCTAATGATAACGCCCTTAATGTTGAGTGAATCAGCAATCATATCGCTAAAAACTTGTACACCAATTCCGGCTTGCTTAATTTTGCCGTCTTTGATTAGTGCTTCGACAATACGTGAAATGTCATTGGAGGGTACAGCAAAACCAATTCCCGCTGAATTTCCACTGGTTGAAAAAATCATTGTATTCATACCAATTAATTGACCGCTGCTATCTAGTAGTGGGCCGCCCGAATTTCCCGGATTTACAGAGGCATCTGTTTGAATCATATTGTGAATTTTTCCGGCGATGCCAGGTATTTCACGTCCTACAGCAGAAACAATTCCCGATGTAAGTGTTCGATCTAGACCAAAGGGATTACCGATCGCAAATGCTTTTTGACCGACTTTTAATTTAGACGAGTCGGCCACAGAAAAATGTTCAAATCCGATTGAATTTAGATCTTTGAGTGTTTGTGCATCGTCAATTTTTAATACTGCGATATCTTTTCGTGGGAAAGCGCCTATGACTTTGGCCGAAACCGTGCGTCCCTTTTGTAATGTTATTGCAAATTTATTTCCTTGCTGTATTACGTGATAATTAGTGACGACGTACCCATCTTTATTCCAAATAAATCCAGAGGCCATCCCGGATTGAATGTCCATAGTTTCAAAAGACTGTGTCATTACTGTTTGTAATCGGTGTACGTTAACAACAAGTGATGAGACTTTTTCAAAAAGTTGGATGGAGTCTCGTTCTTCCGGAAGAAGATTTTGCACGGTTTGTGCATGTATGTGGGGGCAGTGAAGGCTGAGAGCGAGTAATGCAATAGCACTAAATCTTTTCATACTATTCTCCTTGTTGGGTATTTAAAAAGAATATTTTGAACCAAGTGTGACATTAAAATCAAGTTCCTTTGTGCACCTTCCTGTCGAGGATTGTGGGTGCTTATTGGAAGAAATGACTCGAATGTGGCATGATATGTTCATTTGGAAATTCGAGAAGAGAAATGCACGCGACAAACAAACCCTCTTGGTCATTGATAATTTCTTGTACGCTAGGAACTTTTCTGGAGTTTTTTGACTATACGCTCTATGCCTATTTTGCTGTGATGATCAGCCAGGAATTTTTTCCGCTTTATTCTACAAAGATTCAGTGGTTGGCAACGTGGAGTGTTTTTGCAATCGGTTGTCTGGTTAGGCCGTTAGGTGCTTTGGTATTTGGTCATTTCGCAGATCGAATCGGTCGTAAGAAAATTTTGCCCTACACGATACTTTTAATGGCTTTGCCTACAGTGGGGATCGGATTGTTGCCCGGATATAGTGCGTGGGGTTGGGGATCTCCAGCTATGTTACTTTTGTGTCGAATGGTACAAGGCCTTTCGATCAGCGCGGAATACAATGGATGCAGTATTTATTGTGTGGAAAATCATTGGCGCAATTCAGGATTATTGGCTTCTTTAACGCCTTTTTCTTGTGGATTGGGAATGTTAGGGGCTTCATTATTAGCTTTGTGCTATTCGCAAAATTGGCGGATACCTTTTATTATTGCTGGTAGTGTAGTCGGTATGGTAGGTTGGATTATGCGTCGCAATTTGCCTGAAACTACGGAATTTGAAAGTTTACTTCGAGAAGAAACTATACATCGTTTTCCATTGCGATCAATGTTCCAGCGCCATAAATTTTCGATTTTTGTGAATGTTGTTTGCTCGGCCTATATGGGTACAGCATCTTATTTATTGTTGGTGTATATGCCAAGCTATCTTCAGAAAGAATTTTCTATGAATATTAAGCATAGTCTTCAATTTACCGTTTTACTGACGTGCTTGGAAGCATTGGCTTGTGTATTCTTTGGGTGGTTATCTGATCGAATAGCACAATGGAAAACCATGTTGATAGCTTGCATTTGTACATTATCAATCTGTTGTCTCATGTTATTTTTTATGGGTTCTCTCGAATTATTCTTATTATCAGTAGTGTGTCTTGTCATTTCTTTAGGGGCTTTCGATGGGCCGCTAACATCGTATTTACCAAAATTAGTCCCTGCTTCTTTACGCTATTCAGCAACAGCATTTGGGTATAATATTGGCGGTGCAGCGATTGGAGGGGTGGGACCTATTGTTGTTACGTTTTTTATTCAGCAGACCCATGCGCCCAAGCTCGTTTTAATTTCATACCTTGCTTTTTGGGCCTTTTTAGCTGCGGTTTTTCTTGTTGTTCGAGATTTGAAATTCAGTACCAAAAAAATTCAGTTGGTTTCTGATTAATAAATATTAGGAATATGGTTATGCAAAAAGATTATGTACAGCGCTTTATTTTTGAAGGCAAGCCAATACGGGGCGAAATTATTCGCTTGGAGAAAAGCTTTAGCATTATTACCCAACAACGGGATTACCCCTCTTTTGTGTTGAAGTTTCTTGGTGAAACTTTAGTCTCTAATGTGATGTTGTCTACAACGTTAAAATATGAAGGTCAGACGACCATGCAAATGCGTCAAGAGGGCCCCTTAGAAATGTTGGTTGCGAAATGTAATAATCAATTACACATTCGAGGGCTGGCTAAATGGAACGATAATGCAAGTTTTGAAGAACTAAAAAATACCTTAAACAATGGCCAGTTAGTAATCACAGTGCAGCCCGACAATCAGGTTGATGTTTATCAAAGCATCGTCAAAATTAGTCATCAGCCCGTCGCCCAGGTAATGGAGCATTATTTTTCTCAGTCTGAACAATTAAAGACCCGTATTTGGTTGGCCGTAAATCATCAATATGCTGTAGGCCTATTAATTCAACAAGTCGCTCAAACAGATAATAAGGAAGATGAAAATAATGCGTTCTGGGATGAGATCGTTATGTTGACAAATACCATCACGGAAAATGAATTAATTTCTTTAGACGATTTAACATTGTTACGTCGATTATATCATGAATACGATCTGCGAATGTTCGAGACCAAGCCCGCCGAATTTCGTTGTACCTGCAACATGACCAAAATGGAAGGTGCAATTTTAGTGATGGGTCAAGACGAGGCGTATAATATTTTAAAGCAACACAAAAAACTCAGTGTTAAATGCGAATATTGCAACAATGAATACACTTTTTCCGAAGCAGAAGTGCGCGCCGTTTTTGCAAATCATTGATCAATTTGCCAATCAATCGGTGATTTCTCTAGTGTTTCCAAAAAATGTGTTACGGTAATGTTAATATGATCTCGTTTACGGTGAAAAAATTTGAGGTTCATATCGAGCGTATTAGTAAGTTATTTGTGTGATATGTTTTTTTGTTTAAGCCCATCAAAAAACGCTTTCCCGCAAGATCAATTCTGTCACTTGTTCGTGAGGCGTCTGTCAAATGTCATTGACAAAAGAGATTGTTGAGTTTACTCTGGCGCCGAATGAATAAAGCGAAAGTCGTGATGAAGTCGTGATTGTTAAGTGCAATAAGAAACGCTAACCCGTACTACCCCTTTGGGCGGTAATTTTTTTGCTCAAAGTGCCAATATTTAGCATGTGATGTGCTTTTTAAGATAAATTGGTCATTGGCTTGGACGTGTTGATGCATTTTCTCAGCATGGCTACCAGCAAAAAAGACCTAAATTTAGCTTTTAACTAGTTAAGGAATAGATCGGCTATGAGAATAGAAACGTATTTGCAAAAATTCGGTATGTTTGTCAATAATGCGCAGAGTGTGGATGGGCCACGACGCGTTAGGACTATCAGAACAGATCGTGGTGATGGTATTAAACGCGAAGATACTTGCGTGGTGGATAACAACTGTTACTCAGCAGGTACGCCGCCTCCGCCCGATATTCCTTAGTCACGAGTGTTCTTACATTGAAGTTATCTAAGTTTTTAGAAGCTGTTGCATTCACTGATGGTGCAACCAATAACACAAACACGTTAGTCTTCAACTCACGGGAAAAATGTCTGCTATTGATCGATAGCGGGAGTTGGCAGGATGTGCAATCTGGTAACTTTGACCAAGTGCCAGCTGAGATTATCAACGAATTAATCGATAAAAAAATCCTTGTTGATCAATCGGTTGACGAATTGGCGGATGTGCTTGCAGAAAATCGTGACGCAATAGCTAATGAAGATAAACTATACTTAGTCATACAGCCAACTGCCAATTGCTCATTGGGTTGTGGCTATTGTGGTCAAGCTCATAACAACACTTTGATGAGCGAATCTGCTCAAGATGGTTTGATCCAATTTGCAGCTAGTAGAATCAGGCCCCATCATAAATACATAGCAATTAGTTGGTTTGGTGGTGAGCCGTTGATGGGTATCAAAGCAATGAGAAAGATATCATCGAGACTGCGAAAGTTGGCTCAAGAAAAAAATTTGGGTTATGTTTCATCGGTAGTCACAAACGGATTATCGCTTAATAATAATATGGTAGAGGAATTGATCACAGAACATCTGGCGTATAAAATTGAAGTTACGCTTGATGGGACTGAAGAAATGCATGATCAACGTAGACATCTAAAAACAGGTGAGAAGACGTTTAGCAAGATTTATAATAACTTGAAAAATATAGTTGAGAATTATTCCGACAAGATATTGTTGTCTATACGTTGTAATGTTGATGACCGTAATCTTAATAATGTGCCTGAATTAATTGATTTGCTACACCGTGATGGAATTTTGCCGAAAGTTATGATTTATTTTGCCCCTGTTCATTCGTGGGGTAATGATGCGCACAAGCACATTGAAAGCAAAAAGTACTGGTCACAAAAGCAGATAGAATGGTTTATCAGTCTCAACGAGAAAAATATCAAAATTGATTTGCTTCCACAACGCAAAAAAAATCTATGTGTGGCTGTGGATGATAACGGCACTTTGATTGATCCTTATGGTGGCGTATACAAATGCACTGAAGTTACTCTAACACCCACTTACAACAATAAAAATGGGAAAAATATACATAAGCTTGGCGATGTAACTATCGATCCATCAGATATTGATTATGCCAGCAACCAATTTGGTGGTTTTAACGAAGTTGATGTTATCCAAAATTTTCCGTGTGCTCAGTGCAGTTTACTTCCACTTTGTGGTGGTATGTGTCCAAAAGAATGGGTTGAGGGGCGAATACCTTGCCCACCAATACGATATAATATTAAAGAACGTATGCTATTATCATATGCTTGGAATCAGAGCAATTTTGACGTTGTGGAAGATGAGGCCAAAGCCACTTGCTCATAGTGAGTATTTAAGGCTTTCCTGAATGCTTCTGGGTTAGGATTGGTTGAGAACCCTTTAAAGAAACGTATTTGACTCTTAAGGAAGCTATTATCAATATTTCTATCCGGTGCATTCGGTACACCAACTAATTTCGCTGCATATTGAAAACACTGGTCAGCTGTTTCAGGGATTTCAGCTGTATGAAATATTGATGCAAGTAATAACCAGGTTATCGGTTTCTGATGGTATTTCGACAGGCAAACATCAATCATTCGTTCTGTTGCAGCTAAAAAATTGGGTAAATCAGCAATGTAAAAATAACATCTAGATTGTAAATAGCTGGCCAGCAATGTATCAAAAATCACAACTTTTTTGTAGGCTGACCGTTGACAGGCTATCAACAAAGAAAAGTACTTTTCGCAGTAATCTATGTCAACCTCAGCGTATGATAATGTTCTGTCTATCTGTTTCAGTAATTTTTGTTCAATTAATTTTAGTGCGGTTAAGAATTGATTTATTCCAATTAAATAGTTAGCGTATCGAACGTAATATCGAGAATCGCCGTAATCAACTAGTTGATTAAATGATGATAGAGCAAGTTCTGGTTGATGATTTCGAAGATAGGCGATTGCTAAGCAATCTAATGCAATAATCGTTTGCCATTGTCTTACGCCAAAAGCTATTTTGTAACGGTCGTAAGCTTCTTTAATGTAAAGTGCAGAATCTTCTATTTGGCCAATATCCCCGTAGGTATTTCCTAGGTTGAGTATCGTAACTCCAATTTGCCAATCATTTAGGTTGTCATGAGATTTGTAAAAATGCTTTTGATCGCATAAAAGGCCGAATAATAATTTGGATCGGTGTGTTAGATCTTTTTGAAGGCAAGCGACTATCAATTTAATATTGTGCTCTCTCCAGGCTAATTGAGGATCAGGGAGTTTTTTCAATATCTCTAGAATTTGCTCAAATGTTCTTCTAATGGTGTCGATCGCAGTTACGCCGTCATTGCGACATTGAAGAACCGAAAGAGCTAGTTGATGTGAAGCTTGTAATCGTAAAATAGTGTTTTGTCCTGGTTGTTCTAGATCGCAGAATGTGACACAGCGTTCAAGGTATGGTATTGCAACAATCGCTTGGTTATTGATGTACCGCTGAGTGAAGCCAATACTAATGTTAAGAGCATGTTTATTTACAAAGCTTAGATGCTGTTCTGGTAATTCAGCCAGATAGTCATTTAATATCATTGCATGAGGTAAAAAACTGAGGCAGAGGGTTTCTAATGTAGAATCAATAGGTATGTTTTCGTGCTCAAGTCTACTTGCCAGTGATAGCATATAAGCTAGTGAATTAACGATGGTTTTTCTTTTTTCATTATCATGTTTTTCGCGTATAACTCTAAGTAATAATTTATGAACGCTGTAGTTATGTGTATCTTTGGATCCTTTGAGGATTGAAAAGCGAGCCAACGTTTGAATAATTTTGTTTAGGTGGTTTTTATGGGGCGCAAGTAATTTATCGATGACGCATGCAGCAATATTCTGGCCATCAAGATAAGCGAGTTGATCTAGTAGCTCGAGTCCTCTTGGATCAAGGTTTTTTACACGTGAAAAAGTAATTTCCCAGGTTGACGCAATTGTTTTGTGGGAGTCATCTTCGAAGGCATTATTTGCAAGGAGTTCTTTGCTGGTTCGAAATTCAGTGAGATACTCTTTTGCTGACATATGAAAGGGAAATGAAGTTCGGTATGCTGCAACTTGGGCGATTGCTAAAGGTAGAGAGCCCAATTCAGCAATTAATTTCTGCTCGGTTTCGAGGTCCAGACTTACGTCTATTTCGAATAGCTCTAACAGTTTTAGAGAATGTTCCATGCTAAACTCATCTAAGGTAATATGAAATTTACCTAGTGCTGGCCAGTGTGGGTTGGTTGAGCTAAGTAATATGACACCACCACTATTTGGCAAATAAGACTTAATGTGATTATATTCAAGTACATCATCAAATATCAACAAATACCCCGGATTATTATTAAACCAGGCGACTAATTTTTCTCTCGCTTTATCATAAGTATCATTTTTATCGATCAGCCCTTTTTCTATAGCAAGTTTTTTATAGAGTATTTCTATCGGGGTATCTGGAAATTTGTTGTTGTCGCTAGGGATGTATCCGGCATGGAACCAGTAAATATGCTTATAAGATTGTTTTTTTTCTAAAATATAGTGCAGTAAAAATAATGTTTTACCTGAGCCACTTAATCCATCCACTTTAATGTAGGCTACGTTTTTTGATTGTAATTGGTGTGCGATGAGGTCTTCAAGTTCGGTGATTTTCAGTTGACGCTCTACATAGATATTAGGCTCGTATAGTTTTGTTGGGAAATTCCAGAGCTCGCATTCTTGTTTCGTTGTTGGTGTCGGTGAGGATAAGCTGGCATGCCAGTCTCGTATTGCATTTGATAAGAATCGAAAACCATCGAGTGGGTTTGTGGTATTTTGTATGATTAATCCTGATTCCAAGATAAATTGGACAATAGGTTTTGCTTGGGTTTTTGTGCTGAATGTTTCTTCGATCGTTTGTATTAGTTCTTGATGTGTAATATTTGATTCCCCATGTTCTTGATTATGAATGATGCTAAGTTTGATTAAGGCATTTTGTGTTTTTTCAATCAACTTTAAGATGCCGGTCGTGCTTTCGGATAATTCTCTGCCGAGTTCGATATGGTTTATATTTTCAATAACCAATTTCCAGATGTTATCGATAATGAAATTAATTACGTTTTTTAAGCTAACATCCTTTTTATTGGTGGATTTTATTGAATCCGTTTCGTTTTTAATTGCTTCACAAAATCTCGTTAAGAAAAATGGGTTTCTTAAGCTAGGTTTTATTGAGTGATTTAATTTTAAGAATTGGGCTGCAATTTTTTGTTGTCTTTTGTTTTTATAAAAAAAAGCGTTAATGTATTCGTTGGTGCCTTCCTCAGTAAGTCCTGTGCATTTTATTGTGATTTCTGTGGGTATTTTGGGTTGGATATTATTTCTAGTGAGAATAAGTACGGACGAAGTGTTGCTACTTTTATTGAAGTAGCTCTCTAAAAGTTTAGCTGATGGAGTGCGTATGAGGCTTCCCCGCCAATTATCTAAGATGAAAAGCACCTTGTTAGGGAAAGTGTCGATATACTCAACTAATGGTTTCATGTTGGGTATTTCGAGCAAGTAGTCATATCTTGAGTAGCATGCTGTAAAAATGTCGGATAAACTACGTATATTGTTTGTGTTCGATGCTATTTCTTGTAAATCTATTCTTATAATAATTTCAAATTCTTTTGCTAGAAGATTTCCCATGGCCCATTCATAACAAAGATTTTTTGAATAAGTTGTGCTCCCCATGAAAGGTTCTGAACGTATTAAAGAGCGTTTGTGCTTTTTAAGAATCTCTCTAAGATCAGCAGGGCTATTTTGACTCTCATCAAAAAATGTATGATTATTAGGTGTGTAGGTTCTTGGTGTGCCGCCATTTAAAATATCAATGCAGGTATCTTTCCACCCTTCTATATAGTGGGCTTTGAATCCTTGAATTATTTTTTCTGCACCAAAACGAGTTCGATATTCTAAAAAAAGCTTTCTTATCTTACTAGTGGTTTGCACAACTTGAGGTTCGCAAAAAATGCTCCAATGATCAGTGTGTTCGCCTTCAATAGTGGGGTGTGCTTCTCCAAACCACCACCCTAGGGATTTATCGTCTCCTTGTTCGTTTACAGTGTTCGTTGTTGTTAAAATGATGGCATTATCAATTTTTTCAGATGCATCATGTATTTGTACAGAAACAAGTAAATTTCGAATGTTTATAGCAAGATTTTTTCTTTGAGGGCTATTTTTTAGTTCATTGAATAAGTCTTCGGAGAATAAGGTCAATATTTGTTCAATATTTGACTTCTCTTTTAGGATTGCTAGGTCTAGTGTTGCATTACGTTTTTGGATCAGTGGTAATAAGCTTTTTTCAAGTAAACCAATAAGGTATTTGCTATGAGATGCGTTTGTGGAATTTTGCCAATGGCTAAAAAAAACGCTATCAACAGCAATTAATGCGGCCTGGGTTGAATCTGACTGTAATTGTCTGACAATTTCGTAACCTATCAATCCACCGAGTGACCAGCCTGCGATGATGATAGGTCCGTTGGGGTACTCTTTTCGTATCGCTTTAATATAAATTTTTGCAATTTCTTTAATGTCACTTGAGCTTGATAAAGAGTTTTTTAAGCCTGGAGAATTGAGGCCGATGATTGGGATTTCTTTAGGCCAGTATTTAATTAATTCGCGATAATCATTTTGAGCGTCACCCATTAACGAGTGTATTAAAAATAGGGGTGTATTATGAATAGCTTTAATAGGATGTAGGGGGTGTAATTGAACAAGTATCTCCTCAGGATTATTCAGATGCGCTCTAATCAATCGGCCTACTGAGGATATAGTTGGTGAGCTTAAAAAATCAGCTAATGACAAGTGGAAATTGTTGAATTCTTTCTGGTAGTTTACGAGCAAAACAAAAGTGGCGCACTGAATTGAGGAGCCACGATAAAGAAAAGAATCTTCTACGCCGTCATCTTTTCCTACATCACCTAGCACTTCGATCCAAATCCCTAGCAAGATCTTTTCAATTTCATCTCGGGGTGCGATGTTCGCTGGGTGACGTATTCGTTTCGGGGTGTCAGATTGTTTTATGCAACTTTTCCAGTCAATTTTTTTGCTTAAACTGTACGATACATCGTGTAGAACAACCCATCCATTTGGGAGCATAAATGTTGGAAGACTTTTTTGCAGTCTATGATGCAGATGTCGGAGTGTTTCATTGCTAATGTTTCTTTTGGTATGCAAATATGCCGTAATAGCTGGAATACCCTGCTCATTTACTAGGGCGCTAGCATAAGCAGATTCGATGAAGTCATTTTTTTCGAGGGCTTTTTCAACTTCGTTGGGATGAAACAATTGACCATGAATTTTAACTTGACGATTTTTTCTGCCAAGTATTAATATATTCCCGTCGTGATCAATACAGCCAATATCACCAGTTCTAAATGTTCTGAGTGGGGTTTTATTGATTGTGATTGTAGGAAAGCACTCATTCGTTAATTTGTCGTTATTTAAATACCCTTTAGCTAGCCCATAACCGCTGATATATAGTTCACCTTGTTCGTTTTGTGCTTCTACACCGTCTTTGAGTATAAAGACATGTAATCCAGCGATCGGTTTTCCGCAGTGAATTATGTTTGGATCAGTAATTAATCCAACGCTAGTACAAATTGATACTTCTGTAGGTCCATATCCATTGGTTATGGTAATCCCTGATTTAAGCCATTTTTCAATCACTGCGGTTGTGACTTTTTCACCTGTGCTGGTGATGATCCGCATATCTGGAAATTCGTCTGGTCTTAATAATTGAAGCATTGATGGTGTGAATATGCCGACTGTGACTCGCTGCTTAGTGTATGCTTGTTTCAGGTTGTATATGTCTGTTTTTATGCCTTCAGGTAATAAAAATAGTTTTGCGCCAGCTAGTAAAGCGGTAAATATTTCCATTAAATGAGCATCGAATGCTTTCGAAGCGAATAGTGCAACAATGTCGTTGGAGGAAACGCTTAAGATTCTGATATTTTCTGTGAAGGTGTTATATAGACCACGGTGAGAAACCATCACGCCTTTTGGATCACCGGTTGAGCCAGATGAAAAAATAATATAAGCAAGATCTTCTAAGGAATATGTATTGTCTAGAGTTGTTGTTTTGTGTTTTGATATTTGCTCTAATTGTTTTTCGATACAAACTGTATATTGTTCTTTACAGATAGGATTTTTCTGACTAGCTAAATCCGTCAAGATGAGTTTTGGTTGGGCAGCATGCAGATAATATTCTAGGCGTTCTTTCGGAACGGTTCCATCGGTTGGAAAGGGCACATAAACATGATTTGCTTTCCAAATAGCTAATATGGAAGCAACAAAGTACCGAGTTGGTTGAGTTAACACTCCGATGTAGGTTTGCTTGGGTAAATCGAGTTGAATTAAAAAGCGAGCGAGTTGATTCGAAAATTGATCTAATTGAGTATATGTCCATTCGCCTTGTTCATCAATTACTGCAATATTTGAGGGGCTTTTTTTGCAAATTGTTTCAAAATATTGATGAACTAACGGAAATTCCAAATTTTGCTTCATTGCTATTCGTCCAAATAAAAAATAAACACAAATTATTATGGTATTTTCTAGTTATTAAACATTATCATCGCAGTAATTCGTTGTCAATGTTTATTGAGAAATCGAAAAGATGTGTTGGGGAATCTTATTACAGTTATATTGGGTGGTGAGAAATGAGTAAAAATACTTATATTTTATTTTTATGAACGTGCTAGGTCGCTTTATGAGAAGTATGTTAATCAAGATTTAAAATACACAAGGGCTGGAGTTATTTAAATTCATACTTATCAATTTGACTTGTGAGGCAGCTATTCTTCAAGTTTCCAATCAATCGGTGATTTTTCTTGACGTTCCAAGAGAGCGTTACATTTTGAAAAATGTTTACAACCTAAAAATCCTCTGTGTGCAGATAAAGGTGAGGGGTGAACGGCTTTGAGAAGAAAATGTCGAGTCGGATTAATGTGTTCGCATTTTTTTTGAGCGTGAGAGCCCCAGAGTAAAAAAACTAATCCCTGATGCCTTTCGTTGAGTTCTTTAATAATGCGATCGGTAAAAGTTTCCCATCCAATTTTTGCATGAGAATGAGCTTGGCCTGCTTCTACTGTTAATACGGTGTTTAATAATAAAACGCCTTGCTCTGCCCATTTTTGTAAATTTCCGTGAGCAGGTATGGGTATGCCTAGGTCGGAATGTAACTCTTGGAAAATATTGACAAGAGAGGGTGGTGGTTGAATTCCTTTGCGAACTGAAAAACACAATCCATGTGCTTGATTGGGTCCGTGATAAGGATCTTGCCCAATGATGACTACTTTTACCTTATCAAAAGGCGTGGTTTTTATTGCATTAAAAATATCTTGAGCTGGTGGATAAATCATTTTGCCTTTGGCTTTTTCTTGATTTAAGAAAGTCATCATTTCTGTAAAATAGGGCTTTTCTTTTTCGCCTGCTAGCACATCTTGCCAGGTCGAGGTGCTAGAAAGAGCTTCTTTGCTTTCCATTCTGTACTCCCTAAATGAGGTTTCATCAGAGTATAAGAGGTCTAACCTCTGATTGCCATGGTTTTCCCCCAATTCCCATGGTTTAGAGAGTATGATATTATTCGCAAATCTAGTGTAATTTATAAGGGAAGGAATCTTTATGACTCAAGGAAGACGATTCATAGCGCTGGCATGTAGCCTTTTGGTTGCCGGCGGAATTTCTGGCTGTTATCCAGCTCACGAATCTGTGGGCAAAGGCACGCCTTTTCGATTGAATATGTGGCAACGCCATGATTTTGATTACATGGTCTACAATTTGCGCCAACGAGGAGTGCAAGTCGTTCGAGTGGGAGATAAAACTCGCATGATTCTCTCAACGGATAATTTTTTTAAAGTGAATAGTGTTGAATTTGAGCCTGGAGCCTATGCAACAATGGCTTGGGTTGCGCGATTGTTGGAGCATTGTTCTTGCTCACGAATTACCATTTCCGGTCATGTTGATAATGTTTTCAATGATAAGCGTCGTGAAGAGTTATCGCTGCAGCAAGCTAGGGCGGTCGCGGCAGAGCTTTGGGCCTACGGTATTCCAAAAGAAGTGATGACAGTTACGGGTGAGTCTAATCGTCAGCAAGTAGCTACTGATCGTACGGTTTTTGGTAGTGGTGATAATCGTCGTATTGAAATCAGGCTAGATTAATTTAAAGCTCAAAAAGAAAAGGGGAGAATTGTTGAGATTCTCCCCTTTTTATTGGCCGTGAAATTAGTTTTAGAAAGTTCCTTCGTCGCTTGTCACAAGCACTTGCGGAGGTCTTACAGCAGGTATGTTGGTGTAGTTCACTATTTCTTGTCGGAGTCCACGGTTTAGTGGATCGTGATAAACAACGGGCGCGCCGTACATATCACCACCCCAGCTATAAAATAGTCCTAGGCCCAAGCGATTTTCTTTACCGAAAGGCACGTCGCCGCCATCTGTTGAAAAATAAGTGCTGAGTTCTAGTAGTGAACCCAAAGAGTGTCGAGCTATCCATTTAACACCTACCACGTACTCGTAATAAGGGCGTCGATCTACACCCGAAATAACGAATTGAAATTTTTCACCTATATTTTGATGGAATGCTCCGCCGGCACCAAAGCCAATTGCGTCATCATCTTTTTGAAATTGACGTTTATAGTTATTTTCGTCATAGAAGAGGTCAAGATCAAAATAGCCAGTGCCCCATGGTTGAAGCCGAACACCAAGAGCGGCACCGACTTCAGTACCGCCAACCAGGTGACGAATATCAGTTCCGGCTACGTAGGCCATATCGGGCAGTTCTTTATTTTGTGCTTTAATATATTGCAAACCGAAATGGAAACTATCAATACCAAGTTGGCCGTGAACGAGGTAACGGATGTCTCCTCCGAAATCCCATTGCCCCATCCATTGCTCGACATCACCTGAGATAAAATTAAAGGTGGGTTTTTGAGCGAAATATTCTGCAGATAATTTGAAGAACACATCGTTAGACAGTGCGCGGCCATACGTTGAAGCGGCCCGAAATGTTTTTGATCCAAAGGCAAATTCCAATGATAGGGCATCCAGAGGGCCAAGTTCATTGATATATTTAGGATCGATAGTCCAGCCACTTCGATCATTGTAGTCCACGGTTAATTGAAATGGGCCATGCATCGCCGGAGCGGCGCGGTCGTATGCGCAGTTTCTGGGTGGATAAATGAAATCAGCGACTTTGCCAACTGTGCAGCCAGTGCCAGTATAATCAGCAAATGCAGTTGTTGTTAATGCTGAAGTGGCCAATAATGTGGCTGAGAAGCAATATTTGCAAATCCTTGCTACCATGATGCATCCTTATCAGTGTAGGTCATTAAAGATCAGGCGATGATAACGGAATTTTCAGGGTAATTAAAGAGGGGCGGTCTCATTTGCAATCAAAAAAAGGCATCGATATTGCATCGATGCCTTTTGACGGTGATTTAACACCGATTTAATTATGGCTTACATTGATAGACCTGAACATCGTCGATGTACCAGCCTAGAATATTTTCTGCGTAACCGCCCGTACAACCATCTTGACCTAAATCAAAGCGTAACCGAATGCTGCTACCCGGTGTGGCGCCATAAGGTGCAAGATTGACGATTGAGCGGCCCCATGATCCGTTTAAACTACCCCCATCAATACCACTGAACGCAGGTTGGCCCGCTAAAGGATTAGTGTTGCCATCGCCTGCAGTAAGCAGAACGCTATTGTAGGGATTGTAGATAAAGTCGCTCGCTTGTACGAGTTGATACGGCCCGCCATTGACACTTATTCTTAGGTTGCCTCCGTCAACCAGAGGCTCTGTTGCGACGTAATGATCGAAGCTCAGACTGAGGTTGCTTGCACCAGCAGGGATTGTAATGAGCGGGCTTTCCAAATGCAGCACGACAGTTTCATCACCGCCGGGCAAACAAGTCCCTATTTCAGCGGGATCAGGTCCAAAGAACGCTTTGCCAGTGTGTCCCGGGGGTAGTGCAGAAACTACGCTCCAATCACGTTGGGTAAAGTCAGGGGTTTGACCGCTGTGACTAATCGTCCAACCGGCCACTGACCCTTCGAAGCTATCCGTAAACACATTGTTTTGTGTCAATCCGGCGCCACAGAGAGGAGGCGGATTTTTGGCTAATACGGGCTGGAAGTTGCATTGCGTTGGCGGAGTGCGAAGCTCCACTTCAGCGATTGCCGCTGCGACTTGCTTACAATCGTTTTTAGAAATGGATTCGTTTGAACGCTTGCCATCAAATCCTTTCAACTTAACACCTTGTAAATCATCGCAAGAGCGTGTTAAGGCGTCAGCGAACTGTGGGAAGTCGCTGGTTGGAACCAAGTAGGTGCTCAGAGCCCTAAAGTGAATATGGGCTGCTTTGAGCACACCAATAGCCTTTATCTTATCCTTATTATTGTTTTTATCATCGCCTTTGCCGCCATCAGGATTGCTCCCATCCACTAAAAGGGCATAGAGACGATTCGGTATACCACTATTACGGTGGACACCACCGCTATCTCCGCTAAAACACCAATAGTTGTGGCTAGAGACCTTGTCGGGATGGTTTTTACAATTTGGATTCCACATGTCACGGATCGTCCCGCCAAACCCTGGATCATCTTCTCCTAATAGCCAGAGAACCGAGTTATCCACTACGTTGCCACCCGGTTGAAGGCTACCAAATACAGGTCCACTCACTAATGCTGATTTGATCGTCATACTTTCAACGAGAGGGATTTTCACGGAAGGGATCGTGATTGTTGGATCGACACCTACTGGTGTACCAAGGGTATCCGGGTTTATCTCTGCGAGAATCACACCTGTTGCTCCACGGTTTTGAGCGTTTTTGACTTTTACTGTCTCGGCACAAGCACCATCAGCGTCGATGATTGCAATCTTCCCGGTTAGACTTTCCGTAATTGTGGTGCAGCCATTCGCATTCGAAGCTAAGGTTGTTATGTTGCCTTTGAAAGCTTTATTAATCACAGGCCCGAATCCCGCCGCTCTCGATAGCACCGGTCCTGCGATACTCGCAGGTTGTGCGATAGACAATTCACCAATTCTTGTTAAGGAGCTAGTACTATCAGCCAGCTTGCTGCAGCTGCCATCTGTGCGTTGATGGGCCGGTGAATCTACCCCTCGGCCATTCATTTGATCAACGGTTTGACCCCAAATGTCAGAATAAGCTTCATTCAACGCACCTGATTGATAATAATAGAATAAGCCAGCAGTATATTGCGTATACCCATGACCAAATTCATGGCCAACTGTTTCATCGTCAGAAACGCCAGGACAAAAAACTGTAAATACTCCGTTCCATTGAGCGTTTGGGCAAAAGCCAGGAGCGTAGACGTCGAATATGGCGTCCATTGCTAAGCCATTACCATCGATAGAATCCCGTCCAAAAGTTTTGAAAAATAAATTATAGGTTTCTTTCGCTGTTTGAATCACGCTATTTGCTTCACCTTGACACGGTGGAAATCCAGGCATCTCCACGCAGGTTCCAGTCGATGGAAAAGCATTGCCCTCAACCCAGAATGGATTATCTGGGTAGTTAGCTCCCAAGAAGTTAAATTCTCCATCATAGACACGACGGTCTAGCTCATCATTAACGAGTGA
>JAKORL010000108.1 GCA_029777855.1 Pseudomonadota bacterium
ACTAAATGTGGTAATGCATACTTTCCTCTCAATTCAAGTCCTATTTGAGAATCAGCCTTATCGAGATAACCATCTATCGTCTTGGAGAGTATCATCTTTTTATTAAATTCATCTTCCGCTGAATCTTCTAATCGCATAATTGTTTGTACAATCTGATGAACTTGTAAACAGTTATTAACACTATTTCTATCGATGAGACCATATTCTCCCAACTTTATTAAAGCTTCATTAGTTTCAAACGTCAGTAGGTCATCAGTATCTGATCGCTCAAGGTCCCTACTTTCAAAAAGTTTACAAGTACACAGGTTGAGTAAAGGAAACTCAATAGGTGCCTCAGGAGCAAAATAAGATGCCGTTTTCAGCACTTGATCAGCGTGAATATCATTAATTTTTTCTAATGATAATTTCACGGCTTTATAAATAGTTTCCTGATGCTGATCATCAGAAAACGGTTTTTTATTCAATAATTGTTTCGCAATTCCTTTTTGCTTTACGAAAAGATCACAATAGCCATCTATACTCAGCGCCCCTTTTGAATTGATAATATACGCAAGCGCAGATGTCAAAGCTAAAGGGTAAAATCCTAATGTCGTTGCTAATTTCATTGCATCAACAGCGTTGAATAAGCCAGGAGCCGATTTATCCAATACTCTCTTGATATAACTCAGAGCATCATTGGGTTCAAAAATACTTAAAGGAATCTGTTTAAATTGCGGGCTCCATACCTCGCTGTTTCTCGACGTAATAATAACATCAATATTCGGCAGCCTAACTTTAAGCTGCATGATTTTTTTTATGACATTATAATCTGCGACATCATCTAAAACCAACAACCCTTTTCCGCTGTTATTTAACATAACCAACACTAACTCAATCAGTTTTTCTATTTTGTATTTTTCGACACTAATACCGAGACGCTGCGCAAGATCAATAAATTGACCATTAATGAGTTCATCACGCTTTTCGGAACCATCCCCTACCCGAACCCATACAGCCCATTTATAAAATCCTTTAAATAGCATAAGTCGCGTAAAATGATTAATCAATTGTGTTTTCCCAATGCCTCCGGTCCCGTGAACTTGTTGTGTACTATGTAAGTCATGTTTATCCGTTTTTTTAAGTTGAGGAGTAACAACTTGTACACTTCCACTATTTTTCTCTAAATCCGCGAGTTCTTTTTCTCTCCCTGTGAAATCGTTGAACACTTGTGGCAGGCCAAACTGACCATCAAAGAGTAAATTTGGTGTATTGGAATTTTTTATTACATGACCTTTAATTTCCTGTAGGGCCTCTGAGCCTTCTGAGAGCATTGTAGAATGGGTATTACTTTCAAACTCTTTTTTAAAACATTCCTGTTTCTCACAATAGCTCTCCCAACTGGTACAGGGCAATTCAGGATCAGTTTCAGGATCTTCAACCATGCCCGCTATATAACAGTGTACATTTTTTAGCTGCATGCTGCTGGGTTGAGGCAGAAAATCGAATGCCAATAACAAATGATAATAAGTAGTCCACAATTGAGTATGAAGTTCAACAAGTTTTTTAGACACCTCATTTTCTTTATCTTCAATGGAGTCAATGTCTTTTTTGATTTGATCCAGCAAAGTACTCATTGTCTCAATAATGAATGCTCGATGCGTCAAACCCTTACCTGATTCTTTATTCAACTTATATTTATTTAAATAAGACCGAATAGACTGTGAGCTTGCCCCATCAATAATTTTTTTCACAACATTGATGATACGAATAATATGTTTTTCTAAAGTTAATTTGGCCTGAATAGGCACTTGAGCATCAACCAAACCCAAATATTTTACCTGGAAATTTCTACTTTGAAGCTCACAGGCCGTGGCCGCAGCTAATAACCCACCAAATGAATAGCCTATTAAATGATATTCTTTAGTTTCCCTAGAAGTCACTATCAAATTCCCTAACACTCGCGCTAAAAATTTGATATCGACAAGCTTTTGTTGTGACAACCTGCTAACCAATTGAAAATATTCAGTAGAAGCATTGGGATTAACGATTAACGGACATTGCATAATGACGTGATTGATGTCTTTACCAATCTCTCTTCTTAATACCGGCAATCTTTCAAATGTATCACCAGCCAAAGGTGGAAAATAGAACAAAGTATCTTTCATACCATTGGGTTGAATATTAATTACTGATGACCATGCTTTTAAGGTAATAATAAAATCTACTAACTCTTGAAAACACATATTATTATCAAAAAAATTAAAATCTATTTTTACATTATACTCAGGTTTTTTTAGTGTTAATAACATCTTCATGATCGATTTAGAATCACCACCGTACTGCGAAAATGGTATATTTTTATTGAGTTCTTTTATATTGAGATTCAGAACATCACACCATAATTCAGCTATTTGTGTTTCAGTATTTTTATTGTGCTCATCGAGAGTTAAATCTTGGCAAGATGGCTTAAAAAGCATATGTTTTTGAAAGCGCTCGGGTGTAGCATTAAACTGATTAATCAAAGCGATATCGGCCGCACTGGCTTGGTAGCAAACACAAGGAAAAGCAAAAGGCAAAGCCCCATCGGCTGTCATAATAGAGTGAATATTCTGCGGCGTTAAATTACCTGATTTTTCACCTTGTACATAGAATTCAAATCCATTAAAAGAAGTTGATTTTAATACAGCAACTTCTTCATTTAATAATCTCTTTAATTTAGCTTTGACCACATCAATTGAAAGCGATTTCACACCGGATAGCTTCAATTCTGCTAATCGACGGATGAAAGTAATTGAGCCATCCTGATCAAGCCTTACCAAATCACCTGTACGATAATAAGGAACACCCTGGTATTCCATATAATATTCTTTCAAGTCTCTAAACGGGATTAGCTCACCGTCTCGACAATGTCCAAGCATTAATCCTGGCCCACAAGCACACAACTCCCCTTCTCCACTCTCCCCTTCTTTTATTACTGTAGCATTTGAACTGATCATTATGTGCATATTATCAAATGTATGTACCCTAATATGTCCTAATTTTCCCAGATATTTTTTTTCAACTTTACACGTCATCAAGCCTATCGTCGTTTCTGTTGGCCCATAACCATCAAAAACCATTAAATTATTCTTACTAGCATAGTATATCAACGTATCAGGAGATGCTTTGTCTGTCGTTGATAATAGCCGTCTTAGACTAAGAGGAAATTCACGATAGTCTTCTTTTAAATCAGCGAGTGATTGGTAAATAGCTAAACGGTCAGGCGGACAAAGCAACATCGTAATTTTATTTTTTATCACAATGCTGGGAAGACGATCTATTGCAGTTCCTCGTTGTGAAGATTCCTGATAACTATAAAGAGTGGATGCGGATAATAAAGAAAAAAACAACTCTGCCAAACTAGGATCAGCCGTTAAAGGCGATCTTTGTAACACACGATGCTCATCACCCGGATTCATTTCCAATATCCGTAAACTGCTATCGATCATGGGCAAAAGACCTCGATAACCAATCACGATTGCCTTTGATTCCCCTGTAGTACCCGACGTATTGATAATATAAGCGATATCTTCACCCAAACCTTTTCGTTTGACAGGCTTAGGATTGTTTACAATGGTGTAGGCGCCCGATTTCGTGATTTTGGCTTCTCTACCGTATTTTTCAGTCCAAAAAATATTATTAGCGGCATCACATATCACTGCATCCACTTGAACTTTATCAGCTCGCCTACATAAATTTTCCCACGATTCGCTGGTAGGTAATGGAATATACACGTGCCGAGTATTCATTAATGCTAATAGAAAAGCGTAATAATCTGTTCCTTTAGGAAGTGATATGCCAATAAACAGCTGCGATTTCAGGGGAAATGTCTCCTCAATTTTTTGAGAGAACATTTTTATTTTCTGAGCAAACTCTGTAAAGGTGCACTTAGAAACGACATCCCCAAACTCATCTAACTCTATAATAGCATCACTAGCCCCATGACGATTAGAAACTGCTAATACACGATCTACAATCTCGGCTACTTGTAGTTTCATTGAATAATCCTTTTCTATTGAGGTAGCCCAGAAATAGGTATATTAGCTACCTTAAAGTGGTTCCTTTAGCTCACTATTTCGATCACATTAACAACTATCATTGTAAGATGCAAGATGATCGTTGCCTTGCATTTTATCATTTGGTCTACACACTTCTTCCATTACAAACGATTATGAAATAACATTTAGCTCACAGGAAATTCTTGCTATTATTAAAGTGGTAAATAACCTATTTTGGATTGATTAGATGACTGCCCAAATACTGGACGGGAAATTACTTGCTTCTCGTATACTGGAAAAACTATACAATAATATTCGCCAACTAACGGAAGAAGGATATCGCGCGCCTGGCTTAGCAGTAATACTCGTTGGAGACGATCCTGCCTCTCAAATCTACGTACGCAAGAAACAAGAAGCCTGCGCTCAAGTCGGAATAATATCGACCTTATATCCCTTGGAAACTACCACTGACGAGCAGTCACTGTTGGAATTAGTTCAAAACCTCAATAATGACCCCACAGTGGATGGTATTTTATTACAGCTCCCCCTCCCTCAAACTATCGACTCTTCAACCATAATTGATCAAATCAACCCCTCAAAAGACGTAGACGGATTTCACCCCTACAATATTGGCTGCCTTGCTTCTAAGCGACCCACATTGCATCCATGCACACCCATAGGTATTATCACGTTGCTTGTAGAAAACAGCATTACCCTTAAGGGACTAAACGCCGTTGTTGTAGGCGCTTCCAATATTGTGGGACGGCCTATGGCATTAGAACTACTGCAAGCTGAAGCGACTGTTACCATTACACATAGCTCAACAAGAAATTTAGATCAGCACATACGAAATGCTGATCTCGTGATTGTGGCCATCGGCAAACCGGGCGTCATTCAAAGTGATTGGATTAAACCAGGCGCCATCGTAGTGGATGTTGGTATTAATCGACTAGACGATGGCACTATCGTTGGAGACATCGACTTTGCTACGGCTAAAAATCGAGCTTCCTGGATTACTCCAGTGCCTGGTGGGGTAGGTCCAATGACCGTGGCAATGTTGCTTCAAAATACGTTAACTGCTTATACTGATAAACAAGGATGACTAAATGTTAAGATTGATATTCGGATTATCTATTTTTATTTTGACAAATTCTTTCGCTTATGCGACTCCCGATATTATCCCACCAGTCAATGAAAAAAAAATACAAAAAATATTAGACAATTGGCGTGCGAGCTCTGGTATTCCTGGTGCAGCATTAAGCATCTACACACCCAATCATGATGAACCATTAACATTTTCTAGCGGTACAAGCCAAACACATGGCGGAACACCCATTAACAACAAAACACTTTTTCAAGCCGGCAGCATCACTAAGTCATTTACATCTATGATCATATTGAAATTAGAAGCCGAAGGAAAACTCAATATTGATGATCCCATTACACGCTATTTACCTCAATATTCGAAATGGCATAATGTCACTATTCGTCAATTGTTAAATCACACCAGCGGCATACCGAACTACACGAACACTGGACAATTCAATAAAATACGAAAAGAAACACCACAAGCAGGATTCACCCCAGAAGAATTAGTCAAGATGGCTGGATCTCGCATGCTATTCGAACCTGGGAAAGGATGGAAATACTCTAATACGAATTATATTCTCGCTGGCATGATCATCGAAGCTGTGACAGGATCAACAAGTAATCAAATTATTAATCAATACCTTCACAACAATACAGCAAGTGATTTATTAAACACTCATTTTTATTCCGGAACCTACCCTGAATCCACTATTTCAAGGATGGCTCACGGCTATAACTCACAAGGTAAAGATGTCACTTACGATAATATGTCTTGGGCATCAACAGCTGGTGCCATTGTCACCACATCAGAAGATTTATTAGCTTGGTGGTACGATTTATTGCAAGGAAAAGTTTTACCTCAATCTGAACTTCAAAAAATGCTGAGTTTAGTGTGTGAAGGTCGAACAACAAGCTGTCGCGGTGGAGTACCGATGCAACATCTCCATGATGGACAACCGGGATACGGCTATGGACTTGGAATTATACAAATGTCATCTGGATCTAGCACTATAGGTCCAGTATGGTGGCATAATGGAACGACTGCGGGATACCGTGCAATTGTTATGTGGTTTCCGAAAAGCGATATCTACATGGCTCTCACAATTAATCAAGGACCTGGTTATCTTTTAAAACCAACACTACCATTCATTAGAAATATCGTTGCAGTTTTACTGACCGATGCAAATCCATCTTTTGCAAGCACAGCTAAACAAAAAGTGAAAAAATTCTCACGTTCAGTACGACATGTCGCTCATAGACATTCAAAGACACGTAAAGTTGCTGATAACTAAAAGGTTGATGGGGACCGCGAACTAGCCGATAATTAGTTTACCTTGCCTAATATAGCTTAAGCTCACATATTTTGGCGAGTAACTAAGCTGTCATCAAGACCTTAACATCTGGATTTTTACTGTATGCAGCAATGATTTCAGCTACGAGCTGGTCAATAACACCACCCTTAGCTTCCTCATCACTTAATCCGAATTTCTCACGTGAATCCGCCAATCGTTCTTCAATTAATTTTGTCGCACTACCACCTGGAAATAATGCAGCTAATACTTTTCTTGCTTCGCGAGGTCCTAATTTTCGATATAACTGATTACGAATATTAGCATCTTCAGCGGTTGTACTGAAAGACCACAATTCCACTGGCCCCAAAGTAATGGTTAATAACTGAATATTAATACCTTCTTTGGTAGCAAATTGCGCTAAGAAGGTTGCACCACCCTCACGCGGACCATGCACTCGATTTCGTAATGCTCGCACAGCAGTAGGCGACAAACCAAATACTTTCTGTGTTTTCGCAATAGCTTGCTCTGGACCAGCATCCATAATAAATACTGAGGTCGCAAACTCTACCATCACTTCATCAAAATCTTCTAACGATTGAGATAGCAATGCAATTTGAACTTTCCATTTACGTCCTTCACGCATATCCTGAATAACTTGATCGCGCACTGCTTGAACTTTTGACGTACGATGGAATTCATCGAACACTAATCGTTTTAGATCTTCTCTTATTTCTTGAACACGTCTTGAATGATAATCGCGGTAAGCTTCTGTCATATCACCTACGTTTTCTTCTGTTAAGAAATAATTTCTACCTAAAACATAACGAGCCAACATATACATCACAGAGGTTTGTCGATTTGCAGCGTCACCACCACTCTTCGCCACTTCATCCAAGTCTAAAGAAATGACGCGCGCATCACCAATATCAAATTTGGTCACTTGTGCAATAATAGGATATTCACGCACCGCACCTGAAATCATTCGAGAAAACGCAGCCACTAATGTTTCACCTGTAGGCGCTTTAATCTTACCGTACAGATCTTCAATTGCAGGCATACGACAAATAGAAGCGGCTTCTGATAATACAGGCATAGCATGTCGCTGTGCTAAAGTTGCTTCGTGCGTAAATCCTGCTGTAAATAAAGCATCCGTCACTTCCCACCAGGTTGAATGTTGATCGCGAACAAAACCAATTTCTTCTAAACATCCATCAACGATATCTTCAACACCCGGAGTATAGACTTTTGGATTTCCATTATCAGAAAGATCTTTAAACATTTCATCAACAACAATTCCCGCCATATCAGTAATACCATCATAGGATTTTTCAGCACCAACGGGCGTTCCTAATAAGGTAATAAAATTGACCAAGAAACTTCGTTCTTGTGGTGTAGGGAATCGATTACCTAATTGTGTATCAAAAGGATTAATTGCAAATTCAGGTGTCATTCGTAATCGATGATACGCAGCATAATGTCGCTGAGCAGGAGGTAATGCTTCTTTTAATAATGAAATTAATCCACTACTTGAAGGACCGATATCAATAATGGCGATTCGTGGTAGCCGCTGAATACCGCTGGATAAACACAAGGCTAAATTGATAGCATTTGAAAGAACTGATTTACCCGAACCCGGTCTCGCAAACACTAAATCGATCCATGTGGTTTGTTGACTTGATCCAGGCTGATATGGCCAGGGCTTACCATCCGGAGTGCGGAATAACATTGCACCATGTTCCCAGGGTGATGAGGGTCTAAAAATGGGTAACATGTATAACACATCGGATAATGGGGCAACCGAGGCAGGGGCAACACTTTCAGGTGTCACACCTAACATACTCGAGCAAACACCATCAAATGGATCTCCACACACTTCCGAAACATCACACGAACCCCAACCTTGAATAGCTTTGGCTAATTGCGCTGTTCGAGATCGCAATAATCGAATATCGCCCTCAGGAGCCCATGTACACGCAGCAACACGTAATCGCACAACAGCATCATCTGTATTAATATTAATGTATTTTAAAAGATTGACTGAATCATTAAACAATCGATTATCTGAAGAAGCAAAGCTCAAAACTGAAGAAAGTGCTGCACGTAAACGTACAGAATCTAATCCACCACTCTCAATTAAAAATGAAATTCGCCAAGGTATTTGTGTCTGTAATGTTCGAGAAAATAACGAAACGAATTGTTGAATTTCTTTAGGAAATAAATCAATAAAAACTGAACCGTAAACAAGATCACCTATTTTACAGGTGCGAATATCCATGTTTTCAGCGTCGCGTGGCAACAATTGTCTGGCCAAGCTAGGCCATAAAATATCACCAATATCTCCCGTACTATTATGAGGTTCCTTGATTGTAATTTTGTCCCCGGGCAACAGCGGACGCCAATTTGTATCGGTAAAATTAGGATCTATCGAGTGCCGTACAGCATGCAACGCTTCATGCACGGGCATAATATTACCAACGATACCCAAACCATTTAAGTCACTACTCATCGCACGTACAAAAGAATCATGCTGTTCACGAATATCAGCAATAGCAGCAACTACATTTTGAGTATTAATAAATACGGGTAGTTTTCTTTCTTTGGCTGATGCACGTTTTTCTTTGAGTGCACGTTTTCGCTGCTCATTTGTCATCGCCGACGGACGAGTCCACAGTGCAATAAAGACTTCTTCATAAGCACAATACTTAGCCAAATTATTTTCTTTCTCTGAAAACAAATCTTCTAAGGATAATGGTATTACTTTCGCAGTTTCATAGGCTGGTTCTAATATTTCATGAATGTTTTGTTTGATTTGATCTTTGTTATAAGAAAAAAACACTTGAATGACATGGCCCTTTCGTTTCATTGCTGTTTGCAAGGCAAATTGTAACCCTTGCTGCATTCGATTAAATTCATCTGCACCAATCAACGCCTTGACACCTCTAACTCTTATCACTGACATTAGAGAACCATCATGACCCACTAAAACAGTAGGACTGTCTGCCGTTTGCAATGAACAATAAGACGCCATTGTTTGTTTCAATGATGTATTTAACCATGCAATAAAGGTATCGACACCATTAAATATCGAAGTTGCTAATGTCATTATGTTCCCTCACAATGTCAACCATAAATCCCTTTTAAGCAGCTAGGTCTTTTATTGCACTAGTTGCCCACGAATGAATCTGTGCATCGAATTTTGTTTTCGATGCTAATAATCTCAGATCCTTCAGTAACGTTTCCTGCACTTTCTCACGATCTTCAATAGGTGCATCAATTAACATCTGACCTAATTTTACTGGGTTACTCATGCCCTCACCCAGTATTTCGTCTACAATTTGAGTTCGTAATTTCAAATCACGATAGATAGTCTGAGCATTCGTGCGGTAATCTGTAGCATTGGCAATAGCACAAAAAACAACGTGGCATAAACCGTTGAGTTCGGCTTGAGACAATTCTGGTAAATAAATTACCTTACCACCACCATAATCATTAAAATCGATAGACTCAATAAACAGGCATTGCATACATAATGGACAAGCAGTCATCAAATTTTCCATTTTTGAGTTGGCATAATTACCATCTCGATTAACTACTTCCATAAATTCTTGAGCTTGAAATCCGCAGTATTGACAGACGTGATGGTCACGTTCAAGTACTTTTTCGGCGAATTTCTGAAAAGCAGGATCTGCTCTCCGCGTCGAAAATAGACGCCATGCCTGTGGCTGAGCCTTCAATATTAATTCAGATCTATCCATAAAAGCACTACTATGGGTTACCACCGCCAGAAGAGCCTTGTCCTGGCAATGTAGCAAGACCAGCTGATCCTGTTAATCCACCCGCTGATGATGCTGCATTGGATCCGAATAATGTTGTACCTGCAGGTGTAATAATACCTGGTAAGAACATTAATACGATACCAATAGCCAACATGGCAATCGGTGTTCCCAAAGGAATTTGAGTAGGGTTATCTTTATGTTGTTTAAACTTAAAGATAGCTGCCATTGTAAACCCTAAACCACCTACGAAAGCTATAGCCAATATTAATTGACCTAAGCTCGTAAATGATTGAGTAATACGCGCTGCAATTGTACCGATGGTTTCACCACCAGAAGCACCACCCGTGCCTTGCGCTAAAACTTCTGTCGCAATAAAACCCATCGCAAATATCATGGCAATACCACCAGTTTTTGCTAGAGCCTTCACATTAATTTTCATTTCACTTCCTCCATTTAAGTTAAACCAACTAACATCAAGCAATACCGAGAGTGTTCGATACCATGTCCCAAACTCCCAAGATATTCCAAGCTAAAACACCTCCAACAATATGTATTATAGCTTTTCCTGTAACACCTTGGTGCTGTCCTTCAGAACCCAATCGGGCCAGCATTCCCCAACCTCGAACAATGGATATTAATCCAAATACTCGAAGCAGATCGATTAACGGATTTGTCAACTGTACCCAGATATCGGTATTTGCTGGATATTGTAATACCGAATCAGTCCCGTAATTCCATAACGTGTACAAAGCCGAATCCATTAAAGCCGGCAACCAAATAAAACCGACACCCACTAATAATAATATGATCGGTTTCATTATATTCTTTTCTGACGACATTTGCGAAAGTGCTTGCGCATAAACTTTCAGTTTCATTATCGCCATATATATAAAAAATACACCTGCCACATAAGACGCCCCAAAAAGCAATTGTACTAGCCCTGGGACGCTTTCATCCAACGTAGCCAACATCGTATTCAGATCTTGTGCTGTCACAGCATTTACTGCTGTCGGCATAAGTAACAATACAATGAGTGCTACACTTATATCGAACAGCCGCTTCATATATACCACCTCTCAATTAATGGTCATCAGGACCATACTTAATTACATCTCCACCATCAAACGTTACTTCACCATCATCCGAATTAATTTGTGTTATAGTTCCATAACCTAAAACTCTATCGCCAACAGTGACTGAAAATTTATATCCATTAGGACTTTCTATCCATGCACGACCAGGGACTATTGCTCGAATGACATATGCAATTTTATTGTTATTCTCTAACTGTGACTTTGGTATCACGTTGGCATGATTGTCTATCTGAGCGTGTATTAATCTGCTTTTTGCAACCAGATGTATTCTGGGTTTGTGATGCTGAATTTTTTGTTCTTTTGTTACATGGGCCTGTACTTCAGACGTTTTTTTAGCCTTTGGCAACGCTGTTGTGCTTCCAATTTTTTTATCCAATGCCATAATAGAATTATTTAATTTAGAAATAGCACCATCCAAATTTGTGACTCGAGTATTTAAATCATTTAATTTGTTCTCATTATTTTTAGCTTGATCTTTTAAAGCTGTAATTTGTTTATCCACATCACCAGACATTGCAGGCGTTACAGCTGAAGTAACTGCAGTATCGTTTGTTGATGAATCTGTTGCAGGCGCAGGCGTGGGAGCAGTTGCAGTCATTGCCATTTTTGCAGCATTTTCTTCAAGTTGTTTATCAGTCATTGGAGCTGCAGCTTCTGATTTTTCAGATTTAACCGCACTCTCTTTATCTTGATTTTGTGCAACATCACTAGACGGTGCAGGTTGAGAAGTTACCTCGGGTTTGCTTTGAGCTGTATTTTCTGCCACGGTCTCTTTTTTCATTGGTTCTGATTTAGCAAGATCCGCTTTTGGATTTTCAACACTCGCTACAGATTCTGTAGATTTAGGCGGTGATGCTTTTTCTGGATTTTTCACATCAGTATTTGATACTACTGCAACTGATTGAGATTGCTCAGCTAATTGAACTTTCTTTTTATGCATTAAATAAGAAGCAACCGCAAATACCGCAACAATCAAAATAATAGCCGTGAATAATTTTTTAGCGGGTGAACTTCCCTGTTGAGCGGGAGCAGCTCGAAGCTCTTCCTCTTTCATAGGCGTATATTCATTCTCTGAAAATTCTTCAGGATGCTCTACGCCTGACACTTCAGGATTGTATTCGTCACCATTTTTGTCATCATCCACAACCATAACCTTTAACTCCATTAAAACATTGCTTAATGCTCTACTTTATAAGTATAGCAGAGAAG
>JAKORL010000109.1 GCA_029777855.1 Pseudomonadota bacterium
ATAATCTAGAATTTGGATTATAGGGGCTGTTTTTATTTGATTTCTTAGGGGTTATTATCTAATTATAGACCCTAAACAAACATCTTTTGTAAAAAGCCTTTTTTCTGTTCTTTGAACAAATCTAACTTACGTTGATGAAGATCGATAGTGTCATCTAGCTGTTTAAAGAATGAACCTATTTTTTGTTGCTCTGAATTATTCTGAGGAATCGATAGCTTCAGTTCAGTCAACATGTCCATAACAATGTACGGAATATTTCCTGTACGAGCTTCCTGTTTTATTTTTTTAGGCAGCTTATTTCCAATTTCTGAAAATATAAAACTTCTATCTACTAGAAACTCTTGGAGCACATAAGTTCGTTGATAGGCATTAAACTTATTATCCGCTAAATGCATGTATCCAACTGTTGCTCCATTACCTGCAATTGTAATGGACGGTCCTTCAAACGCTGCTACATCGATCCTATATTTTTTAATTCCAGAAGTATAAAAATCATACTTGCCATTTTCAACCATTGCATTTGCATCTAATTTTCCGGTGCTTATTTTAGTAATATCTCCTAACTTACGCTCTTCCCAATCGTCAGCAAACCCCTCAAATCTCAATTCAGGAATTTTTTCTCCGGCTTTTGGAAACATTTTTTGCAAGTAGCCTTTTTTCTGTTCTTTGAGCAGATCTAGCTTACGTTGATGAAGACCGATAATGTTGTCAATTTCCTTGAAAAAATTACCAATCTGTTGTTGCTCAGTTAGTGTTGGCGACGAAATTGGCTGTTTACTTAATTCCGTTTGATTGATGCTTGCTTGGCTGACTGCGGGATTCGCGTGCGAAACTGCCCAATTTTTCATTGGCATCGTGTTTAGTCTCTGAAATAAAAATTCCGAATCAACGCCATTGCGCATTTGGAATCGCAAGAGATTAATTCCGTGATAAATCCCCGTCGTATCAACTAAAGCCACCTTTCCAATGTGACTCAATGAGTTGATATTGCTGTAAAGAATATCGCCCAAATTTAGAAGATACTTCTGGTCTGGTTTCTCATTCGTGAATCCTAACCTCGCAACATTCAACATTCCTTGCGAAATACTTTCGATGCGTGTAAGTCTATATTTGCCATCTTGAAGTGCTGCGTCACCCGTTACTCCACTTGATATACTAACCGCATCACCCAACTTAAGCTCTTCCCAAGCGTCAGTAAATCCCTTAAACCTTAATTGTGGACTTTTTTTACTCATCATGCCCACCTCTCAAAAGAAGACGCATTGAATCAATCAATACTTGACTCTCTTCACTTTCTGAAAAATTGTCAATCAACGATAAGAGCACTTGCTCTTGTTGAACTAATTCTTCATTGATCTTAAGGAGATTGGTATTTACTGCAACCAAATCAACCGGTTCCTC
>JAKORL010000110.1 GCA_029777855.1 Pseudomonadota bacterium
CATTCTTGGATATCAGCCGAGTTAAGCATGACCTGAGTTGGTCTCCCAATACTTCGTTAGATGAGGGCATTGAAAAATACTATCACTGGATCAGGGCTTCCAGTTCATATAATGATTAACGTATTAATTAACCTTCAGGAGAGAATTTTGAGTTCAGACATGAATGACCTTTTTTCCGAACATTCAGAAGCGAAAAACGTTTGGGAAGGTTACGATGATGAAGATTACAGAAGAGATCAAAGCCACTGGCGAGGCTACGGTCGATGGAAAAACGACAATGCTTGGCAGGCGATCGGAAAATCAACGAAGAAGAATATTGAGTTGATCTATTGTTACATTGGTAAAAGACTAAATGAATCTGAAAAGTTATGTTTTCTTGAATGGGGGCCGGGTGGCGGGGCTAATATTTTTGGCATGCGCGATTATGCGTACCGATATTATGGGGTTGATATTTCGGAAAAAAATCTTTCTGAAGCAAATCGGATGATATCTGAAGAGGGTTACGCAGAAATTTTCAAGCCGATTCGTGTTTTGAGCCAGCCTAGTGATGTCTTGGGTGAATTAGACGTAAAAATCGATGTGTTTGTCAGTACAGCGGTATTTCAACACTTTCCATCCAAAGCTTATGGTGCAGAGGTTTTGAAAGTGGTTTCAAAAATTATGGCACCTAATGGAGTTGGGGTTGTACAAATACGATTTGATAATGGTAATCCTAAGTTTAAACCCATTGAAGCGTTATCTTCATATAAAAAAAAGCATATTACGGCGAACTCCTATGCGATTGAAGAGTTCTGGGATTTGCTTAAACTGAGTGGATTTATTCCATTGTGCATATCAAATATTAGGTCGGAGAATAACTATGCTACGTATTTCTTCAAAAATAAGTAATTATGTAATATTTAGTTTAATTAGACATTCGCCTTCTAGTTTTATGTAAAGGTCAATGTGTTTGCGTAGGAATATTTTTCATGGAGGTTCATAAATTGCAGCGGCGGAATTTTTTCTAAATGATTTTTAGATGCAATAAAGGAAAATGATGACAGACGATGATTTGCGTGCGAATCCAAGGCCATGGATGACTGATGGTTCGATTGGGCGTTGGTGTAGTATATTGGCATCACCCCCGGAGTGTCTGGGGTGGGCTGTCGGAGGAGATCGATCATGGCGATGCGCG
>JAKORL010000111.1 GCA_029777855.1 Pseudomonadota bacterium
AATTTTTGCTTATTATGCAGTACGTAGTTTGTACAACAAACCATTAAGTGTATTTGGCACCACACAAGTACCAACGCCTCTATCGGGAGGACATGCTCATGTTCCTGATGCAGGTGCTACGTTCGCAGTTAATGAGTCCCTAAAGCTAAATCCAGCAGTGTTACGAGGTTATAGTGAATAAAAAAATTATTTATTCATTTTCCATTGCCGTCGTATATTCACCATTTGTGGCGGCAGAATTTAATTTAGCTCGTATCAATAATGCTTTTTGACTCAGTGGAACATTGCTTGATTTTCCTTCCCAGCTATGTAAAGCAGGTTCTTGTAATGCACGGCCATATGAAAAGCTAAGATGCCAAGGGTGTGGACCTAATTTATTCATGGCGTCTAAATTAGCAGTTGCTTGTTGGGGCGTTTGACCGCCTGATAAAAAATTAATGCTGGGTACCGCAGAAGGCACTGTTCGTTTTAGTACGGCCATGGTTTCTTGTGCTACTTGTTCTGGGGTTGATTGCTGCGCATGTTTATTTCCGGCAATAACCATGCTCGGTTTTAAAATAATATATTCGAGTTTTACGCCATAAATAAATAAGGCATTAAATACTTCATGGAGAGCCCATTGTGTTACTTTAGAGCAATGTTCGAGCGAATGATCCCCATCCATTAATAATTCTGGTTCAACAATAGGCACAATGCCGTTTTCTTGGCAAATAGCCGCGTAACGTGCTAATCCATCAGCGTTCGAATGAATTGCAACGTAAGAAGGACAGCTATCACTAATTGTATATACAGCTCGCCATTTAGCGAAACGCGCGCCTTGTTTTTTATATTCTTGTAATCGTTCGTGTAAATTATCCCAACCTTGGGTGGTTTTTTCGTTTCGACTATTGGCCAGAGGCACTAAACCTTTATCAACTTTAATTCCAGGGACAATATTTTTGGAGGCTAATAATGCAGGTAAAGAGAGTCCATTTGTAGATTGACTTAATGTTTCTTCGTATAAGATAACGCCGCTGATATAATTATTTAGATTGTCAGTGTTGAACAACATGTGACGATACGCTAATCGAGTTTCTTCTGAGCATGGAATTTTCAAGGCATCAAAACGTTTTGTGATCGTGCTAGTGCTTTCGTCTGCAGCTAAAATACCTTTTCCAGGATGGACTAAATCATTAATCGTTTTTTGCAATTCGGCTTGAATGGTCATGTCAAAATTCCCTGAGAAGTAAGTAATGAAAAAAGTCGCGTCATTGTTTGAATGACGCGACTTGCCAGATTAATTAATTTCCAACGATTTTTCGTCGCTGCTAATAGCGCAACTATGGTTACGACTAATATTAGTAACGATAGCATTATGAAACACCGCATTGCTGTCATCGCTAAGATTTGTTGAAACCCAGCAGACTGCTTTAATGTCAGCTGTTTGATCGAAAATATCAGTTAATCCAAAACCATCGTCTTCGACTACTGCAACAGCGAGTTCTGACGGACGATTGACTGTGATAGTACTTGACCAGCTTTGGCCCTTTGCTAGTGGGGTCATTCCAAAAACGGTGCCCGTCAAATCCACTTTCGCATCGCTTAAAGCGCCTGTTAGCATTGCTTTATCAGAGTGATTGGAAATGCTGAAGGGCTTTGTTGTTGATGCAATGGCAGGTAGAGCTAATGCAGAACACAAAGCTATGGTGATTAGTTGTTTTTTCATAGGATATTTCTCCAGTTAGTTGATATACATGTATAAATACACCATGATTTTACACGCAATGCCCCCGAGAAATCAATGAAAAATCTGAGTAGCATGGAGGTTGTATGGAATGGATAACTACGAGTTGAATCACAATGCTCATGCCGCTATACTGCCGGACGTTTAATGAGGGGGTAAGGTGGAGCTGCGGCACATAACAGATCATTACCGTCGTCAAGCCTATTACTTTATGCTCTTACAGGTAGGGGTAGCGTTAGTTGTTGGGCTTATCGTTTGGCTTGTGTGGGGATTTCGTTCAGGAGCTTCGGTGTGGGTAGGCGGGTTGACATGCGCCATTCCACATCTGTATTTTGCCTATCGATTTTTCACAGCAACCGGAGCATTGGCTGCAAAGCAGATTGTTCGCGGTATGTATAAAGCTGAAATAGTCAAATTATTGTTGACTGTGCTCCTAATTGTGATAGTGTTCAAGACCCTGCCGGTTGACGTGTTAGCCTTTTTCATAGGCTTCATTTTGGCCCAGATTACGGCTTTTGTGATGATACAACGGTTTTTTCGTTAAGATATACAAAATTGATGGCAGTTTTCAGAAACGTAACGCCATAAAGCAGCGTTCAGCGGCTATAGCTGACGTTAAAGTATTAAGAGCGAGTCCTGTACGTCAGGATTCTTTAAGTGAAATAGTGAGATCGGTTAAGTAAACATGACTGAACAGCATACAATCACAGCATCTGAGTATATTCAGCATCATTTGACGAATTTACAATTTAATGTCAAAACCATGACCTTTGGCGAAGGTGGTGGATTTTGGACTTTAAATGTGGATACATTTCTTATTTCCATCGCTCTGGGTCTTACAGTAATTCTGCTATTTCGCAGTGTGGCAAAATCCATGACCTCAGGCGTTCCAGGTAAGCTACAAAATTTTATCGAAGTGATTTTTGAATTTGTTGATCAGCAAGTAAAAGACACTTTTCATGGGCGTAGCATATTGATCGCCCCTTTGGCGCTGACCATTTTTACCTGGGTTTTCCTGATGAATTTAATGGATCTTATTCCTGTGGATGTACTCCCTAGTACGGCAGGAGCAGTAGGGATTCACCATTTGCGTGTTGTGCCCACCACCGATTTAACCGCCACATTCGGCATGTCTATCACCGTTTTCTTACTCATTTTATTCTACAGCTTTAAAGTCAAAGGGCTTAAAGGCGTCTTTTTAGAGTTCTTTACGAAACCCTTTGGAATATGGTTTTTTCCAGTGAATTTTATCATGCGTGTGGTCGAAGAATTGGCCAGACCGATATCACTGGCTCTCCGGTTGTTTGGTAATATGTTTGCGGGCGAACTCATTTTCGTGCTGATCGCTTTGCTTCCGTGGTATATGCAATGGCCTTTGGCACTGCCGTGGGCGCTGTTTCATATATTGATCATTACCTTACAAGCCTTCATTTTTATGGTATTGACAATTGTGTATCTGAGCTTAGCATGCGAAGATCACTAATTTCTTTAACGAGGAGAAACAATGGATAATTTAGTAGCACATTTGCAAGGTATGACAGCGATTGCTGTGGGCATCATGATCGGTATGGGTGCATTGGGTACAGCTATCGGCTTTGGTTTATTAGGCGGTAAATTTCTTGAAGGGTCTGCGCGTCAGCCAGAAATGGTACCTATGCTTCAAGTTAAAATGTTCATCGTCGCAGGTCTTTTGGATGCGGTATCAATGATTGGTATCGGTTTAGCGCTATGGTTTACAGTGAAGAGCCCTTTCTTAGCAACATTAATGGAATTCGCACCTAAAGCTGCGGGCGGTTAATCGTTGGTTTAGTTTGGAGTTTAAGCGATGGATATCAATATTACGTTATTTGGCCAAATGATTGCATTTGCGATGTTTATATTCGTAACAATGCGTTATATCTGGCCGCCCATTCTAAAAGCTCTGGACGAGCGGCAACAGCGAATTGCTGAGGGATTGCAAGCTGCTGAACGAAGTGAAAACGAACTCAAATTGTCGCAAAAACACATTGCGGATCAATTACGTGAAGCGAAGCATCAAGCTGCTGAAATTATTGATCATGCTAATCAGCGCGCTGTGAGAATTGTAGAAGAAGGTAAAGATACTGCTCAAAAAGAAGGGCAACGATTGCTTGAGATGGCTCAGAATGATATTGAGCAAGAGCGATTATCGGCTCGAGATGCATTGATTCGAGAATTATCTGAGATCACAATCCAGGGTGTTGAGAAAATTCTTCAAAAAAATGTTGATCATGCAACGCATTCCCGCTTAGTCGATCAGCTTATTGCTGAAATTCCAGGAGCTTAGAATGGCAGAAGCGCTCACAATTGCAAGACCGTATGCTGAAGCAGTGTTAGATTTTGCATCGCAAAATGGCACTACATCAAACTGGTCGAAAC
>JAKORL010000112.1 GCA_029777855.1 Pseudomonadota bacterium
ATCTTTTGGTTTGTATCATTATCTGCTTGTTCAATTTGGTCTAACTCTTCTTTTAGTAGTTCAAGGTCTGCTTGTTGATCATTTAGTAAAGTATTACGAATTTCAAGTTTTCGAGTTTTTCTTTGTTCTTTCTCGTTTTGTATTTTTCTTAATTCTTCTTCAATCTCAATCAAACGTTTTTCGATAATCATTTAGTCGCCTCCTTTTATTCATAAGTTCTAAGTAATAATTCTCGCCGCCTTTTCTCCCTATCCAGGGTTTCCTTCTCAACCTCCGCCAAGAAGTATGAGCGAGCATATATTGAAGTGGTTTCGTATGCCGGGGTATCCACCGCCGACACGTCCCACAGTTTAGCAATTTTCTTTATACGGCGAGCTCTCGTTTCACGGTCATACTCATCCTCTTCGACCGTAAAGGCAAAAGACATTTTATCGACGTCGCCCCGCTTAATCAGTTCATAGAGGTCTTTTCCTGTGGTTGTCTTTGCGAGATTGGCCCTAATAAAAAGCCCCTTGTCGTCGGGGATGAGTTCAAGGGTTTTGTTCCGTGTTCTCGCCATAATCATGACGCTATCCGAGTGATTATACTTAAATGGGACATCCTTAAGATCAGCACCGTCTAATGCGCCACGCTCTATAACTTCGTAGTACTTAACACCGTTATGTTCGTAAAGCATGGTTGGTTGATCAAAAACGATTGCATAACCCTTGACAATTAAATCATCACTCTCCGTTTCTGCCGATCGTATTTCCATCATCCGGAGTTCCTTTTCCATTTTTTTCATTTTCTTCCTCCTTTCCTTCTGTACTTATTAATTCTGCTTTTCCACCAACTGCGAGGATGAATTCATCACCACCATCTACAGGTGCAAGATTGAATATTTCACGTATTTCATTTCTCGTGAATATAGCAAAAGGTGCAGTTTCTTTCACGATTTGCACCTTTGTTTTTGCACTTGCATATTGAAGTCGATTAGCTTCAAAAATTACTTGATTACCAAACCCTCGCTCTCTAGGTGTAAAAATTTTATTCGTAAACTCTAGTGATAATTGGATAGCTAAAGGTTCAATAACTGATTCATAAAATGCATCCCAATCTTCTTCACTATATTTTGAAGTGATTATGTTTTCGTTAAGATTGAAGAAGTTGTATACTTTTTTCTCAATTACTGTAATTTGATTTGAATCCACCATTATTGGATTGAGATCTGTTTTGATG
>JAKORL010000113.1 GCA_029777855.1 Pseudomonadota bacterium
CGCGTGGTGATGGTGCTACAGGCGAAGATATCACTCAGAATGTACGAACCATTGCTACAATTCCACTCAAATTGCATTGCGATAAACCACCTACACTACTTGAAGTTCGTGGCGAAGTGGTAATGCCATTAAAAGGCTTTGAAGCCTTTAATAAAAAAGCTGCTGCTGAAGGTCAAAAAGTCTTTGTTAATCCTCGAAATGCTGCAGCAGGTAGTTTAAGACAACTGGATTCACGAATTACCGCGCAACGTCCTTTAGAATTTTTTTGTTATGCTTTAGGCAAACTTGAAGGGTGTGCTTTACCTAAAACGCATTACGAACAATTACATCAATTATCCTCTTGGGGATTGCGCATTAATCCACTGATTAAACATGTGCACGGAATTGATCAATGTCTGCAGTATTTTCAGAATATGAATACGATTCGATCCAAATTAGATTATGATATTGATGGTGTGGTGTATAAAGTAAACAGCATTTCATATCAAGAAGATTTAGGGTTTGTTTCACGATCTCCGCGATGGGCTATAGCCCATAAATTCCCTGCTGTTGAAGAGCAAACAATTGTTGAAGGTGTTGATTTTCAAGTAGGGCGTACCGGTGTATTAACACCCGTTGCACGACTCAAGCCCGTTTTTGTGGGTGGCGTCACTGTCAGTAACGCAACTTTACACAACATCGAAGAAGCTCAACGCAAAGATGTACGAGTAGGCGATACCGTGATGGTTCGTCGTGCGGGTGATGTGATTCCTGAAGTGGTAGCCGTTATTTTAGCAAATCGACCTGCACACACTCACCCAATTAAATTACCTAAACATTGTCCAGTCTGCAAATCAGAAATAATAAAACCTGAAGGTGAAGTAGCGGCACGATGCACTGGTGGATTGTATTGTCCTGCGCAAGTTAAAGAGTCAATTAAACATTTTGCATCACGAAAAGCCATGGATATAGAAGGACTTGGTGATAAATTGGCTGAACAACTAGTGGATGAAAGAATTTTAAAGGACATCGCAGGAATTTATACATTAAAACGTGACACCTTAGTTGATTTAGAACGCATGGGTGAAAAATCTGCCGACAATTTACTGGAAGCCATTAATCACAGCAAAAATACCACCCTACAGCGCTTTTTATTTGCATTAGGCATTCGTGAAGTAGGGGAGGCCACTGCTCGAGCGCTCGCTCAGCATTTTGGTGATCTGGAAACACTCGAACAAGCAAATGAAGAAACTCTGCAAGAAGTTCCTGATATAGGCCCTATTGTTGCCGCTAATATTGCTGCCTTTTTTAGACAAAAACATAATAGGGAGTTAATCGAAAAATGCAGATTATCCGGCGTAAATTGGCCCAAAGTCGAACGCCCTTCATCAGAAAATTTACCATTGCCTGGAAAAACATTTGTACTCACAGGCACACTGACATCTCTTACACGTGATGAGGCCAAAGCACAATTAGAAGCCTTAGGCGCAACAGTAGCTGGTAGTGTTTCAAAAAATACCGACTTCCTCGTTGCCGGCGAAAAAGCGGGTTCTAAACTAGCCAAAGCCGAACAATTAGGCGTAGCCATAATCGACGAAGAACAATTATTAATGCTATTAAAAAAATACAAAACTTAGAAGATAGTTGCCAGAGCGGTGACTTTTATCGTCGTGAGCCCAACCTTTACGATAATCTCACTAAATAAAAGCACTTTGAAGTTCAAATCTACTTTACTATAGTAGTGTTTTTTCTAAAGTACTAACAACTAAAGATGCGACGACAAACACGATACATCTCAGAATGGAGGACGCGGTTGCTCTCTATTAACTTCACTAGCGTCATTAACATGAGGCTGTGCATTTGATTTCCTCGGTTTTACAATTCGTACTCCCTCATCTCCATCGGATTTCTCTTTTCTTTCACGCTTATCTACTACTTTAGATTTTTCCTCTACTTTTTTATGCCGTTTCAATTCTAAGTTCTTCAAATAATACTCAACATCAAAGCAACCCTCGATTCTACGTTTTAATCTTTCAATTTCTTCATTGAGTTTCTGATTCTTCCCATTACTATATTCAGGAATTTTCATTTTTTCTTTGAGTTCTCTCTGACATTCATCATGGCATGACTTTGCTTTTTGCACAGGTGTTAGTCCACTATTGTCCGGTGCGGCACGATCTAAATTTTTGGTCAGAAAATACTTTACCGCAATCAGATTACCTGCCATTGCGGCATGATGGAGAGGACTCATGCCAGATCGATCTAAAACTCCGGCCAAAGGGATCTGATGTCTCTCTAAGGTATTGAACATTTCTAGATCAAAGCATCCACTTGCAGCATAAACCCATGCATTCCGACCAAAATCATTGCAAGCATCTTTATTCACACCCTGTTGGATTAAAAAATCAACCATGCCAGGCAGTCCACTGCGACATGCAAGATGTAAAGGTAATATTCCGTGCTCACCCCGAGCTTCAAAACTGACGCCGAGCTTGTTTAAAGCAATAGCAGCATTCTTCGCGGATTTAAATATAGCATGATGCATTACTGTCAATTTTCTTGCACAAAAGCCATCTAAAGACATTTTTTTCTCTTTAACCAAATACACAATAAGCTCTGCTTGATCACCACGAGCAGCATTAAATAAACAATTACAACCGCGATTATCGAGTACATTTAATGAGCCAAAATTATGTTGAAGTAACCACTCCAGCGATTTTTTTTGTCCGATTATGCAGGCCAAATGAATGAGCATCACACCATCTTCATCTTTTCCCATAAAATTATAATCAGTCTTCGTGCGAAATACATCTAGCATTATAGTATTCCCATTTATAAAAGCCATTTGCACGGGCGTTATACCCCCAGAATTTTTTTGAGTCCAACTAACACCTTTACCCAAAAGGAATATCACCATTTCTTCATCTGTGCGCTCAACCATTTGATGCATTAGTGAGTTACCGGCTATGTTGGTTTTATCTAATTTAATACCGAGCTCGATTAAGCGATTAATTATTTTTTTTGCTCTAAATCGAAACGCATATTCAACAACTGAATCACCATTTTTATCTTGCCAATTCACCAAGATCTGTCGTAATTCAATCACTACTGCTTGTTCAAGATCTTGCGACTTACTGTGTTTTGAGTGAGTATCACTGAGTTCACGATGAAGTTCATCAACAACAAAATTAAATGCCTTTAGAGCATCATATTCTGCTGCAATATGAACATGCACTCTTCCGATATCATCAGTAGCCACAAATGTTAAGATATCAGTAGACTTTAGAAAGCGCATCATTGCTACATTATTATTTTGCACAGCGATATGCATCGCACCAAAACCATTGTAATCAGTATCGGTAAATTTATTTCCTGGTGGTGCTAATATTGTCACCATTTCAACTGATCCTGCCTCAACAGCAACTAGTAATGCGTTTCTGCCTTGAAAATCGACATCATCCCTTAAGCCTTCTATTTTCGATAAATAACATACTGCGTCTTTTCTACGATTCCTTACAGCGCAATGTAACGGAGTTCTGTGCTCACTATTTCTACATCGAGGATCAGCCCCTAACTGAAATAAATACTCTAACATCTTAGAGTTTCCAAGCATTGCAGCAACATGAACACAAAAATCACCTTTTGCTGAAACTGCATTGAGTGCTTCTTTATTCTTATTGAGAGCATCTAATGTTTCACGATTACCACTTGTAGCAGCATGATGAATCGGCAAAAGTCCACGCTCATGCTGATCAGAAAGTGTTGCATCCATTCCTTTCTCAAGAAGCATAAAAGTTACAAATTTTGTTAAACCTTTGGCCGCTGCATAATGCAACATGGACATTTTTATCTTATTTTCCCCAACTTCAATAACAGCCTGTAAATTAGCTTTTGCACCAACTTTTGGTTCCAGTGACAAAAGTTTTTTAAATCGTTCAAACTTTCCAAAATGAATTGTCCACTGAAGTGGTAATTTTACCAGATTCTCCGAATTCAAATCCGCAATCTCACGATTTAAATCTGCACCTTTTGCGACAGCTGCTTCTAAAGCTTCCACACTATCACCTTGAGCACGAATTGCTTCTAAAAGCTCTTGACTTCTATTATGAGCTTTGACTGCTTCAACAAAATCTCGAGACAATATTGTTTTCTTACTGTTCATAATTCCCACCTCATCAGCTAGATCTTTCTGAATTTTATATCAATGATAAATATCTTACATTTTACCTTTATTGTTAGGCATTGTCAGGGGCTGTTCCCTTGAAAAGAGGATACATCGGAGGAATAGAAGAAAATATTCTCGTGGAAGATCAATGACCTCACAACATATTTATAAAATAACAACATTCTAGAATACAAATGCACTTTATTTAGGTATCGGTTTTTCGAAAGTACTAACAACTAAAGATGCGACACCATTATCCCGCTAAATGAGCTCTACGGGTAATTTTTTCAATTTTCTGAAAGATTTATCGTTTGTTACAAAGGCTTTGAGATTTTTGATTTGTAAAGCACAGGCAGCTTGGATAGCGTCTGGTGTTTTAAGTGAAGTTGTCGCTCTAATTTTTGTTGCTTCTGTAATTACAGATTCGTCAAGCTCAATAATATGTATGCTTGGTTCAGCAAAAAAATTTTCAAATAGTTTGAGAGATTTATTGTCTTTGCTTTTTAAGGGAGCTACGCAGCATTCAAGTATGCTTAATCGTGAAACAGCCAATTTTGAATTTGGGTGTTTGTCTCTTATCTTCTCGAGCTTTGAGATAAATTGTGAATAATGCGGTTCTGCAAGCTCAACCCAATAAATAATTACACAAGCGTCCAAAAATATTGCCATAATATTTTAATCCCAATCATTACGCATTTTTTCTATTCGATTATTGATACTGCGTCGATTCATGGTTCCTGTGGCTGGTTTTTCCAGCATTTGAGATAGCCCTAGACTTTTTCTATGTTTTGACTTAAGAGTCAAATTTTCGTAATCTTTTTCTGACAGTACAACGAATTTTAACTTGTTATTTTTTATAATATGAACAGGGCCCGCGGACAACATTTGCTCCACAGCAATGATTCCACGTCTTTTGATTTCACTTGCTGATAGTGTTCGCATGAATTGTCTCCAAAGTACTATTTTCAGTACTAATTATAGTACATATTTTTCTGAAATGCAATTGCCCGGGCAGGGGTTATATAAGACCTGCCGCGATACCTTCTCGATAAGAGGCCATCAATTGCACCATATAATGCAGATTGTGGATTGTTGTTAGCGTGAGGGCGCTCACTTCTCTTGCTTTGAATAAATGGTTTAAATAAGCGAGTGTATAGTGGCGGCAAGTGTGGCATTCGCAGTTTTTTTCTATGGGCTCAAGCCGCAGAGTATTTTCACCTTTGGTGATGTAGACGGGTCCTTTCTTGGTAAAGGCTGTGCCGTGTCGGGCGGCTTTAGTGGGGTAGGAGCTGTCAAAAGTATCGATGCCTAATGGAATGCACTCAGCGATGGAAGGTAGATCACCAATTCCGAGGAGGTGATTGGGGCGATCGGTTGGAAGTTCGGGTAGCATAGCACTTAACATGGTGATCATTTCTGTTTTGTTCTTTCCTACACTGCCTCCGATGGCGAATCCGTCGAAGGGAAGCTCTCTTAAATACTTGCAGCTTTGCAAGCGGAGCTCTGGATCGATCCCGCCATGAACTACAGCATACATGGCTTGGTCACGAGGATTCGCAAGATGCGCATCCAAGGATCTTTTTTCCCATCGATGTGTTCTTTCTAGAGATTTGATCAAGGCATCTCGGCCAATGTGATAGGGCGGTAGCTCATCAAAGGGTATGATGATGTCTGCGCCGATATTTTTTTGGGCTTGTACGGAGGTTTCCGGCGTCAGCAGCACCTTTTGACCATCGCGGTAGGATCTGAATAAAACGCCTTCTTCAGTGATCTTTAAAACCGAGTTGCTGGTCTGTTTTGTTCCTTGGCTTTTAAGTTCACTGGCAACAGAGCCATAGGCCAAAGAAAACACCTGAAAACCGCCTGAATCTGTAATGATCGGCATGGTTCTATTCATGAATTTGTGAATACCACCAGCATCGCGAATGACTTCGGATCCCGGTTGCAACATCAGATGATAGGTGTTGCAAAACATAAGTTGCAAACCAATCTCATCGACCGTCCGACTATCCAGCGCTTTTAGAGTCCCATTTGTGCCTACGGCCACAAAATTAGGTGTATCAATCACTCCATGTGCGGTATGAATTCTACCGACTCGTGCCCTTGATTTCTTCGACTGATGTACAATCACAAAGTTCATAAACTTTTTCTCTCCAAATGATAGCCATGAGGCCAATCACCACACACTTCACGACAAAACTCATCCAGAAAATCGCTAACCAGTTATCTACAACGCCATAAAGCCCTAACAAAGTAAAAAGCAGAGTATCGACCGCCTGTGATATCACCAGTGAAATCGCCGAGCGGATTTTCCATGCTGTTTTAGGCATGAGATTCAACAATTTACCGAATAAATAAATATCGAGCCTTTGCACCAAATAAAAGCTACCTAAAGAGGCCAGGAGGAGGCGAGGAGCGATACCAAGCAGCGCTTGATAATGGACCTGTGTAACATCAACATCACTGGGCATAAAGACCAAATGAATCTCTGAGAGCAGTGCAAAAATGACCATCGCCCCAAAACTAAGCTGCACTGTCTTTTTTGCCCATTCCTTACCATATTCTTGTTGAACCAGATTTAGACACAAAAGATGCCCGATCACATACGCATCCGCACACGTGACTGTCCAACCCACTAGATCAATCTGTTTTAGCACAAAAAAGTTTGCAAAGACCGCCAGCAGAACAGCCAGCACCATCAGCCCTTCTTTCTTAAACCGTCGACCCAGCATAACAGCGCTTACGACAACCACTACTTGTAATATAAAAACGAGCTCATTCATCTATCGAGGCTTTCCAGGTAAAGATAGTATTTTATCTGTTAAATCCGGGACTTACAATGAGAATTAGTTTACACGTTGTTAATCTTGATCTCATCATTTTTTTAGCTAAAAACCTCTTCGGGGATTGAAGGTATATGCACCACTGGATCAACTTCTTGAGCATAATTTACTGCGGCAATATCAAATCCAAATAATTTTTGAAACTCGTGTCTATAACCTTGAATATCGGTGAGAGTTTCTAAATTCTGAGTATTAACAGATGCCCAAAGTTTTGAAACTTCGGATTGAATATCATCACGCATTTCCCAATCATCGAGTCGAATAAATTCTTGATCATCGGTTTGAATGCCAGCAGGACTAAACATTTTTTCCACAAATAAACGAGCGATTTGTTCGATACAGCCTTCGTGTAGATTTTTATTTTTCATCACTTTATACAATATCGAAATATACAGTGGAACAACAGGAATTGCGCTGCTTGCTTGAGTCACTAAGGCTTTATTAACAGAAATAAGAGCTTTACCATTGATGGAGTGGAGTAGAGTATCAATTTGATTAACCGTTTTGTATAAATGTTTTTTAGCAGCGCCAATAGTTCCATCTCGATAAATTGGGAACGTTAATTCTGGTCCGATATAAGAATAGGCGAGTGTTTTTACACCTTGCGCTAATAAACCGTGCTCTGAAAGACATTGCATCCAATCGAACCAATCTTCTCCACCCATGACTTTTTCAGTGTGATGAATATCTTCTTCAGTAGCAGGGTCTAAAGTAATATCAAACACTTCTCCGGTCATGACATTGACAGTATGGTTTGTGTAAGCCTGACCTATAGGTTTTAGTGTTGAATTATAAACAGTTCCTGTTTTGCTTTCAGTTCGGCGAGGAGAAGCCAAACTGTAAATAACTAAATCAACCCCACCTTGCCAATCGTTTTTAATTAATTCAATGGTTTGATTTTTGATTTCTTGAGAAAAGGCATCGCCATTAATACTTTTAGCATAAATATTTGCGTTACGTGCAGCTTCTTCGAAGGCTGCTGTATTATACCAACCTGCAGACGCAGTTCTTTTAGCAGAAGCGCCTTTTTCAAAAAAAACACCGATAGTTGCAGCGTGTGATCCGAATGCCGCTGCGATTCGGCTCGCCAATCCGTAGCCAGTTGACGCGCCAATGATTAACACTTTTTTGGGGCCATGAACATGGGCATGTTGCTTAGCATACTCAATTTGCTCACGCACATTTTCTGCACACCCTGTTGGATGGGCCGTTGTACAGATAAAACCTCGAATTTTAGGCTCAATTAGCATTGTCATGATTTTCTCCAAGAAATGAAGTGAACAATAGTCCGATTATATCAGGGTATCGATTAGGTGCCTATGGCTAATTTGAAACTAACAATTCGCGCATTTTTGCTTTGATCATTTCGATGGCGATTCGATTTTCACCACCACGAGGAACAATAATATCGGCATATCGTTTGCTGGGTTCGATAAATTGGAAATACATAGGCCTTACGGTATCAATATATTGTTGTAAAACAGAATCAAATGAGCGTTCGCGTTCCACAATATCACGCTGAAGACGACGTAAAAGGCAAATATCCAGAGGGGTATCCATAAAAATTCGGATATCCATAATATCACGGAGCTTTGGTTCGAAAAAAAGTAAAATCCCTTCAAGCACGATGATGGTATGTTTGCCTATTTCCCTAAAAGTAGAGGATCTGACATGTTGAGTAAAATCGTACTGAGGAACCAGAACAGTTTCACCGTTCTGTAGTGCTTTTAGGTGTTGGGTGAATAATTCATGATCAAAAGAGTCGGGGTGATCGTAATTGATGCGAGCGCGTTCTTCAAAGGTGATGTCTTTTTGATCTTTATAGTAAGAATCCTCAGTAATAACAACAACTTGATCTGACCCAAGCTCTCGAACAATCGTATTCGCCAATAAAGTTTTACCGCTAGCAGACGGCCCCGCAATACCGATAATCATTGTATTATTACGCATTAACCTCTCCCATAAAACTGGGTTAAATTATACACAAAATTACTAGTATGTTGTCAAATGTTAATTTAACTAATTTAATGTTTTTTGCATTAAAAACTCGAGGGTATTTAGTCAAATTGGGCTATTATTCCTTCAATAATGTATAGACAGCGCCTGTTCCCCCATCTCTAGGGGTTGCACTACAAAAAGCCAGAACGATAGGAATCTGTCTCAGCCAGGCGTTAACCAGATTTTTAAGGATTGGCTTATCTCCGTGGTGTTTACCTTTACCATGTATAATTCGGACACAATGCCAGTGTTGATTCTGGGCCTTGATTAAAAATCGAAGTAGTTCATCTCTTGCTTGATCAATGACTGCACCATGAAGATCTAGCTCTGCTTGTATGGAAAACCCACCTTTTTTTAAACGCAACATATCTTTATGGGAAAATCCACTGCCACGGTATTCAATGCTTTCTTCCCCTGTAACAGATTCGGGACCGTGATCGGAAAGAGGGATGTTCAATAAATCAACCCGAGTCTTTATCCTAACATCCTGTTTTATATGATCTTTTACCTCAATCCTTCTTGATTCCACACTCTCTTCCTGCGCGTGCACCTCACCGAGCGGAACCGTCCCTTTGACGCTCTCGCGGAATAAGGCCCGCTCTTCGGGCGTAATGTCATCTTTCTTTGGCATAGAGGTAGTATAGCATGGTGTCGACGAACATGGTGTCGCATCTTTAGTTGTTAGTACTTTGTGCCTTTCTCAGCTTTTGTTTAGCAAAACTCTCTGATAAACTGATTATTTTCTAGAAAATGTGAATGAGTAATCGTAATTTGAGAATATAATTGTCGGAGTATAATCATGAGTCGTGAATATAATGTCGCTGTACTGGGTGCAACGGGTGCGGTTGGTGAAACCATTATTGATATTCTTGCTGAACGTCAATTCCCCGTTAAAAAATTATTTCCTTTAGGGAGTGAACGTTCTGCCGGAAATACTGTGAGTTTTCAGGGTAAAAATATACGGGTTCTCGATGCGTCAACATTTGATTGGGCTGATGCGGATATTGGATTATTTTCCGCCGGTGGAAATGTTTCTGCACATTACGCACCTTTAGCAGCTGATGCGGGTACTGTCGTAATTGATAACACCTCTCATTTTCGTCAAGATCCTGACATTCCTCTCGTCGTACCAGAAGTCAATCCTGAAGCGCTGATCGATTTTCGACAACGTAATATTATTGCTAATCCAAATTGTTCTACGATTCAAATGGTCGTGGCATTAAAACCACTTTATGATGCCGTTGGAATTCGACGCATTAATGTTGCCACTTATCAATCTGTTTCTGGCGCAGGAAAATCAGCGCTTTTAGAATTAGCAGGACAAACTGCCAACGTGATGAACGGACAAGATGTAGGCTGTAAAAAATTTCCTAAACAAATTGCCTTTAATGTTCTTCCACATATTGATACCTTTCAAGATAATGGTTACACGCGTGAAGAAATGAAAATGTTTTGGGAAACACAGAAAATTTTTGATGATCCTGATATTTTAGTTAACGCAACAGCAGTGAGAGTACCTGTTTTTTACGGGCATTCAGAAGCCATTAATATTGAAACCATAAAAAAAATAACAGCAGAAGAAGCGAAAAATTTACTGCGATCCGCACCTGGGGTAATTTTAATGGAACCTGATTCAGAATACCCAACGCCCGTTACTGAAGGGGCTAAACATGATGGTGTTTTTGTGGGTCGAGTTCGTGAGGATATTAGTCACCCGAATGGTCTAAATATGTGGGTGGTATCTGACAATATCCGCAAAGGCGCTGCATTAAATGCGGTACAAATTGCTGAGTTATTAATCTCTACTCAGAACTTCTAGAATACAGGTGATATCGTCATGAGTGATTCAGTAGTTAATAATTTAAAAACTATTCGTGATTATTTACGCTGGGCAACTAGCCGGTTTAATAAAGCAGAATTATTTTACGGACATGGAACTGATAATGCATGGGATGATGCCTTTCATTTAATCAGCTATGCTTTATCTATACCGATAGAATCCTATGATATTTTAGAGGCAAGGCTCACGATAGAAGAGCGTCAAAATATCGTTCAACTCATTGACGAACGTATTAATACGCGAAAACCTGTTCCGTATATCACTCATCGCGCTTGGTTTGCTGGCATTGATTTTTATGTGGATGAGCGCGTTTTAGTCCCTCGCTCCCCAATTTCTGAATTAATTGAAAATCAATTTGAGCCCTGGATTGGAGATACGCCGAGTCGAATTCTAGATTTATGTACGGGTAGCGGCTGTATTGGAATCGCATGTGCACTTGCATTTCCTGATGCAATAGTTGATGCTGTTGATTATGATGAAAATGCTTTAGAGGTAGCAAAAATAAATGTAGCTCGCTATGAATTAGAAGACCAAGTGAATGTCATTCACAGCGATTTATTCACCCAATTAAATGATCAAAAATCTGATATTATCGTCACAAATCCACCCTATGTCAGTAACGAAGAAATTTCACAACTGCCCAAAGAATTTCAACATGAACCTAAAATGGGTTTATATGGTTATGGTGCTGATGGATTAGACATCGTTCAAAAAATTTTAAAGAACGCTCCGAAGCATCTTAACCCTCAAGGTATTTTGATTTGCGAAGTGGGAATGAGTGAAGCCCAATTAATTGAGCGTTATCCTACTGTACCTTTTACATGGATTGAATTTCAGCTAGGAGGGCAGGGGGTTTTTGTATTAACCCGCGAGCAATTACAACAATATCAAGACAGCTGGTGATCCTTCCAAATGACGTCTGATTGGACTCTGTATGAGATATCTAGGCATTGTACCCCCCCAAAATCCACTGCTTAATTCTGTATACTCATGAATAGGAATCTTACTCCAATTTCTTCCTAATTTCAGTCACTTACAAAAGCTGATGGTGAGTTTTGATGGTTATAGGGTATTGACCTCAGCTCTTCATTCTGTTAACATTTTAAGCTTAGGATAGTTAACAAGCTCGGACGCGTGTTACCCACACTACAAGAGTCCGAACTATGAAAAATCTTAAACGTGAACGAGATACCGACGTATTATCGTCTTCTGAGTCAGCTACCAAAAAACCAACGAATCAAGCAGATGCTAACGATGTAATTGACAATGGCGCGGATGCCGCTTTAGAGGGTTCCCCTGAAGTTTCCGAAGTCGCTATGGATCAATTCATCTCCGATGAAGCTAAAAAGTTTCTCCTCGATTACGAAGAGGTGTTTAATGATTTAATCAATTTATCATCACCTGCTCGTTTCGTTGATTACCTTGATGAAAATCGCACCAGCTATGACTATTATAAAAAATTATATGATGCATTAAATGCAGTCACAGTAAAACACTCAAATGAAAAAGTTCTACGAAAGTTCAGAAATAAAAAAACAGGTGAGCCTATTCAAAAACTTGATTTGAATAAACTGATAGAAAAAATGAATCCTTGCCAAACAGACGAAGATCGAGAACTTTTAAGAATACTGAATGAAGGCATTTCATCATGGCGTTTACTTAAGCTGGTAGATCTTTATTATCTTTCTGAAAATGAAGATAAAAAACCCTTAATGGATGCGTTAATTTGGTTAGAGAAAAGACGAGGCTTTTTGAAGGGTTGTTTGAATAGTGATAATGCTCTGATGAGGTGGTTAGACCACGAAAAACAAAAGGCTATGAAAAATCAACTTATTGCTTTTACCGAAGAATTAAGGGCTTTCTTATCAACACCGGCTGAGGTATGGAATGTTTTTCCTCCCATCATGGATGTTCGAATGTTATGGCATACTTTTCAATTTCATGAATTAATTGATATACCTAATCACATCAAAAATGCAAGAATATTACAAAATCATTCTTACTCTACTCTTATTGAGCATGAACTTAGGGAATTTTTCTTATCAGTATATCCCAGTCCTTGGGCTTGTTTTATCGATGCTATTAATGGTCTAGACAAAGAATTACGCTCGGACGAAAGTTTAAGAATTGATCATGATATTCTAACGTGGCAATTACTAACTCATGTCAGTAATACAGCCCTTGCGGAAAAAATTGTATCACTCAGTAGCAATGTAGACGTTGTTGCTGAAGCTTTCCATGCCTCTCAAAAAGAGCGTCTAGTCGCTCCTTTAGCTGATTCTATAACAGGTATTCTATCGCCCATTCATAATTCCCCTACAAAACAAAAAGAAAAAGCACAACAGGTAAATGAAAGACCAACTTCGCGAAGAAAAATTGAGAATGAACTCAACACATCAACACCAACTTCTACTTCTTTGGTGTAGTGCCACCTGATGAGTTATCTTCGGGAGGTAATGGAGGTAATCCAGGCGGTCGAGGAGCAGCTTGAGGAATATTCTCCGCGCCTGCTTTACCACGACCATTCAACAAGCTTCCAACTTGCCCAGACTTTTGGGATGTTCTTGGTAACGGCCTCGGCTTAGCCACAGTTTGTCCTTCCACTGGGCTTCCTGACGTCCTTGGCAACGGCCTTGGCTTAGCCACAGTTTGTCCTTCCACTGGACTTCCTGACGTCCTTGGCAACGGCCTTGCTGAGGCCCTTGGCTGCCCCGCAGGTTGAGCAGCTCCTGGGCTTTCTGACTTCCTTGGCAAGGGCCTTGGTGGAGCATCATGTAGAGGAGTTTCTGCAACAGGTGTATTTTCTTGCAGTCTAGCTGGTTCTTGTTTATCAGGTAAATTTCCCTTTTGGGATTCACGTAATGCTTTAAGTACTGCTTTTCTTCGAACAGGCTGTGGCGCATGGCCTTGCGGTCGAGATGATTTTCTAACTTCGCCTTCCTGAGTAGATGTTTGTGGCGCCGGAGGTAAAGGCCCTCGTTTAGAGACTCTTGGCGGAGTAAGGTAGCTAGATGTTCCTGATACTGATTTTGCAACACTAGCTCCTGCTAGATTTTCACTTTCACTCTGAGGATGAGTGATTTCAGATACTATTTCAGTAGGTTTTGGGTTCTGACCCTCCTTTGATTTCTTCTGATCACTTTGTGAAAAATCTGCTGGCTTAGTTAACGGTCGCTTTTGAGCATTGGGTGTTAGATCGTTGGGATTTGGTAGTGGACGTCTGGGCGTCTTAGTATTTGGCTCTTCCTCAAGAGCAGTCGCAGTAAATCCCCGAGATAATCCATCAACGACTCCAGGCAAGCCAACTGATGAAACATTTTCGTGTACCACAGTTTCTTTCGGTGTGGCCTGATTATCCATAGCAGGCACACCTAATTTACCTTCTAGATGTTTAATAGAGTTTGTCACTGCAGTATACCATTCAGCCCAACTGCCCGTTACTGTATTATCTCCTTCTGCCCAATTAGTCTCCTTTGGCATTACTTTCACATCTTCAATAAATTGTTTTAGAGCCCTCAATATATCCTTAATCTCATCCCCTCGTTTTGGATCTAAATCAGTTTTTTTTAATTCTTTATTAATGTCTGATAGATAGGCAGGAATGGTCAAGGTGATATAACTGGGTCCTTTTGCCAATGCGGATTGAATTCTTTCTCTGCTTTCAAAATCATTGAAACCGTTAGATATTAAATCTACCAATTCTGTTTTTTTTACTAGTTTTTCTCTTTCACCAAGTGAGGTAATAAGTTTTCTTTGAAAATTAGGGTTTCTATTCAATATATTAGTTTCTAATCTCTTAACTTTCTGATCCATATTTTGTTTCCACCAAGCCCAACTGCTTGGAACATCTGCTTCGCCTAAATGCCAGCTTAACCCTTTCTTCATACCGTCTACATTTTTTATAATCTCTATTATATATGTCAACAGTTCATCCGTTTCTTTCGCGGGTCTATAGCCTGAATTAAAATCATTTTCTAATTCAGATAAGAATTCAAATAATTTCGCTGTAACATTAGGTCTTCCAGAAGCAAGTCTATCAACGATATCTTCTCTGATGTTTGGATTTTTCAACCCCTCTGATAAATCCTTTAAAGCTAGATCGTCAGAGCCTCTAATATTGATTTGTCTACGTATATCTTCTTGATTTTTATCCTCTTCACTCCGAAATAAACCGCTAAAAAATAGTCCGATCCTAGCCCACCAGGATCTCTTAACAGGTTTCTTAACTTCACCTTGCTCTTTACCTTTACTCATAAAAGCACCCTCAATGATTCTTATTGTAATTATAGCACACGACTCGTAACCTGTTGATTTAACAGTCTTTAATAGGGGTTTAAACGGGCTGTAACAAAGGCTTTCAGGCAAATAGGGGGTACGATAGAGCAGGGTGTTATAGAGACAAAACGCTAATCGCAGTCTCTGCTTTCTGTCTTTTAAATAGAAACGATTTTCCATGATCTGGTGCGTAGTGTTCTCTTATTAAGTCGGATGCAAATTCCTTGGCAAATGTTATTATTGGTGTTGTCTGGATTGAAGGTTCAATAACAGCGAGTAAATGTTTTCGCAGCTCCGACGTTGTTTCAATGCCAAATCCATTGCTGATTTTAGGGCCTAAACCATAATACGCATTATGCATGCTATTTGCACAATGAGGTTGTAATTCATCCGCAATGACCAAATTTAAAAGAGCTTGTTTAAAATGTTCATCTGAGATATTAGGATTTTTTTCATTATAAAAACAGGCAATAGTAAAATGGGTTTCAGCTAATAAAATATACCCAGGTGCATGGTGAACGTCAGCCGCCGTTTTTGCATGAGAAATTGCCCTCGCAAAATGATAACCCCCTTTTTTTTCTTGATTAACGATTTCTTCTGCTAAACAACGTAGGGCATGAAAATTTTGGTAAGGTGGTGAAGCGGCTTTGAGTAAGAGTTCCCTATGCCCAGGTTTGTAGCCACGATGAAAATAATGCAAACCTGCAACACGATAAAAAGGATGCAAAAATGGTTGGGGCTTCAACGGACGATACTTCAATGAATTATCTTTTTGTGCTTCTTGAAAGGTAGGCTGTGCGTTCATTTTAGCCCAAATTATTTCCCAAATGGGTTCGAGATCAGGATCAAGACATTGATCTATGATTTCCTGTTGAGTTTCTGAAAGTGTTAATAATGCAGCGAAATCATTATCAACCCGGTTCATTAATGCCAAGTATTTTTGAATTCCAATTTCTTGTGTCTCTTCCATGAGCACTCCTTTGTAAGATCTCATCATATCGAATAAAAAGCTCCGGTCAAGTCCTGACTAAGAATTCAGATATCAGGACTTGCGTGCAGACTCTGCTTCAAAATAATTTTCTAGCAACGGTTGTTGCTTGAAAATGAGTAGGGTCAACTTCGAATTCGTCTTCTTGTTTACCATCAGCATCCTCTGACTCATCTTCGTATTCTTCTTCATCATCTGCATTTTCGTCGTCCGATCTAATTGTATGAGCATTACTTTTTCGCCTTAGGTGATCTTCAGTTTCAGCAAGTAGAGCACTCATTGGACTGGGCGCATCTTGAGCGGCCTTTTCGACAGTCTGAACTTGATCCTCATCTGGAGTCTCCTTTCCTGGTAAACTCTTTCTATCCATAGAACGTCTTACCAAACGTTGAAATAAGGCAGGATTCGTACCCCTAAGAACAGAGAACCCTGTTGAAGATTCAGATTTGCCCGTACTTTGTGGAGGCGTTGAATCGCTACCATCACCTAATGATTCTCTAAATTCCCTCGTTTCATCTAACAAATCCGCCGCTTCGGCTTCGAGCTCTTCATAAGTTGGGGAGGGTTTATCTTTCAGATTCTGTGCTTTATTTTGCGGTGTGACGAATTCTTCAAAAATCTCTTCTTCGAAAGATTCTCCATCAGAACCAACAACTCTTCTTTTGACAGGTGTCATTAATTTTTGAGCCTTAGATTTTTTTTCATCAACAGAAATTGTATCCACTTGACTAGATTGATTTGGATCAGCTACCGTCGTAGTATTTGATGATCTGTGTTCAGAAACAGGATCACTGTCATCTTCAGTCTCATCCTCATCAACAAAGTAACCTTCATAAGTATATTCTTCAGAATCATCCTGAGAGACATCTTCAGCCACAGCTGATTTTTCTTTGGCTTTTGACCGGATTTCAGGAGGTTTTACTGCCTCTTTAGCATCACTATCTTCTACAGATGAAGAGTCCGGATCTTCGCCAGTTTGATCAGTAGTTTCTGAGGAGTTTCTTTCACCTGCGTCTAATTGAGATTTGGGTCCTACAATTTTTCGTTTAGCTCCTTCACTTACCTCTGCTTCTGATCCTGAATCACTTTCTATATTTTTATGCTTTTCTTCTCCTCCTTCACTTAACTCTGCATCAGAGCTAGAATCTTGTACTAAATTGTCCTTTGAAGCACCGTCGACTGTTTCTTTAGTTTCAGAAACAAAAGTTTTAACTGATAATCCCTTTGTCGTTTTTTCTTTTTGAGCTCGTTTTGATTCATTAGGATCTAATTCAGGGATAATGTTTATTACACCCTTTTCTTTCCTTTTATTAGAGAATGCATATATATTTTTCGCAAGTTCTCCAGGATATTCTGTAAACCATAATGTAGTCCATGAAGTGATTCCCCTAAAACCTTTTATTGTATATTCATTGAAATTCACAGTAACAATTTTTTGTTTAGAGTAAGGATCAGCGAGTAAATCAAGGTTGATTAATGTCTCTTCTAAAAATTGAATTGCGGCATTGCGAGTGCTTGGATCACGACTAAATTCCAATTCTTTTATATACGTTTCTAGTTCACACAGCGTTGCTTGAATATATCGGAAATTCTCAAGCTCTGAATAAAGTTCATGCTCAGGCAATTTTTCAATTTCTTCGATAAAACCGATAAGATTATCAGTTGAATTTGTTTGAGTAAGGAGGACTATCTTTTTTTGCAAGTATTCAAGCGTTAATTGACAGAGTTGTTGTTGAAAGTTGTACAGTTCAGCATAATTTCTTTTATCTTCCATTTATATCTCCTTGTCCGTATTTTAATAATTTTAAAGAACAGAAGATTATCAGATAATGGGCTTAAATCAAGGGTGTTCTGTTTCTCAGATTGCTTGAATGATGCATGATAGCTAATAGAGCGCTCAAAAAGACAGAATATCACTGATCAGTCATCGCGAGCGATGACTGGAGTCAGGTCTACACCATCTCCATAATTAATTAATTCTTTGAGCAAATTTTCTCGGCCAAATATCCCACTGAACCAGCGTAAAACGTTGAATTATTGTAAGTTTTTATAACATTAAAATTGTGGAAAGCGAGTAGGGCAGGGCCGCCTAAAGGCATGAGTATCGCAGCTTCTAGATCGGGTGATAAGTGCCCAGGCACCTCAACCCCCATTTCTTCCCACTCAGAAAGGGGACGCTTATTTTCAAATCCATAAAGAGTCTCATCAAAATCCTCCGGCAAGCTTGTTTCTATAGCCCAAGGTTCGTTGTTGTGCCATTCATTTCTTTTCAAATAATTGGCAATAGAGGCCAAAACGTCATCGGTACTATTCCAAATATCTTTTTTTCCATCCCCATCGTAGTCAACGGCGTATTTGTACCAACTTGAGGGCAAAAATTGAGTTTGTCCTGAAGCCCCAGCCCATTCACCTTTAAAATTGGCCAGACTGACATGATGATCGTTGAGAATTTTGAGTGCTAATAAAAGCTCATGTCGGAAAAAAGCTTTACGGTGACCTTGGTATGCCAAAGTAGCCAGAGAAGTGATGACAGGGAAGTTGCCTTTGAAGTGACCGTAGCTGGATTCAAGCCCCCAAAGAGCGGTAATCACACAAGGACTCACGTGATACTCTGCCGCAATTTTTTGTAGCAGGTCGTGGTATTTATTGTATTCTCGTCGACCCAATAAGATTCTAAACGCATCGATACGCGATTTGCGATATTCGGCATAAGTGAGGCGTTTTTCGGGTTGAGTTTTGTCAAAGTGTTGCACTCGTTGGCTAGGCTGTACACCTTCAAATGCGGTGTCAAAAACTTCAGCTCTAATCCCTTGAGCCAAGGCTTCCTTTCGGAGATTTTGCACCCATTGTTGCCAATCTGAACTGTCTTGATTTTGTTGCGCATAGCTCGACATTGAGATCACAATCCCAAAGATAAAACCCATGATAAAACGATTAAACTTCATCACTTTTTCTCGCTTAAAAATCTTTATTATAGATGTAAAATTAAAATAAGCGTAGTAGTCCGACGCGAAATACGAACTTATTAGCTCGAAGAATTTAAAAATGTGAAAATTGGACAGGGCAAGACTACCTTTTCAAGAAAACATTAGCTCCTCGCTGCAATTTCTAGAGCTGTCAAAGTCGACGTTAGAATCCGACACATTTCGAAGAATTTAAGAAAAGATGCAAGTGTGACTGGGCAAGTCTACCTTTTCAACAACTCGTTGATTTTAATATCTTTCTAGAGCTCTGATAATCGGCGTGAGAATCCGACTGTCTTTCCGGGAATGGCTTGCTCGGATCCTCCTCGCTGCGCTTTATTTCCCTCCAAGAAAGTTCGGATTCTTCGCCTACTCGACTCAGGATAGTATGATGTATTTTGCCACACTATTTTCTAGCAGTATTCAAAGAGTCCTTAATAAAGAATTTCCAGAGTCAAATAAATTAAAGTGTGCAGGGAGTGCCAAGGAATGGGCAAGATCTTCCTTTTCAAGATCGTGAGAAACAGGATGTTTCGACCGAAGACTACATGGATGTATTCACGGCGGTCTTGAAAAGGTAGTCTTGCCCAGTCCCATTTCCACGTATCTTTTTTATCTAACGATATGAGTCGGATTCTCACGCCGACTATAGAACGACTCATAAAGTGTATTTTCTTAATATTCTCTTAATCTTCGATGCGTATAATTACTCATGATGATTGATTTTTGATACGAATTCATGTAGTATCCGACTTAATTTTTAATCTAGATAAGGAAACAAGTTTGAGTAGTTACAGAAACATTTTGACAGCACTTGACGAAACTCAAGTAGCACTACAAATTGTAGCTGATAAAACTCAACATTTTTTGCATGAAACGTTACGAGAGATTGCAACACGCATACGGGAGCACCACACAATGACAACTAACATTACTATGACCCAAATCGTTGAAGGGCATACTGCAACAGATACAGTGGCAACACCTTCTGTTACCCCAAATCACTCAGATTTCCAAAATGAAATTTCACCCGAAATGCTGGCTGAAATTGCGAACACAGCTGTTACAAAAGCATCCCAAGAAAATCAAAAGACCTTCAAACCACGCCCCGCTTTTATGCAGACTGAAGCTGAAGATTTTAAGAACGAAAAAGTCTTTAACCCCAAACCTCGTTCGTTTTAAATCAAGCACTTAAGGTATAATCCTACCTATGTTGCTGAAGTGATTAAAGCTCACGAATTTTAAACAAGATCTGCAAAGAGTATATCTGACTTTACAGCCTTCGACCAATCGTTACAAAACAAAATATTCTAGCTAAAATCTTTGAAATCTATTAACATGGGCAATCATGGAAATGCCGTAAATGATCATCAGCATTTCCAATTGATAGTAAGCAAACAGAGGGACACATAGTTGCGTAAACTTCTGACCATACTCACTGTGACAGCAGTTCTATTAGCCGTGTCAATCTGCAACTTGGCCAACGACACTCAAACCTATGGCCCCACAACAGCCAACGACCACCTCTGGTACATTGCTCAAAAAACACGCCCAAATCGTGATATCACCAAGCAACAAATGATGATCGCTATATTACAAGCCAATCCTGAAGCCTTTACTGACAATAATGTCAACGGCTTGCGTGAAGGTCAATATCTCAAAATCCCAAACCTGGAAGCCATCAATGCTATCTCACCCATAACAGCATTGATCCAAATTTCGAGGATGAATACCGCCTGGCTGAATACCATCGATTATGACCAGCCCGCAAATAACGGAGTGAAAGCACCACCTTTTGGTACGATTAAACATGCACGCAACCCCGAAAGTATCCAAGTACAGCAAAGCTTTTCTGATCCAGCCACCACTGCCCCTGTTCAAACTCAGAGTGAACAAACGGCTCAAAGTGAAGCAGATCAAAATTCACAACCTATTGTTTCAAAAGAGTTTTCTCAGCCAGAGCCGCTTAACTTAAATGATTTTATTCCTTCAATCACTTTGAATGATCCCATTAGAAATCTCTTTGAAGAATCCTTAACGTACGACAACGCGGCTTTAGCGCTTATTCCCTTTATTACTTTTAATCTTCCTATTATTCAAGCACTTACATCAGCATTACAATCAACACATGACACATTATTTAATAACGATACTGTAGATGCAAAATCGATGTCTACGCCTGGCTCATTATTAGAGAATAGCACAGCAAATCCTGGTAATGACTTTACACAGCAATTGCAAAGTTTTATGATGAAAATCAATGAGCTAGACCAATACACTCGAGAAAGACTTAATGTTCTAGAAGATGAACATGTAGCGATGAAAAATCAAATAACTTCGCTTGATAAACAAATAAAACAGCTTAAAGAAAATTATTTGCAAGATTCCACACCAGTCATTCATCAATCTGCGTTTAGCGCTTACGGTTTCTGGATAATGGGTAGTAGTGTGTTAGCCTGCTTGCTTGTCCTCATTTATTCTGTCTCTAGACGAGGCCGCTCAAAAGAAGAGGTTAATAAAAAAATCTCTGCAACGATTAAAAAGAAAAAAATTACTCCTGATGAAGAAGTTGAAATCGTTGAAGTCATCGAAGATGAATATGATTACCTTGGCAGTCAAGAAGGAATAGCCGCAAAACTCGATCTAGCACGAGCCTATATTGATATGGGGAATTCATCACAAGCGACCTTCGTTTTGAATGAAGTGATCACCCATGGTAATGAACAACAGCGACTAATAGCTCGTAAAATTCTCGCTGATATCGTCCAGGATACAGTACATTAATGACAAAATATGCAATTGGCATCGAATACGATGGCACTCATTATCATGGTTGGCAAACTCAAGAAGCTGGTTTAAAAACAATACAAACTGAAATTGAACGCGCATTATCAAAAGTGGCAGACGCCCCGATCTCAATAACATGCGCAGGTCGAACCGATAAAGGTGTCCATGCTGTAGGGCAGATCGGCCATTTTGATACGCCTGTTCAACGATCTCTCAAAAGCTGGCTGATGGGTGCCAATACTAACTTACCCCACGATATTTGTTTACACTGGATTAAAGAAGTTGATGAGGCATTTAATGCTAGACATACGGCCTTATCACGACGTTATCAGTATATAATCTTCAATCGTTCAGTGAGAAGCGCTCTCTATCCACATCGAATGACTTGGCATTACAAACATCTCGACGCGTTCAAAATGCATGAAGCGGGGCAACATCTGCTAGGAGAACATGATTTTCAATCTTTTCGAGATGCTGAGTGCCAATCAAAAACGTCTATTCGAGAAATCAAATCCTTGAATGTTCACCGAAACGGCGATCTAGTCCTGATTGATGTGACTGCTAATGCTTTTTTGCATCATATGGTCCGCAATATTGCCGGAGTATTGATGGTGATAGGGGAGGGGAAGCAAGATTCTTCCTGGGCTCACGAAGTTTTAATGGCTAAAGATCGCACCGCCGGCGCTATCACAGCCCATCCCTTTGGCCTTTATCTAGTCCATGTGGAATACCCGGCCATTTATCAAATGCCCGACTTTACTGGGCTGCCCTTACTGTTTGATACCTTGCTTTGACGGTGTATACCCTTTAAAATGAAGCTCTTAACGATGGATTCACGATAATGAGTTGGTTTAAAAAATTATTGCCTTCTAAAATTGAAACCGCCACTGGCGGAAAGAAAGGTGTGCCCGAGGGAATCTGGAGCAAGTGCAACAAATGCAGCGCTACGCTTTATCGTGCTGAATTAGAACGGAATCTCAATGTATGTCCCAAATGCGGATTTCATGAACGACTGACCGGAAGAACGCGTCTTGCCATTTTTCTCGATGAAGGATCTCATGAAGAGCTTGCCTCAGATGTAGGCCCAATTGATTATCTAAAATTCCGTGACACAAAAAAATATAAAGATCGAATAGCGGCAGCACAAAAGAAAACCGGCGAAAAAGAAGCCTTGATCGTTATGGCAGGAACACTCAAACAAATGCCAGTCGTTGCTTGTTCCTTTGATTTTGATTTTATTGGTGGCTCTATGAGCTCTGCTGTTGGCGAGCGATTTGTTCATGGAGTACACACAGCGATTGAAAGAAAAATACCTTTTATTTGCTTTTCAAGTAGTGGCGGAGCACGAATGCAGGAAAGCGTAATTTCTCTTATGCAGATGAGTAAAACAAGCGCCGCATTAGCTAGACTATCTGCTGCAAAATTACCTTATTTTTCAATTCTACTTGATCCTACAACAGGTGGCGTTTCTGCCAGTTTAGCTACTCTAGGTGATGTGATCATTGCAGAACCTGAAGCGTTAATCGGATTTACTGGGCCTCGCGTCATTGAACAAACGGTACGTGAAAAATTACCTGAAGGTTTTCAACGCAGTGAATTTTTACTCGAACATGGCGCAATTGATATGATCGTGGATCGCAGACAAATGCGCGATACCGTCGGTAGATTAATCGCAAAATTGACTCATCAGCCACAACCTATCGATGACCAAAACAATGAGATCCGGCAATGATCTAGACTCTTGGCTGCACTCCATTGCAGATCGTCACACTCCTGATATTATTTTAGGTCTAGAACGAATACTGACAGTTGCTGAAAAGCTCCAACTGACCCAATTTGACTGTCCAGTCATCACCGTAGGCGGTACCAATGGTAAAGGAAGTACGGTAGCAACACTTCAACAACTTTATACTTCAGCAGGCTATAGGGTTGGGAGTTATTTTTCACCTCATTTAAACCACTTTACCGAGCGTGTGCAAATTAATAATCAGCCCATTGATGAAACCGAATTATGCGAAGCCTTCCAACACTTATCAGACGAAATTTCTGAAGCACCCCTAACATTCTTTGAATTTATTACTCTGGCGGCCTTAAGTATTTTCAAAAGAAAAAGATTAGACGTACTCATTCTAGAAGTGGGTTTAGGAGGGCGACTGGATGCCGTTAATTGTGTTGAAAATACAATTGCCATCCTCACACAAATCGATTTTGATCACTGTGATCGATTAGGGAATGATCGAGAGGCCATTGGTTTCGAAAAAGCAGGGATATTTCGCGAAAATAAAATTGCGATTTGTGGAGATCCCTCTCCACCTCAATCCGTCATTAATGCGGCTAAAAAATTACAGTGTGATTTTTATACACTGAATAAGGATTTTTCGTTTCAAATTGAAAATACATCCTGGAATTGGCGCTTGCGCAATAAATCCCTTCAAGAGATTTCAGTTCCTCACCTTCCCGAACACAGCGTAGCCTGTGCTTTAGTAGCCGCTCAATTATTACAAAATTGTTTACCCGTTTCTGATCAATGCATGCGAGATGCAGCAAGTAAAACAATTTTGCCTGGACGTTTTGAAGTGATCCAGGATCGATGTACCATGATCTTTGATGTTGCCCATAATCA
>JAKORL010000114.1 GCA_029777855.1 Pseudomonadota bacterium
AAATCGAATAAGCACATCACAATCTAACCCGTCGTTCAACGGGACTGCCTTCGGCAGCCCGTTAACTCTGCGTTAGGTGTCTAGTCGCAGCATAGAGAATTGTCGGAAATGTTAAAAAATCAAAAATTATCGCTATCACTCCCTGACTCAGTAGTAAACATCGAAGATAAATCTCGTAGTAATTTATTTACTTGGCGTGGTCAATTTTCACCTCAACTCATCGAATCGCTTCTGAAAGCCTACGCACATTCCAATAGCAAGGTTTTCGATCCATTTTTAGGAAGCGGCACAGTTCTTTATGAGGCAGGGTTGTTAGGTCTTTCGGCTGCAGGGTGCGAAATAAATCCGGCAGCAGTATCGTTCGCAAAAATATATGAATTAGTGAACGCTGAAGTGAAGGACCGAGAAATTGCTGTTCGTCGTGTTGATAAATTTATATCCATGTACACAACTGACCTGCCAATACTTCCCGCAAGCCCCATTACTAATTTTGAGCCTGACCTACTAAGGTACTATCAAAAATGCACAAGCATTATCGAAAAAACAATATTAAACGCACTAATTATTGGTCTTGATTTCGGCGTTAAAAATACAGACCTAAAACGAGTATCAAATATCTGGAATGGATTGCGCTCAAATATTGAGAGCCTTCCATTTTCCAAAAAATCACTTGAATGCTTTGAAGCTGATGCGAGGAAGGTTCCTGTTAAAGATAATACTTTTGATGTTGTAATTACGTCTCCGCCATATATCAATGTATTTAATTACCATCAGAATTACAGAAAGTCTGTAGAGCTTTTGGGTGTTGATGTTTTGTCTGTCGCACGATCTGAGATTGGCTCAAATAGAAAATTCAGAGGAAATCGATTTCTTACGGTTGTTCAATACTGCATGGACATGGCTCAAGTTTTCGAGGAAACAAAAAGGGTTTGCAAAAAAGACGCAAATATAATTTTTATAGTTGGGCGTGAATCCAACGTCAAAAAAACGGCCTTTTATAATGCAGAGCTTTTAAAGGAAGTTGCTACTAAGTGCGGCCTAACTTTAGAGGGGCAGCAGCATCGAGTATTCGGGAATAAATTTGGGAAATCTATTTATGAAGAAATTCTTAGATTTTCAATCTCTAAAAAAGAATTAAACATTCGCGCTACTGAGCAGGCGCGGGCTGTTGGTATAGATGCATTAAAATTGGCCTCGAATAATACTAACAAAGAACTAAAGGCCGAATTGCTTGACGCAATTGAGAAAGCCAAAGAAATTCAACACTCGCCATACCTCGGAGATTAAGCATGCCACTACCTACCCCTCATCTAGACAAATTAAATGCAGCCTTATTGAATGACAAAATGCCCGGAAATGAAATCCCGAGGCTACAACATGCTATTCAACGCTACCACGAATGGATAGCGCATATGAATCAAGTAACAGGCGGCCGAAATGACGTCGTATCAGCCCTTGTCGCCCTATTTAATGACTACAAGTTTTTTATCGACTTTGATCTTATTTACTGCTCTGAGGATGATTTCCTTTATCGTCAAAAGGGGCAATTGAAACTTGATAATTCTGTTATTGAGGAATTTCTTCCTCATCTTGTATCCAAGGCATTTCCTGAATTGCAAGCGACTCTAAACTTTGGCCCAACGAAATGTTTCGCTGCAGCGTACTTTAAAAGCACCTTGCAACATCAGACCAACGGTGGTGGCTTAGACATTAGAACCAAAGATCAGGATTTTGCTATATCCAAGAGGCTCTTCATAAAATCATCGCATACTGCTGGATTTGAATTATCGGATTCAGTTGAGGCTTATCTTGGTTATGTTACAGCGGAATGCAAAACAAACCTCGACAAAACAATGTTTCAAGAGGCTACAGCGACTGCTCATGACGTTAAATCAGCCGCACCTGGCGCAAAGTATTTTCTATTGTGCGAATGGCTGGACATGACACCAGTTAGTACGGCTCCAACAGACATTGATGAAGTTTTAATAATGCGAAAGGCAAAGCGGATTTCTTCAAATATCAGAAATGTTTTCAGTTCGCACGCTGGTAGAGTTGCGAAGCGTGACTGGTATCGTGGCTTTCTCCTTAGCAACCCATTTTCCCATGATGTATTTGAGAGATTTATTGGGCACATCGAAAGCTTAATAAACAACGAAGATCCTGTCGAAGCCAATGTTCTCGAAGATGGTTACTTCTAAGACACCTAACAATTCGTTCCAGCGGACGGCCTTCGGCCGCCGCTGAACTCAAACGTTAGAGATCAGGAAAACCACAGTGACTCTTTCAACGTTGGAAGAAAGCATTCAGATCTGCCGCAGGTGCGAAAGCACTCTATGCAAGTACGGCGTCGA
>JAKORL010000115.1 GCA_029777855.1 Pseudomonadota bacterium
CGCTTGCGCCAAGCGCACCATCGCCGCCATCGCTTGGCTGTGGTCTTGCCCCTCGCGCACGGGAACCAGATTGAGGATGGATAACTTCATTGTGTTGTTTCCATAGAGTGAACGGTATGGTTGATAAATGCCTGTCTGAAAGATGATTTTTAGTTTTTCAGACAGGCATTTCTGGTTACAAATAACCGCGTTGATAAGAAGCCGGTACAAATTCCACACCTGTGTTGTCGGCAGCCACGCGGTTGTATTGCGCATTCAACACCCAATGCGGATCACGCAGCAGGCCGCGGCCAACCGCTACCAAATCCGCGTCGCCGGTGCCGAGCACATGGTCGGCGACATCGGCATTGTCCAGCATACCCACCGCAATCACCGGCAAACCGGTTTCCTGCTTGATTCGGCGGGCAAAGGCGACTTGATAGCCTGCTTGGATAGGCGGATGGTAATCGGGGTGCAGCACACCGTCGCCGCCGCCGCTCACATGCAGCATATCCGCGCCCGCTGCGGCAAAGCGCTTGGCAATGTCCACGCCGTAATCCAGGTTATAGCCTTTGTCGCCGTATTCTTGCGCCGAGAAGCGCACCGCCAACGGCATATCGGCAGGCATCACCGATTTGGCCGCCTGAATCACTTGTTCGCCGAACAGCAAACGGTCTTGGCCGTATTGGTCGCTGCGTTGGTTGGACTTCGGCGACGCGAATTGATGAATCAAATAACCGTGCGCGCCGTGCAGCTCAATCATATCGAAACCGGCATCCACCGCGCGTTTCACCGACTGCTTGAATTGCTCGATAATCTCGTGGATTTCCGCTTCGCTCAGTTCCCGTGGGGTGGTGAGGTTTTGGCCTTCAAAATCCAGCTCGCCGTAATGAATGGCCGACGGTGCCACGCTTTGGCAGTCCTGCGCTTTGCGGCCGGCGTGGGCGATTTGGATGCCGATTTTCGCGCCGTATTGATGCACGCTGTCGACGATTTCTTTAAACACATCGCGCTGTTCGTCGCTCCACAAGCCCAAGCAGTTCGGCGAAATGCGACCGTTGGGGGCGACATTGGTCATCTCAACAATAATCAAACCCACGCCACCGATGGCGCGGGCGGTGTAATGCACTTTATGCCAATCATTCGGCATACCGTCTTGCGCCGCGTATTGGCACATCGGCGGCATCACCACACGGTTGCGCAGCGTGAGGTTTTTCAGGGTGTAAGGCTGATTTAAAAAACGAAGTTTTGCCATGATAAATTCCTGTTTGATTAACGGACAAAAGTGACCACATCATCAAAGGCTAAACGGGTTTTCGCATGTTTTGGCTCTTCCCCGCGGTAGCCCAGCGCCAGCATGGTCACTAAATTAAACTCATCACGGTTCAATATGCCTTGTTCGGCCAAGTAAGCACTCATTTTTTCCATCGGAAAACCTTCCATCGGCGTGCTGTCGATACCGATCATCGCCGCAGAAGTCATCATATTGCCCAGCGCGATATAGCTTTGGTGCGCCGACCAATCATCAAACGCGCGCTCGCTGTTCAAATCAAAATCGCTGAGGCGGAAGTTTTTAAAGAAGCCGGTATAAGCATTAAAGATTTCATCGCTCAAGCCGCGCAGCTCGCGGAAAGCCTTGGCGAAATAAGGCGTATCTTCCTGCAGAGCCTTGCCTTTGCGCGCCAAAATCAACACCAAATCGCTGGCATCAGTGGCTTTCGCGCCCACGCCCCATCCGTTTTCGCTGATAAATTGCAGGATTTCAGGCTTTTTCACCACCACAAAACGCGTCGGCTCCAAGCCGAACGAGCTGGGCGACAAACGGCCGGTTTCCAAAATAAAACGCAAATCCTCATCGCTGATTTTCTTGCTGGCATCATACAGTTTGCAGGCGTGGCGGAAGTTGTAGGCGTTTAAAATGTCTTGTTTGTTCATGGTGAAAAACCTTTGAATAAAAAATAAAATAGCTGGCTTACCTACCAGTTGATAGGTTAGAATTATAAAGCAATTAATTTTGAAGACAAGGGTGGTTTTGTTAAAATCTACCTATTAGTAGGATAGGACTGTTTTATGCGGCAAGAAAATACACGAGAAAAATTACTGCAACTGGCCAGCCGCCTGATGCGCGAAAAAGGCTATGCCGCGTTTAGCTATGCCGATTTGGCGGACGAAATCGGCATTAAAAAAGCCAGTATCCACCACTATTTCCCCAGTAAAGCCGATTTGGGCGTGGCAGTGGCGGCGGCCAGTTTTGAGCAGGCAAGCGCGACATTAAGCGGTATTGAGCAGAACCACGCCACACTCAAAGAGCGCCTGAGCGCCTATGTAACCCTGTTCGCCGACACCTGCGACCGCCTGCCGATGTGCGCCGCGTTGGTGGCAGACAAACACAACCTGCCCGAAGCCCTGCTCGCCCAAACCAAAGATAACTTCACCTTGCAGCTCGATTGGCTGGAGAAGGTGTTGCAGCAAGCAGTTGAAGCAGGCGAAATCCCCGCGCTGGACGTTCCCCATACCGCATTGATGATTTTAAACCTGTGCGAAGGCGCGAGTTTGGTGGCCAATGCTTTGTCGGATAAAGCGGTTTTTGAGCGGACGAAGCAGCAGGTTTTGGCGATGGTGGGGTAAATAGAATGCCTGTCTGAAAGGATTTTCTTCAGACAGGCATTGTCATATATAGCATATTTAAAATATTTAGATTTATATGCTAATTCATTGGAATTTTTTAGGATTGTTGTAAATTTTAAGTGAAAATAAAGTCACCTTAAATGCATTTCTAATCTATGTTCATTATCCCATCGTTCAGCTTCATGCTGATAAGATTTTGCTAAATGTTCAAGTAATTCTCTTGCAATAAATGGATGTGTAATTGCTAATTTCTCACTCCAATCTTTATATTGTTCAACGATTTTCCGTTCTTGATCACCGCCATCACCAAATGAACGTGTAGTGATGCCTCTGCTATTCTGTTTTCCTATATACATTCCTTCAATCATCTTTTGAGAATGAACATTTTCAATAAGATCTCGAATTTCTTCACAAGGCCAAATGTTATCTTGTCCATTTTTGCAATAGCTTAATAATTTTCCAATACAATATTCAGTTATATTTTTACGTCCTTTTTTCTCAGCAAGGGAAACAACTTGATTTACCCAATTTATAAGTTTATTTTCATCAATTTTTTTCGATTCATTTTCTCCCGGTATGCGACTAAGAGCTTCTAGAGTATAATAAAATTGTTCGAATAAAAATTTGCTATTTTCTTTATTATCAAAGTGTTCCTTATCATCTATGCCATCATCTCGCTTATATAATTCAGAGATTAACTGAACAAAAAATTCAGGATGTTCTTCGATATATATTTCTAAATTTTTGATTGCGCACGGCTCATGTTTTCTGCCATAGGGAGCTAAGGCTACTATGTAGGAGTATTCTAATCCAGCTTTTTCTTCTAAACTTAGGGCTTTGGAGTTTGTAATTCTGGAAAAAGCTTCTCCTAGCCAATAATAATCAGGGGGATTATTTTCATTTTTAGCAGTTGGTAATAGCATGGCTGATAGCACTTCAAGAATAATTTCTGGAGCTATTTTATCAAGCGTTAAAGAAATGTATGCAAAAGCTGTCTGTGGTCTATTAGCTGATAGTAAATATCGTACTCCCTCCATGGCATCCTCTAAATCCCTACAATATGTAGGATTAACATACTCCCAATATTCTTGTCGGTATTTATCATCTAATGAATTAACTAGCTTCCACACGGATGACTCAAAGGTCGACTGAAGATATACTTGAACTTTCTCAGAATCATTTAAGCATAAAGATAATTCTTCAAATAAAGATTTATTATCATTGCTTTCAAATAATATTCCTCGAATCAGATTCTTATAATTCACATGGTTTGTTTGTTCTAGATGGATTAGTGCTAATTTAATAAGTTCTACAGAATCCTCATTTGATGAAAATATATAACGTCTTAAAAGGAGGCCTATTGTGCTTGCACAATCTCCCTTTAAGCACAAATCTAAAACACCGAGGTAATCTTTCTCTTGGAGAATCTCCTTCAAAGCCTCCACTCGTTTTTCCTGAATACGTTCTTCCCGTTTTTTAAAATCTATTTCTTGAGCTTCCTCGAGCTCATCTGCAGATTCATCAACCCAATGGCTACGAAACAACCAGTAATACTTATCAACTGGTTCTTTAGGCTCCAATGCCGCATAAGCTTGTTCACCTAGCTTTGTGAAAGTAATATTATTTACTTGTCTTTTAGCTCGCCTAGATAGAACTGTTGTGCGAAGTTTTTCGCGCATTACAACTTTTTCAGACTCAATCGCTTGATTTAATGCCCAATCATTAATTAATTGCCAAACTTTATCTTGTTGTTCAATATTTAAACCGTGAATATGACTGACTAAATCAAGTAATTTATCCAATGTGTAATTTGGCCAATTCAACGCAATATTAACCACAGCCTCACAAAAATCATCAATATCTTGATTAGTAATAGGTGTTTGAATATTACCTTCTCTTCGCCAAATACATTTGCTTGCGGGTATAGCCATCCGTGGAAAGCTATTAGGAAATTCGCTGATGCAGATTCTCCATCCAATATCGGGATATTTCTTCGCTAAATTTTCAAGTAATAAAATGCGATCGCGAATACTAATATTCGTAGCAGGAAACCATGGCCTAAAAATACCAATTAGAGAAGCTGTCGGCTTATTGGCATAATTATCATTAATTTCTTTTTTACTTAATTGGGCTAAGATATCTACAACTTGAGCTACTGTTGATTTATCCCAAGCTAATTTTTCTAAGGCCCATAATAAATCTGTATATCGAGGAGCCTCAAAAAAAGTATTCGTTACTGGTTGCATAAGCTCTAAGACAAATTGATCGGTTTTTAAATCATTATCTAAAATATCTAAAAAACTTTGGGGAGCAGCCTCTGCATATACCGATAAATCAGAAGAGTTTGCTTGTAACTTTCTTAGAGTAAGTGGTGAGAATAATTCTTTTACAAGACTATTAACCACAGATATACAATCAAATCCTAATCGATTTTGAAATAATTCATTACCATGAACAGCTAACAGGATAAGTATTTCACCAATACTGTTTCTTAAATTTTTAGAATACAAGCGCTTTTTCTCATATATATTGGCTTGCCACTGTTGATTTTCTGGTAAATCTAAAGCAGGATCATCCTCTTCTAGGATTAATTTTGCTGCACTAAAGTAACGCTCTAAATCTGCTTTGGTGATATAGGGAGCGATAGCAAAAAGCAAATCAATTTTAGATACCACGCCCCGATGATGACTTACTGCCCAAACGGGAGAGTCATCTAATATTAATTTAGCCTGTAATTCCCTTTCTAAATGGTCATAAGAAAAATTATCTGAAAGTGTTTCCAATATAAGACAATCGTTTTGATTACTCGAATCCCACGAACCAGCTAATAGAAAAGGGATAAGTTCTTTATTGGATGTTTCTATCCATTCAGGTTTTTTTATTGCGCTAGTCATGGAGAGCTGACGGCGCAACACGGTTAATGAATAGCCAGATTTTTGCGCAATTGCGGTTGCTTCATCATATGACTTCCCCATTTCTTCTAAAGCATGAATAAAAGTGGTTGTATCTAAAATTTCTAATGTAAGATCAATGCCCTGCATTAAAGAATTCTTAGGATAAACAATAAAAGCATGAAGTTGTTGAGCATATTGAGCTAATTCTTTTTCAACATTTTTGTTTGCTGTTATTGCAATAAAATTTTTTGCCCCCTGTGCAAGGCGTGGCAATACATGCTCATCCTTAAATACTAGACAGTTATCTCGATAAGCAGTGAATTTATCATCTAATAATGCAGACAAGAATGCCATAGCTTCGATTTTTGAATCAGCAGCAATATAAAAAGGTTTTTGTGGTGGTTTGGATAAATAGACATGAATTTTTTCTTTATGAGATTCAATCAACTTTGCAAAAAAAGATAAAACTAGATGTGGGCTACACACATGTGCCCATTCTCTCCAAATGCTGTCTAATGAGCCAACATTTTGCGTAGGTAATTTAGCCTCATTTGCAAACCAACTTTGTGCTGGTAGTGATTGAGCCAGCCACTGTTCTAAGTCACTTGAATCATAGACTCTTACATCTTTCCACTTGTTAAGTGCTTTCTTTTTCTTTACCCATTCATGTTTACCAGGCCATCGGCGAGGGGTAACAAAGA
>JAKORL010000116.1 GCA_029777855.1 Pseudomonadota bacterium
CACTTGTTGAAACTCTCGATACCAAGGCCAGAGATATGTTAATTAGTATATCGGTGAATAAATGTTCGGGTGATACCGAGCCGAGCGATAATTTTTTTCAAATAATTTATCAAGCTATCAAGTGTCATGCTTTGGATATATTAAATTATTTTTTTATTAAAACAGGTTTTGATAAAGATCGCAATAGCTTTTACGTGTCTAAAGCAGAATCGTTTGTATATCAAGAATGGAAGTTATCTGATTCTAAACAAAGTCTATTGTGTAAAAAACTAGATGAGTTAAGGATTGATGTCGCATTGGAATACTTAAAAAACAATATTCTTGAAAAAGAATTTAAAAAAATGATCGAAGATAAGGTCAGTGAAGAAATATTCGAAGATTTACATCGAAGGCCAAATGAAAGAAAATATGTCCTTAAGTATTTAAATGATGAGTTGTTAGCTAAGGCTACAGAATATTCTGGAGGTAATGCATATATCAATATGGCTGAGTTCTATCGAAGAGCGGTTAGTCATGTATTAGAAGATTGGAAAGTTAATTTTGGTTCAGATGAGCTCAAAAAACAATATGAATCAATCATTAAATCATTGATGAAAGAAATAGTATTTCCTGATAAGATAAATCTACAAGTAAAAAAAGAAGCGGTTAAAAGACTGGTTTCCCAGTTTTTAGACTTGAAGAAACGTAGTTTAGACAACGAACCGGAATTGGTATCAGATTTAAAAGAATTAGATAAGTTAATCAGTGACAATCTTGAGAAGCTCATTCTTGAAGAGCTCAGGTTAGATAGTGGTTTCGGGCAAGGTGAGATAGCCAATATTACGCGCAAAGTATACGCAGAGTTTGAATCTAATAAGTTGAGCATGAACGATTTTCCAGACATGATAAGTTCTTTAAATCAAGAAGTAGAATCTATAGTAGCAGAGATTGACGAAGTATTGTCGGGGGCTGATGAAGCAGCGAAAATGAAAGCGCGATTATTAGAATTAGAGTCAGAAGTCCGAACATTAGGACAACAAAGAAATCTGCTAGAAACGACCAATGCTCCATCGCAAAAGTCGGGTTCTGTAGGCTTCTTTAGTGGTCAAGGTGGAAGTTCAGGCGCGCCTGGCCAATCTTCGGTAGCTCCAACAAAGGGCTATTACTAGTCCTTAAGAAATGCGCCTCGTTCAGAGGCGCAATTCCCATAATTATAAGTAAAATGACTGGGTTATTATATGGTACTTCAGTAAGAGTTTTTAGTGTTATTTCGAATAGACATGATGCTAGTCGTTAAGTAACATTAACTTTAAATGTTATGATCATAAGGGGGTAATATGCAAAAAGATTTTAAATTCGACATTGAAACACTAAAAAGAGTTCAGGTATTCAAGGAAAGGTATTCTGTTTTTCCCTTACGTGAACCCTATTCTACTTGGGTTCGAGCAATTAGGCGCAATGCAGGTCTGGGTGAAAAGATTGTTGAATATTGGAGTGATGATAAGCATCAATATCATTCTTTAGGCGATGATAATAAAATGAAATTTGGGCTAGTATTATGCGACTATTTTAGAGAAATCGATCTTGATAGAAATCTCTATCATCAAGAAGAGATTGATGATTTTAGTGGCTATGTAAAAAAAATTCAAGAAAATCAATCTTTTAATGATTTATTCTTTTCTGGGGTTTTTGATCGCGTCGCAGATATTATTCATCAGTTTGGAGTGGGTGAACATGGTAATTTACCCGCTCTTCGTTTTTGTCATAAAATGCTCACGTATTCTGAATTAGAACAACGTGTTTCCAGCGTTGCGAAATCATTATCTGAAATAGGAATTCATAAAGGCTGTTTAAATCATATAGAAACTCCTCATAAACATAATAATCCTATCATTGGTATTTACATGCATCGATCGTTAGATTCAATTATTGTAAAGTTGGCAATTTGGCGGATAGGAGGTGCCTTTGTTCCTATTGATGCATATGATTACGATGGGACTGATGCAGCAATATGTTATCGATTGAATGATAGTGGAGCCCGATGGATTATTACAGCTAAAGATTTAAAAGAGCGTAATTTAAATCGTCTGCTCAAGGTGAATGATGATGGTAAACGCTGGTTAGAAAATATAGAAACGAACAATTGTTTATGTATTGAGGATTTAGAAAAAAATAGATCTGAATCAAGATTTATAGTCCCCGTTTCACGAAATGCAGAAGACACTGCCTACATTATGTATACATCGGGCTCAACTGGGAACCCAAAAGGTGTGGCTATACCTCAGGCTGGGATTCAGTCTATGATGTCAGGTCATTGTGAAGCAGAAAATGGAGAAAACAACAAGCTCTTGAATGAAAATGATGTTATGGCACAGTATCAATCTGATAGTTGGGATGCCAGTATTGCTGAATTATCGCTATTGAGTATAGGAGGTTGTGTCACAGTAGTCCCTGATGAGCTGAAAGGTAATGCACCATTGTTGCGAGCCTATTTTATTCAGCACGGAATAACGGCAGCGATATTTACACCTCAAGAATTTGATGCAATGGGGGCTTTTCATACATTCTCTATGCTCAGAGTGGTGTATATTGTGGGTGATACATTAACGCCCGCGATGCTTAGGAAATGGCATGACGCAGTAATAAAGGATGGATCTAAACCCGCAATTGAATATATCGTCAATGGTTATGGATTAACCGAAACTACCGTGGCAGTTTCTATTGCAATTATTAAATGGGAGGATATTGATAAGCTTGATAAGATTCCGATCGGCATTCCGTTTAAGAGTGCTGTGTGTAAGATTAATAATGATGAGCTTTTAGTGGGTGGTCCCTGTTTGATGTTGGGTTATGTCGGAGACAATAAAGAAAAAAATACAGTAAAAATAATAGAGTTTAATGGTGAGAGATATTACAGAACCAATGATAAAGTTAGTGAGCGTGATGGCATTCTTTATCATGATGGACGAATCCCGACTCCCAATGCTAACCAAAACACGAATGATATTGAAATAAAAATTGGAAGTGGGATGAGAGTCAATCCTGTTGATGCAGAGAGAGACCTAAAGAAATTTGTGGAAAATTCTCGTGTAATTATAATAGAATCCAAATGTGGATACAAACGATTGCATGCATTTATAGAGCTAAATGAACCCTTGCCCAACGAAAAAATTAATATAACAATTGCTCGACTGAGAAGAGAATATGAGGATAGCTATAAAAGGCACAGTTTAGATCATAAGCGTAATGAAATTTTTCAGTGGCATATCGTTAATAGAATTCCAACTTGTTTGGAATTAATTCAATCTAGAAATGGCCGAATTATTGTAGGAGGTTTGTTAATAGATGAGCTAAAAGAAAAAATCAGTGTATTTGGAAATAAATTCTATTTTACAGAAGTGGGCGAATCTAAAAAAGCAGATATTACTAGGCCAGATACATTAGTTGATGGAGAAAAAATAAAAACCGCTCAAAATTTAATTCAACTTTGGTCAAATTTATTAAATGTTGATTCAAGCCAAATAGGAATAGACGATAGTTATGATGAACTTGGTGTTTGTTCGCTTATCGGTACTCTATTTATGTGTAAATTAACTGAGATTTTTCCTGGAATTACTATTAATAGAAAGGAGCTTCGAGACGCAGATACAATACGTAAGCAGGTTGATTATATTCATAGGTTATCTAAAGAGGATCTTGTAAAATTAATTTCTAAAAAAGATGGCAATAATAAACTATTTTTAGCGCCATCGCTACTTCTTAATTATAGAATTGATTATGAAGCTTCATTTGTAGATGGACTAAAATCGAAATTAGGTGAAGATTGGGGAATTCATGGATTAGATTTTATACAAGATTCGGATAAAGTATATGATTTTGATAGCCTTATAGATCGGTATATTTCAGCAATTCGTAAAAAGCAATCAAACGGACCTTATCACATTGGAGGACTATCAGCTGGAAGCATAACAGCATGGTTGATTGCTATAAAATTAACTCAACGAGGGGAAGATGTAATCCTGTCTATTTATGATGGATTTAATAAAATGGATGATGAAAAACAAGTTGAGATTCTCACTGATTTGGGCCTTCATTTACTTAAAAAAGGTTTTAATGTAGCCAATGAAGAAACTGAAGAAGAAAATCGTAAGCAAGACAGGGAAAAAATAATAAAGGCAATTATGTGCGTTCCTTCTAGAGAGGAGCTAACTCCTCAAGGGAAGAGATTATTGCTTCAGGATAGAGCAGAAAGAGTTTTCTCAATAGTAATGGAAATAAACAAAAATAGATCGGGTGAAAATATCGACAAAACTGAAATGCACATTAATAATGCACGCCTGTTCTTTATGGCATTACAAAGTGTTACTATTAATCCAATTGATGCTCTAGTGCTCGGGATACAGGCAAAAGATAGTTTTGCTCAGGTTGAGTTAGATAAGCATTGGCCTGTTGTGGGCAATAAATTACATAAACGTGTTGTTAGTGGAGACCACTTCAGTTTCATGAGAAACCCTGAAACACCATCATCTATCGGAGCCTTTCATCAGTATCACGCTGAAAAACTCAGATTAAGAGAACTGAAAAATTTTAAGAGCAATAAATTATCAAGTGTTGAAAGCCTAGATCAAGATAAATATTGGAGTATTTCAAATAAGAAAAAAATTAAAGATTGCAAAGCAGTTGCTATTATTCCAATATATCTAAGAGAAATAGAAGGAGAGAATTTAATCGAAAAAAGCGGCGATATCATATCAAACTATTTTGAATTTAATAGAGATGATGAGATTAACATTGGTTTATATTTGGAATTTACAATAATTATAGACAATATCGCTGATCCATACGTTCAAAGAAAATTGTTGTCCAGATTAACGCAGTCATTGTTTTGTATCGCTGATGTTTACACGAATATTGATTTTGTAGGTTGTAAGTGGGAAGAAGAGAGGCTGTTGAAGAAAATGAACCTTGATCAACGTGAGAAGAAATCTTTTATAAAGACCCTTATTTCTTCTGTGCAAATCGATATTTCTACTGAAATACGTGAAAGGTTACAAAAAATATCAAATATGGAAGATTTTTTCAACGCTATTGAGGCGGACGAATTAAGCGGAATAATTCCTTTGCGACTTAGCATCGAAAAATTGAGGCGCTATTTTTTAAATAAAAATTTAGATGCTAACCCGGATATTGAAGATTTTCTTAAATATCTAAGTAGAGAGTATTCTCGAAACTCAAATGTTTGTATGTTTATAGAGCCAATTTATGATCATGAATTAGCTAGAAAATTGCATGGATTGCTAAGTCAAGGTATTGAATCGAAACGGCTTGTATTCATTAACCCAATCTTTCAACAGAAGGTGCCTGTGAATGCTAACAATTATCGATCTCAATTACATATGCATATGTCAGAGGAAGAGAAAAATAAGGGATACACGTTTGTGACATATCCAAAAATAATTGATTTGGCTTCATCACAGTTTGATATTACATTTTATATGAAATTGCCCATCGCCAAATATAAGCAAGTCTTCGAGTCTAAACTACAAGCCTATTTGGAGGAAGAAAATAATGATAAGACTGTAAATATAGGCATGATTAGCCCATTGCTGCTTTATTTATTGACTCCTTATGATAATGAAGATCAAAAAATATTTTATGAACATGATCTCCCCTTTTTTCTCAAATCCACAAAAAATCTTCCAAATATTCTATGGTTATTATCACTTACATCACAATTATTTAATGATGATGACCTAAAACAAGCAAAGTATGTATCTACTCTCCAAAGAGCGCGGAAAAATAATAATCTATCTAATAAATTTGATGAATATTTGGAGCCGGTAATATTAAAACAGATTCGAGACGAAAATGTCAATCGCTGGGGCGTTAGGCTTTTAGCGGGGTCGTCACAACGACTCGTTTTCAGTAATCTTTCGATTTCACGTTTGCAGCTTGTAAATTCATTCTTCCACAATTGCAGTTTTATTGATTGTAATTTTAGTGCAGTAGCTTTCGATAACTCAATATTTTCAAGCTGTGAGTTTGATCGCTGTAAATTTCTTGATTGTTCTTTATCGTCGTCAAAATTTGAAAACTGTAAATTTAATAGATCAGACTTCTGTCATTCAAGCTTTGTCTTATCTGAAATTATCAAATCGAAATTGAATAATGTCACTATGCATAAATCAGCGTTAGATTCATTGCAAATATCTTTTTCTGAATTAACAGGATCTAAATTTATATATTCTGATCTTTCAACGTTGTGTTTATTGAATGTAACCTTAAAAAGTGTATATCTCTCTCATTCTGCTACTCAGCCAATCAATAAAACAGTCTTTTCAAACAGTACCTGTGATGATTTAACTTATTTGAGGGTTTCCTCATTTTCAGATATTTGTGTAGTTAATGTACATGCGGGTGTGGTCAAATTATTGAAGCCAATTCCTGAGCGAAATTTGCCATCTGAAGAAGTTCCAAGGGACGTTCTTGCTGAATATGGCAGAAGTAGTCATTTTCATGCTAATATAGCTAGAGAATACTATGGTAATAAAAATTATCTAGCAGCGGTTTGGCATCTTAGTTTAATGCTTGAGTATGATCCTACTCTCGAGCCGAAAGTTAGATACCAAGCTCTAATGGCTAGGGCTCAGTGCCGTTATATGCATGATAAGGTAATAAGTAAACAAATCGCTTATGATGTCTCTGAAGCTTTGAAAATTGAGGATGGAATAGAGCTATGGCATAATAAAGGACATCAAAAGATTTGGGAAGAACAACGGTTGATTGACTTTGTGTATAATTCTCTGAAAAAAGATGAAAGTGAGTACAGTGAGAAAATAATAAAAGAATGTTTCAATATAAAAATTGCTCCTAAGCTAAATATGCCTTTCCGGGAAAGCGGAATCGTAGATTTAAAAATTTCAGTGGCTGAGGAGTATTATAGTGTAGTATGTGAAAATAATCGCATTCATTTACGCGCTATTCTATTAAATAAATTCCCTGAAATTAGATCCTTCCTGGATACGTTGTTCATAATGACATCCGGTTTTAATTTTACAGAAAATTCAGAAAATGGACTTCGAGAACGATGTTTTCAATGGTTGCGAATGCGATTGAGAGGAGGGGTAGGTTTCGATAGCGTGTGGGATGAAATAGTCGATGACTTAATTGAATACGATGAAAAAAAACTAGAAAAAAATAGAGATAAATTAGTTTTACTAGGATTAGATTTTCTTGATCTTCACTCCGTAATTATATCTTGGGTTAAAAATCTATCTGAAGATAATTATTTTAATAATAAAGATGTCGAGGCTCTAAAAAATGAGGTCAGAGAGATAGCCATTCGATTTGAAATATTAAAACAAAGCCTACTGAAAAATAGCATAAACGTTGCTAGAATTTCTGAGTACACGCATAACACGAATCCACAGTCGCCTTTTGCTGAATTACTAAATTCGTTGCGAGAAGAATATATGCCGATAAATCTAGAGCAATTGGAAGATCCATCTGTTTTAAGTGAAATACAGGTAAATGCTCTAACTATTTATGAAATTAAACAATTATTGAAATTAGAGCTTTTGCACAAAATGGATGAGATGATTCAACGAAAGCTGTTAATAAAACTGGCTGAGTTTGAGGCTAGATTTAGTAAGTCTAATAGTGGTAATTATATTCCTAACATACATTATCATAACTTTGTTGTTTCTGAAGAAATATTACATATCACTAAAATAGTTGAAAATATATCTTCGCTAAGCTTTTCTTATTGTGAAGGATTGACTGATACCTATTTAAAAAATTTATTACTGCAATGTCAGAATCTTAAGGTCCTTTCTATTAGCAACTGTCCTAATCTTAAACAGGTACAATGCAAGAATCTAACATCTATCGAAATAAAATGCTGTTCTGGACTTTCAAACTTATCTATAATTGATTGTGATTGCCCTACTGTATCAATAAATCAATGTGAAAATCTTAAAGAATTAGTCATTAAGCCAGATCAGCTCTCTAATCTAGTTATGGAGTCATTCCCTGAAAAGCTTAAATTTAAAATTAGCCCTCTCGATAGTGCAGAAGAAACAAAAAAATGTACACTTTATTTTATAAAACAGATAAATAAATGCTTGAGCACATTGAAAATAAAAGAAGCAATTTTGTTGTTAGATAATGCTCTAATTTACGATGGAAGGATTTTTCAGGAGTTTTTAGATCTTATAGGAAATTTAGATCAGTTAAGCCCAGAGTATTCTAAGAGTATAGACGTTCTAAAAGAAGATACTCCGCTAACTCTAGCGAAAAGATTTGAGTGTGCAAACGTAGTTAAGGCGTTAAATGAGATGATTGTTAAAAATCAATCAAAAGAAGTATTTGGTGAATCTAAGTACCCACCAATTTTAAAGGCCCCTTTAAACAAAACAGCAGGATTTGCCCCCAAAACTCCCTCTAAACCAGCCAAAAAGCTCAAATATTTCACTGCTGAGTATCTTGAAGATAAACTCAGTATTTCAGTTGATGCGAACTATTGGCTAAATAAAGAATGGCGGATACTCATGGATTTGGCTAGCCTTTATAATGTATTGTTTTATGAAGAGCTATGTCGTTATAATAATTATAATATTGAGTTAGATCATACAAATCAAGGGCTTGATGAATTCAATAGGCAAAAAGAATGGGCTAAAAGAAGCAGTATTGATAAAGCCAGGGAAATCTGGGCTGCCATTAAAGATAATCCTAAGTCCCCATCGGGCCCACTAACTTTAGCAGCAATTTCTAAGGCGATGTTAGATGGTACAGATTTTGATGTTTTTAGTGATCGTTATTCGTTTTTATTATTCGCCCAACACAATGATGACTTTCGAAAATTATATCAATGGGCAATCATCGATAATGTAGTAGAAGAAGGTAAAAGATTAAGCGTGATTGATCTATTGTGCTGTTTAGGCACAGCAGCAATAGTTCAGTCTAATGAGGAAGCTCAGAGGTTAACCACCGTCTGGTTTGGTGACGGAAAAAAAGATAGTAATCCAATTCATACTCTAAACACTAAGATCAGAAGAGCATCCGAATCAGATACATACAGCTTTAATAGTGAATTATTAAAGTATGCTCCTTCCCTTGCTAACTTATATTTAAATGATCGATCGCCTAAAGGTTCAGCTAAACTTCTTACGTTTCTTAATCCGGAAGTAATTGAAACAATCACTGCAAGTTCTGACAAAAAATTATGCCCATTGCATGAGTTATTAACTGATGATCAAATAGTGGCTTTGCTTGTTCAAGATATTGTTCAATATTTTGAATATCGTGATGGCCGTCGTGAAAAAGTTGTTTTTAATCTGCGTCATTTGTACAATGACAATCCAGTCGCTAAGGATTTTCCTTTTTTTGAGAGACATAACTTAGTTGTGTCATCTGGAAAAAAGCACTTTATATACTGTTCTATAATACTGGCTAAGTGTGAAAAAATAGCATATTTGCTGCGCAATTTCTTATCATATTTGATTCGCTATAAAAGATCAGACACTCTTGCGTTGATAAAAAGAATTGCTAATTTAGTTTATTTGGGAGATCAAGATCAGGATCGATTCCGTGAGCTACGTTATCGTCTTTATCATCCTATTACAATACGAGTAATGGAGCCGTTTTGGATTGAAAATAAGGATGCTTTTACTTGTGCCATTGGGGAAAGACAAGAATATTTAGGTCATTTTTTAGAATATTTATCTAATAAAGTTGAGTCTCTCAGAGGAATTGATATTAGAAATTGTGCATTAGATACATCGTTACAAGAAATATTGGAAAGTCTAAAAGCAGATTACAAAAAAATTGTATATATTGGAGACACAGCATTTTTAAAGTTTGATCTTAATGAGGCCACCCTCTATAGTATGTGTAATCTATTAATAAATTCTTCTAAATCAGAAGAGCAAGATGAGATATTACGTTGGATAGAGAGCAGACGAAAAAGTATTCAAGACACCAAATTACGTCCGGAATTGATTGTTTATACGCTCTATGAACTCGTACGGAGGGGGGGTGATGATGAGATAATATCTCGATTATTAAAAAGCTTTAAACTTTTCAGATTGTTTTCAAAAAATCCCTACGCTGTTCCGCAAAGAGGATTTTTTTCTGCTTTTGCCAGAGGTTTTTCATGCGAAGGTTGGTGCTTAGGCACTGCTGCGATTTATGTTAATCTTATGAATGGGGTTCACGAATTTTCTGAACCGCAGTGCCAGAAGGTTGATGAATTACTAGAAAACTCCGATAAGGAATTACCACTCACCCCGTATTTGAAAACAGAACTCTTTCTTACAAGAGCAGCGGCTTATAAAGAAGCGCGTTCAAAAGCTAAAGCTAGTCCAGATAATGCAACAAAAGAATCAGTAAGATATTCTTCATCACAAACAGCAACTTCACAGCGGCTTTTCACTCCCGTTCCTGTGCCTGTGCACGAGGGTGTCAGTAATGCTAGGCCAAGTGCAGATTTGAGCCAAGCTTCTTTGAGAGGTCAAGATTTTGACGGCATTATAGAAAATAATAATAACATTTAATTTATCAAAGCCTTAAATATTTTGAAAATATTTGAGGCATCTGACCTATAGATAAAGCTTTACGCTAAGATGCATTATAAATAAGTTACGTAAATTAGTGAAAAAAATAGAAACAAGATTAAATTCTCGTTCATTATCTTAGATCATGTTAAATTATTCACTGAAGAATATCTGATTTTATTCTTGTAGGGTGTTGTTTACACGAATGTTATAGTAGTTATACGAATGTAATTTGTAATGAAAAATATTTATTCTCATCAGACCTATTTTATTGGAGTTAATTATGAAAGTTTATTTAGATGAGAAGTTAAGAGATGAAAGACTATTGAAACCTGAAATAACCAAAACGATGTCAGATTCGAATAGTATTGATGATACTAAGAATATGGTCTCAGTGATAAAGCGATATCCGAAGGCCTCATTACTGGATCTAGGAATATTTTATAAAAATAGCACAAGAAAGATAGATCTATCTATGAAAATAGATTGTTTGACAAAGGCTGTTATTGAAACGCAAAGGTTTAATGAAATTAGAATCGGATTTTATGCTTCGGAAGCAGTCCTAATGAAAGCAGTCTCATCGATGTTATTGTCACTTCAGAGAATAAAAAAACTAGATATTGTGCTCTATGAGGCTTGTGTAGAGAGTGTTAATCATCTAGAAATACTCCTTGCCAAAAATAATTCACTTACTGACGTAAAATTAACTCTACGTGCAATTAATCGTGATAATATCGAGATATTAAAAATCTTATCTCAGCTATTATCGAATTATAGTTGTATCAATGAATTATGTATTGATGAATGTATCTTTGACGAAGAAAGTCTAACAATGCTCATACAGTCAATAAGCTGTAATAGGTTTGTTGAGCGGTTATCATTTAATCGAATCACTTTCGACAATAATCAAATGAAGCTAATATTGAATATTTTTAAAGAGAATAAGTGTATAAAGCATTTTGATCTCTTAAATATATCATACTCTGAACATAATCTAGGTATAAAAGAATTTTTCGATGTGTTATCTTCTAACGATACTCTCAAATCTTTGAATATCAGTGGTTCTGAAGGTATAATTAAGTCGTCTTTTTCTTATCTCTGTGCCGGTTTGAAAGAGAATAGAGGATTAAATAGTATCAGATTCAAAGAAGGCGTATTAAAAAAAGATCAGATAGATCCGGAGGCTGTCCTTTCTGTTGCTTGCTATGCTGTAGTTCTATCCGCAATCTTTGGGCTAAAATCACGAAATATTATGATGGAATATAATGAATGCAATAATAAAGTTGTTGTAAGCACGGATTCTTTGAGACAACAAGATTTAATATTATTATCTGATGTTATCCAAATGAATACACAACTAAAAGAAATCGATTTCTCTATGAGTAACGATAGCATCGATTGGATGACATTTATTGCTTTGTGCAATGCTATTGGCAAAAATTCATCATTAAAAAAGTTGAAAGTAGGGAATTTTGATATTGATGAACAGTCATTCGATGTTTTGCTAAGTGTTTTGAAAAATCATATTTCATTAAATACAGTAATCTTGAAAAATCTTAGGGTTGCTAAATTGGATAAGGATATAATGAATCTAATAGTGAAAAACATTCTGCAGTCTACCAATAACTTATCAAGTTTTAGTTATAGAAGGTGTAGCACTCCTATGCTTGAATTTTTCGGTGATGGTACCTTTGTGAATAATAATCTGAGTAAAATAGACATCGATGACCCAATTGATACTACTGAAAAATTGAAGTCTGTAGAGGCATTTCTGAGGAATAATCCGCAGATAATAGCCATTAGATTGTCTAGGTCTAATATTGATGAAAATGACTTTGTCGGGGTAATGAAACTATTATCTGCTAATAGAGGATACATACCTCTGCGTTTTGCTTGGATATTTTATAAAATATTGGTGCATGATAATGATCATTCTAAAGCAACATTCCAAAGACTATCCTTAGAGTTATTGATGAGAATTTTAATGCTTTCTCTGCCTGATTATATTTCAAATTATATCGAAAATGATTATAAAGCAAATTTTAAAAGAAATTATATTGTTGGTGTTAGTAAATCAGTTGCTAATATAGTTTGCAAAAGACAGCAGTCATTGCTAAATAGAGTCTCTTTTTGGCGGGCTAATCCAACAATAGAATGGAAAGACACATCAAGCAATAAAATGGAATTGCAAAGTAACGCTACAGGATCAGGTTGTGTGATAGCTTAATACCTGCGTAGTCAATCTCAGGTTAGGGGTGTTGAAGGCTTGGTATTTTAAGATAACTGAGTATAATCCACGTATCAATTAGGATAGGTGGATATGGTTAATATTAACGACAAAGGTATAAATCTACTAATATCTGCGGTAGAGCAGAATCCAAAACAGTTTTTTTGGGTAAGAACGCCGGATTTGCTGCAGCAGGTTTATGTTAGTCGTTCATTTAATGCCGCTTGGGGTAAAAGTGAAGACACACTGTTTGAGCAACCGATGTCGCTAATGAGTGCATTGGTGCAAGATGGTAATCAAGACCTTTTTCGGTTGTATGATCAGCGAGCAAAAGGTAAACAAGAAGAGCGAGAGAAAACAATATTATCCCGAATTTATTCTGTTGATAATTCAATACTGTATGTACGCGATTCTTGTTTTTCAATTTATGACACCTATGGAAATGTTGTTGGTGCCGCCGGAGTGGGACAGATAATTTCTGAATCAGAATGGTTTTACGATTTGGAAGGAAAGGTTAAAGAGCCGAGTCCATTAGACTTATTAAAACGATCTCCTCACGCACACCATTTAGTGGAACCTATTCCTGATAAAGTTTCGAATCTAAATGTTATTATCCCGTGTAAGAAAATAAAAGACCATTATTATATTTCAACAACGGTTGGAGAGATAAAGCTTACTAAACGACAGCTAGAGTGTATTTACTGTTTCTTTGAAGGCATGACAGCAAAGCAAACTGCAAAATATTTACGGATTGCTCCTGATACAGTTAATGAACATCTGCAAATTGTGTTTAAGAAACTCGGTTGCACGCAGAAACTCGAATTTGCCAAATTAATCAAGCATAATAATAAGTAGTTGAACCACTAAGTGTGATCTTGCCGTCCCAGAAAAGCCACATATAGTAATGTTGCCTTTTGTTATATTTTTTCTAACCAATCTAAGCAATAGAATACTTATTGAAATCATATTCAATTGCATATTCGGCAAGAATATCAGCACATTCCATATGGTTGTTAGTTAGAGCAATCGTAAAGGCGGTCTCGCCTCTGTACAATAAGTGCGGGTCTGCTTCATAGGCGATAAGCAATTGGATGCCTTCTAAATCACCGCGTTTGGCGATACAATGCAGCGCAGATTCATCCCAATCTTCTCGCTGCTCATTGACATCCCAAACAGGGTGCCGGTAATCGACTAGTGTTCGGTCAAAATCTAATAACACTCTAGATAAATGATATAGCTTGCGACACAGTGTATAATGCAGTGCGGGTTGATAAAAAAACAAACTCATATCCTTTCGTGTATGTGCGCCATGACGTAATAATGCAAGAACGATTTGTGAATTTAGAGTATCACATGCTAAGGCCAAAGCTGAGATTGGGTCTTCATTAATGCTCGTGTTGGGATCAGCTCCATCTGCCAGCAACATCTGTAGCACTTCCAGTGATTGATTTTGTATTGCATAATGAATTGCTTGCCCACTTTCTCTGCTAGTTCGGTAATGGATATCTGCCCCACGATCCCGTAACAGTACATAACATTTGACTTGATTAAAGATTGCTGCAACATGGAGCGGTGTTTTATCATAACCGTAATGTTGCCAATCTGATAACTGGTTGAAATTGGCTCCTTTGTCGAGCAAAAGTCTACAACAGCTTACATTGCCTTGCGCCACAGCAAAATGTAAAGGTGATGTATAAAATTCGACTTTTTTAGGAGCTTTGAAAATGGCGTGACGTTTAATTAAAGCTTCTACTGTTGAAGGATTGCCGCAAATAGCTGCGATGTGTATTGGCTGAATAAAGTACTTTTTGTCTTTGCGGTGTTTATAGTACAATTTAACGTGAATATCCGCCCTTTGGTGAATAAATTTAATGGTATAATCCGTTAAGCCACTATAAACAGCGGCTAATAAAAGCGCATTTTTAGGACTAAGTTCTGGGTATTCAGCTCGAAAGCTTTGTGCGATTCTACGCAAGTGCATTTTCCAAAATCGATCACAATTGATCATTCTTAAAAAAAATTGCGAAACACGTTTTAAGCGATGTAATTCACAGCTGCTAAAGCCGCTAATGATCTGATAAAATACATCACTTGGTAGCCTCTCTATCATATTGCTATTCCCGCGTTGAATATAATGATAAAATACCGCATCACAAAAAAATTAACTATATCAAAAAATTGTAAATTCTAGATTGTAGTACTTGTTGCGTGATAATTAAATTTTACCGAAGGTTATATTCGTTGCGACATTGCATTTGTGTCAAAAGATATCCATCAGCTTGGAATTATTGTTGAGCTTAATGCTGCAGACCAACAAGATGCAAAAAAAAACACAGAAACTGAAATGTTCTAATCAAAATGACCTGATTGAGTAGATTCTAAAAAAAAGAGTCTGATTTGCTCTCGAACAAATCAAAAAAAAAGTTTACTCTGCCCGATTAGAAAAACTAGGGAACGAGAAAATTTTAAAAGTGGGTATAGCGTATTGCGGGAAATACTTCAGTCATCAGAATCTACAGGAAATCGACTGGCTAAATATAAAGGATAGCAATGCACGCGATTACCTTGATCGATTTTAAATGGTCTACCGCTCATAATGGTTCGATATTTTGGTGAATATTTTTCGACGTATTTTTGTAGGCTTTTAGCGTGAGTGACATTGCCTGATTTCACTTCAATGGGAAGTATGTTGCCTTGAATATTTCTGATGAATTCTACTTCAGTACGTCCATCTTGCCAGGTGTACATTTCGCGACAATTTGTGCTCAGAAATTCCTGTGCAACAAAATTTTCTGCGAAATAACCTTTGTAAGTGCCATATTGATAATCGATGATTGTTTTTGGGGTTAACCTGCTCAATGCACCCAACACACCCACATCGAATGCAAATAATTTAAATCGACCATCATCCTCAAAAGCAGACAATGGTTGCTCGATACTGTGAATAATAGGTAATTTAATGACTAACCCTGCATTTTCTAACCAATCAAACGCATTAGCCAAACGGCTATAGCGATCAATACCATCAACAACCCCATTAAATTGGTAACGTTTAGCAGATCCATCAATCGTATGTGCTAATTGATTGGGTACTGATCGCCAAATGCGATCTAAATGCATTGCATTTACTTTACCAGAATGTTTTGCAAAATCGGCATAATAATCTGATAATAATTGCAGTTGAACTTCTCTTACTTTTTCAAAAGCTAGAAACAAATTGTCTCGATATTGAATGAAGGTAATGACTGCTTCTGGCAAACCGCCCACAATAAAATACCATTTTAATCTCTCCCAAATACGATCGTGTGCTAAGGAAGGAATTTCGGTTACGGCTGTACAAGACTCTATTAAATCGGCAGAAAGATTTTCGTCGATTGCTCGCAAAAATTCCACAAATGATAACGGATATAAATATCCGGTTTGCACTTTACCTACTGGATATGAAGTTTGATTAAGATGCACCCCCAACAACGACCCTGCACAACAAAGTGCTAACTCATTCATATCTTCCTGAAAATACTTTAAGCTCGTGAGCGCTTTAGGAATCGCTTGAATTTCATCGAAGATGACAAGATCCTTTTGGGTATTAATAACTCGGTTATGGCGAAAGCTCAGCTGATTGATAATCTCTTGGGGTATTAAATTTGCTTCAAATACATCTGCGAGTTCCGGTTCTTTTTCAAAATTAAAATAATGGACGTTGGGAAATTGACTCTTACCAAAATGCTTGAGCAAATGCGTTTTGCCGCATTGACGCACCCCCCTTAACAATAAAGGTTTTTTATGGCCGTTTGCGGCCCATTCTTGCAAATTTTGGTAATAATGACGCTTCATGTTTGCAATTATCGTCATAAAAGACGAAAAATGCAAGTAATTTTCGTCGCCGATAACGAAAAAATCTGGTTTATGCGCTAACCGGCAAGGAGAGAACCCTATAAGAGGGCGGGTTACAGTTTTAGATGCTAAATGGCGTGACCGCCCTTTAGACAGAGTATATCCTATTGTATTTATAGATGGATTTGTAGCGAAGTGTCGCTTAGAGGGCCTTGTTCTTAATCGAGCCGTCTATGTGATTTATGGTATCAACATGGAGGGCAAAAAAGAGGTATTAGGGCTGTACATTGGAGAAAATGAGGGTGCAAAATTCTGGTTATGCCTATTAACTGAATTAAAAAATCGGGGTGTTAATGACACTCCCCGTATTTACTCAATATCTTCAATGAGTTTCCCATTGCCGCTTACATGGGCGGCTTGCAAAGTGTCTCCTGCTTGAACTTCGATGAAAGAAACAAGCGAACCAATTTTGAGTTCTTCAAAAGCGGGATGTTGAACGTTGGATTCATGGAAGTAATATTCAAGACCTTCTGGGGTTTTAATAAAACCATAATCAGTAAATATACGATCAATTGAGCCGCTTTTAAGGTCGCTGTGGGATTTTCTTTCGCCACGTTGTTTTTGGGCATAGCTTTCAATCATGCGATACATGGCTTGAAATGAGTCTCTTATAGCAACATAAAGATCTTCGTTAGGTTGTTTGTTCACAACGAGTTGTTTGCCAGGAACATTAATTTCGATAGTGACGTTGTAGAGTTTTCCAGTGTGTTGATGATTTTGCGCAAGTTCTACAACAACTTTTCCGCTTTCAATCCTATCGTAGTATTGTGACATCTTTTCCGCTTTGTCATTGATTCTTTGCTCTATTGCTTCCGTTTTGTCGATATCTCTAATCGTTATTTCTAATGGTATAGACATGATACTCTCCTTAAGTTTAATCAGTAATTACTTTGGGTTTCACGAGTTTTTCAAAATCTTTATAAGTCATTTTAATGAGTTCTGAATGGCTACCAGAATTAAATAATATTTCATTATCTGTAGTGAGGCTTTTAGCAATGAATACATCCATTCCATATAAATTTCCGAAGGGTGGCATTGCGCCTAGCTCACATTCTGGAAAACGATTTTGAAATTCACTTTCGCTAGCTAATGCTACGTCCTGCACGCCAACATTTTTCTTTAAGTGATCAAAATTAATTTTATGATTGGCAGGCTCGACAATCATTGCCATTGAACCGTTGAGTTTTACAATGACAGTCTTTGCCATATTTTTTCCAGGAACATGCGCACTTGCTGCGACTTCTTGTGCGGTGTATGCAGGTGAATGTTTTATAGTGACGTACTTTACCTCGTTGTCATCAAGAAATTTTCTGATTTGTGCTGTGGTCATAACGCTCTCCTTACTTCAAGTTATTGCTTAAACTGGCGACTCATCGCCTTACTTTTAGTATAGCAAATGGGAGCGTTTTCAGCCTTTATCGAGGTTTGATTGTCTCGATGCCATTGGCTTTGGCAATAAGGATGATGTCGGCTGGACGGTGCGCAAATAGGCCGTTTTCGACCACTCCAGGGATGCAGTTCAGGCTGTTTTCCAGCTCTAAGGGTTTGCTTATGTTGAGGTTGTAAGCATCGATAATGATATTGCCATTGTCTGTTAGATAGTTTTCCCTATAAACGGGGTTTCCACTAAGGCCTACAACTTTTCGTCCCACTAAACTACGTGCCATAGGAATTGCTTCGATAGGTACTGGTGAATTGCGTCCCAAAATATCAACGAATTTACTTTCATCAATGATGCAAATAAATTTTTCACTGACATTGGCTAAAATCTTTTCTCTCGTCAATGCGCCGCCTCGCCCTTTAATTAAATAGCCGTATTGATTGGCTTCATCAGCGCCATCGACATAAAGACTAATGCGACCGGCAGCATTTAAATCTAGCACCGGAATTCCTAACATTTTAAGTTGTTTTTCGGTATCAACAGAACTAGCCACAGTGCCTGCTATGCGTCCTTTGATTTTTGAAAGAGCTTCAATAAAATATTTTACAGTTGATCCTGTTCCGACACCGATAATAGTATCATCGTGAATATACTGTAGTGCAGCTTCAGCGCTTTGTTTTTTAAGTGCTTCCTGATCCATGTTAACTCCTTAAAAGGTTAATCGATGATTCCATTATGGCGCAATAGGGCTTGAATATTTGGCTTTCGGCCACGAAATTCAACAAATAAATCCATCGGATCTTTAGAGCCGCCTTGCTCTAAAATTGTATGTAGAAATTTACGGCCCGTGTTTGCATTAAAAATTCCGTCTTCTTCAAACTTACTGAATGCGTCTGCAGATAGTACTTCCGCCCACTTGTAGCTATAATAACCCGCAGCGTAACCACCGCCAAAAATGTGTGAGAATCCATGTTGAAAGCGATTGAATCTTGGAATAGGAACAACCGATACTTTGGATCGAACATCATCGAGAATGGTTTGAATTTGATTTTTTTTATTGGCATCAAACTCTAAGTGGATACGAAAATCAAAGAGAGCAAATTCTAATTGTCGTACCATTGCCATGGCGGATTGGAAGTTTTTTGATGCAATTAATTTTTTATATAGTTGATCTGGTAGTGCTTCGTGTGTTTGATAGTGCTGAGCAAATAATTCTAAGCCCCCTTTTTCCCAGCACCAGTTTTCCATAAATTGACTCGGTAATTCAACGGCATCCCAAGGCACGCCGTTAATGCCAGAAACTTCTGATATGTCTATCTTAGTTAGCATGTGATGTAAACCATGTCCAAATTCGTGGAAAATTGTGATGACTTCATCGTGTGTGAATAGTGCCGGCTTATCGCCAACCGGAGCATTTAAATTACATGTTAAAAATGCAATGGGATATTGGAGCTTACCATTATTTTTTATACGACGTCCTTGACATTGATCCATCCATGCACCGCCTCTTTTATTGTTTCGGGCATAAAGATCGAGATAGAAAAAAGCCCGTAATTCTTCATTTTCATCATAAATAGCAAAGCATTTTACATCAGGATGCCAGGTGTCGACATCACTTACTGGCTTAATAATTATCCCGTATAATTTTTGTACAACATTGAAAAGCCCTGTTAAGACTTTGTCTACTGGAAAATAAGGTCGTAATTCTTCTTGAGAAATTTCATAGCGATGATGCTGAAGTTTTTCACTGTAGTAAGCAACATCCCATGCGGCGAGTTCATCAAGTTGATGTTCTTGGCGTGCAAAATCAGATAATTCATTAAATTCATTTCGTGCTTTACTTACCGATGCTTGTGTGAGTTCATTAAGAAAATTCAAAACCGTTTCAGGATCTTTAGCCATTTTAGGTGTTAAGGAATATGTAGGATAATTAGGAAAGTCGAGTAGTTGGGCTTGTTGATGACGGATAGCCAGTATTTTTTCCATCACTGTTGAATTATCCCACTCTTTAACCTTGCCTTCTTTTGATTGATCTGAAGCTCGCGTCACATAGGCTGTGTACATTTCTTGCCTTAATGCTCGAGAGTCTGCATAGGTCATAACGGCAATATAAGTAGGCATGTGTAAATTTAATAACCAACCGTCAAGATTATGTTCTTTTGCATAGGCGTTGGCGGCCATTATTGCACTTTCCGGAAGTCCTGCTAATTGTTTTTCATCGGTAATATGTTTAGTCCATGCTTGAGTTGCATCAAGTACATTTTGTTCGAATTGACTTGTCAATTTGCTTAATTCTTTATTGAATTCTGCAAATTGTTCTTTTTTATCTTTAGGTAGATGGACGCCTGCTAGACGAAAATCACGAAGGTTGTTATCTATTGTTTTTTTCTGTGCAACTGATAATTGTTGATACTGCGTGCTCTGAGCAATGAAATTCACGGCATTATATAAAGATTCATTTTGAGAAATCCACGTTCCGTATTCGCTGATTAATGGTAAGCACGCATTATAGCTATCGCGTAATTCAGGAGTATCGACAACATGGTGACAATGATTAATTCGTGACCAGTAACGATGAAATTCATCTTCGATTTCCTCGATAGGAGACATTAAATTTTCCCAGGTATATTCACTCGATCGCTCAACGAAAGAAGAGATGGCTTTTTTATTTTCGACGATCATGCGTTCAATGGTGGGTACTATTTCAGACGCTTTAATCGTTGAAAAGGAGGGCAGTAGTGTAGGGTCTACTGTTGCGGTGGTTTGGCTATCAAGCATGTTGAGGGTCCTATAATCTATAAAGATAAAAGTATATCAGAGATTTTCGAGTATGGGAGATGTTTTGAAAATCATTTAAAATCAATATGTTACGGATGGCACAAGGTTTATTTACCCAATTTTTCGCCTCAATAAACGTATTATTGATAATATGTTTGTTGTAATACATTGAAAATCCAAGTATAAATCACATTCGCGTGGGGCTGACTTATTCATGGTGGCTGAGCACCGCGCAACTTGAACCGGTCTGGTTAGGCTCGAGAATGTTAATCAAAAAGGAGTTAATATGAGTTTGCGAATTTTCGATTCGAAACAACCTTATGTCGCAATGGGTGCGTATGTCGATCATAGTGCGTTGTTGGTGGGAGATGTTGAAATTGGGGAAGACAGCTCTGTGTGGCCGATGGCAGTGTTGCGAGGAGATTTGCAACCTATTCGGATAGGAAACTGTACAAATATTCAAGATGGCGCGATTCTGCACATTACTCATCCCAGTCCGTTTAATCAACAAGGCCATAAAGTCAATATTGGTAATGAAGTTACAATCGGGCATGGTGCAATTATTCATGGTTGCACGATTAAAGATCGTTGTTTGATAGGTATCGGTGCGATAATCATGGACGGCGCTGTTATCGAATCAGATGTAATCGTTGGAGCTGGTAGCTTGGTTCCATCAAATACTGTTTTAAAAAGTGGTTATGTTTATATCGGATCTCCAGCACAACAAGCGCGCCCACTTACAGACGAAGATCGTCAATTTATTCAATACAGTGCACAAAATTATGTGAAGTTAAAGAATCAGTATATGGCTGAAATCCAAGCTAAAATTGCTCGTGAACGTTTAGAAGCACGCGAGCGTGATAGGGATCGTGAGAAAGAAAGAGAACGTGCGTAAAGATTGATCACAAAAGGATGCGAACTCACATATTTTGCCAATCTTGGGTATTTAAATAATTTTAAATCCTCATTAACTGATCATGTTAAATCCGGTATTAAAATTATTTTCTCTACCCGACCTTGGCTAAAATCTGTGAGTTTTAGCCATTCTAACAACGCTGAATGATTGCTTAAAATTCGAATCCCTTGTTTAGATTAAGTCATCTCAAGAGGATCTACATCCACAACCCATCGAATTCTTTGGCCCAATTTATTGGTGGAGAGTTTTTGTATCCATGTCGATAACCACTGCTGTAATGTTTGTCGATGTTCTGCTTGAATAATTAATTGACTGCGATGACGTCCCGCTTTTCGGTTCATTGGTGAAGGTAGGGGTCCTATCAATTTAACAGCGCTACTGACTGATATTGATAAACCTTCGTCGCGAGCTTGTGTTAAAAAATCGTTAAGTTGATGTAGTTTTGTGCTTTCTGCATGAAGCACAGCAAGATAACTGTAGGGGGGCAAATTAACAGCTTGTCTTTCTTGTAATAAGTTTTCTGCAAAATATTGATAGCCTTTTGTGAGTAATTGGGTGAGTAAAGGATGAGTTGGATTATGAGTTTGAATGATGACAGTTCCTTTTTTATCCTCACGCCCGGCACGTCCCGAAACTTGTATAATTAATTGCCCCAATCTTTCTATTGCACGGAAATCACTGCAAAATAATGCGCTATCAACGTCCACGAGTCCTACTAAAGTAACATTGGGAAAATGGTGGCCTTTTGCCAGCATTTGTGTGCCGATGAGCAGCTGTTTCTGCCCGTTTTTTATTTTTTCTAAAAAATCGGGTAAGGCATTTTTACCACGAGTAGTGTCTTGGTCTATACGTATAATATCAATATTGGGAAATAGCTGGTTTAAATGTTGTTCGAGTTGTTCGGTTCCTATCCCAAGAGTGATGAGTTGATCGCTCTGACAATTTAAACATTTTGAATAGCGCGGTCGTTGTGTTCCGCAATGATGGCAGCACAAGTGATTTTTTTGTTGATGAAAGGTTAATTTTGCATCGCAGTGGGGGCAATCTGCTGTCCATCCGCAAGAATGGCATAAAATTAAGGGGGCATATCCACGGCGATTTAAAAAAAGCAGTACTTGATTATTTGCATTTAAGTGCATATTAATTTCATCAATTAATTCCTTTGATAGGCCGTGTCGCAATTTTGCTTGCCGCAAATCAATTAATTTATAATCTAGTTTAGAAGATTGTCCAGCACGTTTTGGAAGTTTAAGCTCAGTAAAACGTTTTTGATTAACATTGTAAATGCTTTCTAATGAAGGAGTTGCGCTACCCATAATTATCGGAATATTTAACATTTTGCAACGCATTATTGCGAGATCACGTGCAGAATAACGAAATCGAGATTGTTGTTTGAAGGAGACATCATGTTCTTCATCAAGAATAATTATCCCCAAGTTTGGAGCAGGTGTTAAAATTGCTGATCGAGTCCCGATAATGATTTTTGCTCTGCCGGATTGTGCATCGAGCCACGCTTTTAACCGTTCGTTTTCTGAGAGTCGAGAGTGCAGTACAGCAATAGGGACATTAAATCTTGATGTGAATCGCTCGATCGTTTGAGGGGTGAGTCCTATCTCCGGAACTAAAACAATCGCTTGTTTTCCTTCTTGTAGATGTTTCTCTATGGTTCGTAAATACACTTCTGTTTTTCCGCTGCCCGTTACCCCATTGAGTAAAAAGCATTCGAAATTATGTTGTTGATTGATAGTGTCGACAGCAATTTGCTGTTCAGAATTCAATTCTATTGTACTGTTTTCAGAAATAAATGAAATGACATCATTAGGCGTTGTATTTTGTGAGCGGATAATCTTTTTCTTATTCGTTTTGCGGGCCAATGTGGGCAGAGCAGAGTGAAGTACTTCACCTAACGAATGTTGATAATACCGACTGGCCCATTCGCATAAAGCGATAATGGAGGAATCTAGTAGGGGTTCTTCATCTAATATTTGGGTGACTGCTTTAAGTTTGTCTTTGGGAAAATTAGAGTGATCGTCAACACCGATGACAATACCGACTTTATGTTGAGCCCCAAATGGGACTAAAACGCGTGCTCCAATTTTTAAAGGTGCAATATCAGTATTTTCAGGAGGCAGATAATCAAAATGCTGGCGCAGTGGCGTGGCAAGGGCGACGTGAATGATGTTTTTTGTGGGTATAATCATTGTGGTAATATATCAGACTTACGCTGCCCTGGATATTGCCTATGGAATCTACGGAAAAGCAAATACTGTCTCTATAAATATATTTTATAAATAGATCGCAATTACTTAATATGTTGATTATTATAAGTTTTTATTTTAACTGTTGACACTTAGCAAATTTTTAAAAACTGTGCTATACTGAAAGTGAGCTAATAGGACGAAGATGTGTTATCTGAACTAACATGTAATAGACACGTAAGGGAGCGCGTTTGTAAAGATGGTGTGCAAGCCTGCCTTTGAGTAGGAAGCCTAAAGTCCTTCAACTGCTTCCGCCTTGTGGAAAGAGAGCTCAGTATACTATCTTTGCCCTATTGCTCCTTATCTATAATCTTCTAATTTCTTTTTCAACATTATAACTGTCACTCAGATTGAGATTTCGTTATGTCTATGGGTAATAAATTACATGGAATTGGGCGAATGTGCTCTGGCTTAATGTATTAGGCAGTAATATTATAGATAAGATTGAAAGGCAGAGGAGGGGCGTTCAACATGGAAGATGGGCGGGAAGCTTCGGTAGTTCAAGTAGGGGTCGCGGTGAAGCTGGATTCCTATTCTGAGATATGCTCAGTTATCTCAGAAGCGTTTGATCGTGAAAATTCGAATCATCAAATGCTTGTTCGTTATTTAGAGTCAATTCTTTTTGATATTAAGAGTGAGAAAGAAAGAGAAGAAGAAAGAGGAAGAAGAAGAGCTGCCTCTGCTGATAATCCAGTAATTGCCGTTGGTACAGAAATTGAAAAGAGAATCATTGCAAAAGCCTTAGTAGGTTGTCTCGACGATATCAAAGAAATGGTTCAGGTTGCAATTAATGGAATTTTAAAAGAAAATTCTGAATTTAAAATAAGATTAGCATTAGAGTGGTTGCCAAGAATTAAATTAATTTTTATAGAGGCATTGCGGCATGAATTAAAAGATAAAAAAGAATTTCATGGGAAAGAAGAGGCCGAATGGTTGATGCCAATTGTTTATTTTTTGACTGAGCCCTGTCTGGAAGAGCTAACCATTCATTGTGAAGATCGATTACCGCCCTTATCCAGAAATAATCGAAGCGATTCGGAAGGTGATAGGTATGGAAAGACAGCTCCGCCCCTGTCGCCAAAAGACGTTGTTAGTCCAAGAGAAGAGGAAGATGGTCCTAAGGTGTCTTTCGATTTTCATGAGTCACCTCAAAAAGGAAAATCATTGCCACAGGTAGTAGGCTATGGACTATTTTCTTCAAGCGCATCACGAATTAAATCTGGAGATGAGAGTGGGGGCAAGCCAGCCAAAGGAAAATCTTTAGTTGAAATGCCTGTCGTAGCACCGTCAACCTCCACGCCTGCGATTGCAAATAGTAATAAAAATAAAACGTCTAAGCAAGGCACTAGAAAAACTTCTTTGTCAGACAAATTTACAAGTTTTGTCCAACGCTTACGAAAGGGGCATGATGATGAGGATCGTCATGATTCAATGCCAGGATCTAATAATTCAATTTAGCATTTGTGATCATCTATAACTCTCTGATATCCTTTGTCGAATCTGGATATCGAAAATTGCATGGATTTTATGGGCTTACGGATTAAGCATTATAAAGAGATACTCACAATGTCATTCCTAGTTTTAGGTATGATCGGCTGTGATCAAGTGTGGAATAACCCACACGAATCGGATAATTTGGATGAAAAGGTTGGGTATAGTTCTTTTTCAGAGCCTCCTAAAACACTCGATCCTGCAAAATCCTATTCTGCTGATGAAATTCGATTTACCGCTCAAATTTATGAACCATTGCTTCAATATGATTATCTAAAACGCCCTTATACTTTAGAGCCATTGACAGCAGCAGCACTTCCGAAAATAGAGTATTTAAATGAGAAAGGGGAGGTGTTGCCAGAAAATGCTGCTGGAAATCAAGTAGCGTTTAGTCGATATGATATCACAATAAAACCGAATATTTATTATTACCCGCATCCAGCCTTTGCAAAAAAACAAGGGGGTGAGTTTAATTACCATCAAATGAATGAGGTTGAACTAGAAGAAATTGATGAATTAAATGATTTTGCAATTACAAGCACTAGAGAATTAATGGCTGAAGACTATATTTACGAAATAAAACGCTTGGCTGATCCGCGCGTTTCTTCGCCAATTTATGGTGTTATGTCTCAATATATTGTCGGTATGTCTGAATTTCATGATGAAATTCTGGATTTGATGAAAAAGAATCTTACGATTGATTTACGAAAGCACGAAATATCAGGTCTTAAAAGTGATGACCCACACCATTTGATTATTACCTTGAAGGGTAAGTACCCTCAATTTGGTTATTGGCTTGCTATGATCTTTTTTTCACCTGTGCCTTGGGAGGTCGATCAATTTTACTCACAACGTGGGCTGGGTGAGCATAATCTAACATTAGGATGGTTTCCAGTGGGTACTGGGCCTTATTATTTGGCGGAGAATAATCCTAATCACCGTATGGTATTAAAAGAAAATCCTTTTTACCAACGTGACTATTATCCGGTTGTAAGTGATGACCCAAACGATACCAAAAAAGGCTATTTGCAGAATGCAGGTAAAAAATTACCACTGGTTCGAAAATTTATATTCTCACTTGAGAAAGAATCTATTCCTCGATGGAATAAATTTTTACAGGGTTACTATGATAGCTCGTCCATAAGTTCAGATAGTTTTGACCAAGCGATACGAATCGATGAAAATGGTGTGCCTGATTTAACGCCCGAATTGAAAGATCATGGTATTCGATTAGAAACAGTTGTTAGTCCCAGTATTTTTTATATGGGATTTAATATGCTTGATCCTGTTGTTGGTGGTAATAGTGAAAAAAATAAAAAGCTGAGACAAGCTATTGCTGCCGTGATTGATTTTAATGAATATATTGCCATATTTAACAATGGTCGTGGACTTGCAGCGCAAGGGCCGATTCCGCCTGGAATTTTTGGGTATGTGAATGATAAAAATCCTCTAACTCAGGTATCTTTAGAGCAGGCTAAACAATTATTGAGTGAAGCTGGATATCCAAATGGGCGAGATGAGCATTCAGGACAACCTTTGTTGCTGAATTATGATGCCCCTTCTTCAAGTGGGCCGGATGATAAGGCTCGATTTGATTGGATGCGAAAGCAATTCGCAAAATTAAATATTGAGCTCAATATTCGCAGTACAGAATACAATCGTTTTCAAGAAAACATGAGGACGGGAGCTGAGCAAATTTTTATGTGGGGTTGGAATGCAGATTACCCGGATCCTGAAAATTTTCTATTTTTACTGTATGGCCCTAACGGAAAGGTCAAATATGGTGGCGAAAATGCGGCCAATTACTCGAATTCTGAATTTGATCAGTTATTTGAAAGAATGAAAAATATGCAGAATTCAGATGAAAGAGCCGCAATTATTCAAAAGATGATCAATATTGTACGAGATGATGCGCCTTGGTTATTTGGGGTATTTCCTAAAGACTATGTATTAGATCATCAATGGATGTCGCCTGTAAAAATGAATGTTATTGCCAATAATACATTGAAATTTGTTGACCTCGATGCACCTTTGAGAGCAAAGTTAATTTCTCGGTGGAATCGGCCTAGGATTTGGCCGATCATGGTTATGATAAGCTTGTTATTAATTTTTTTAATTCCCGTAATCATCAGCTATATTCGTCGAGAAAATACTGCTATCAAAAAGGTGAAGTAATAATGTGGACATATATGATTCGTCGTATTTTATACGCGATACCCATTCTAATTGGGGTGAATACTTTAACGTTCTTGTTATTTTTTATTGTCAATTCTCCTGATGATATGGCCAGAATGCATTTGGGTAGCAAACATGTTACACAGGCAGAAATTATGGCTTGGAAAAAAGCAGAGGGTTATGATAAGCCACTGTTTTATAATTCTGATAAAACAGGTTTTGTAAAATTCACTGACACCTTATATGCAACAAAATCACTAAAATTATTTACCTTTCAATTTGGTATTTCTGACAGTGGTCGTGATATCAGTAATGATATCTATCAGAGAATGTGGCCATCATTAGCGATTGCTATTCCATCGTTAATTGTAGGATTATTTTTTGACATAACAGTGGCAATGCTGTTGGCTTTTTTTCGTGGGACATATTTAGATTTTACTGGCGTGTCAATTTGCGTGATATTGATGTCAATTTCATCGTTGTTTTATATTATGGGTGGTCAATTTATCATCGCAAAGCTACTGAGATTAGTTCCCATTTCGGGATACGAGCCTGGAATCGGTGCGATTAAATTTTTAATATTACCCGTTCTTATTGGAATAGTGAGTGGAGTTGGTTCGGGTGCTCGATGGTATAGAACCATTTTTTTAGAAGAGATTAATAAAGACTATGTGCGCACGGCCAGGGCAAAAGGGTTGTCAGAGCAAAAAGTATTTTTTACACATATTTTAAAAAACGCGATGCTACCAATCCTGACAGGAATAGTTGCGGTACTGCCTTTATTATTTATGGGAAGTTTGATTTTGGAATCTTTTTTTGGAATCCCAGGTTTGGGCAGTTACACTATCGACGCAATCCGTATGCAGGATTTTGATATAGTAAGAGTAATGGTTTTTCTAGGAACGGTATTGTACATTTTAGGGCTGGTGCTCACAGATATTTCGTACGTGCTAGTAGATCCGCGTGTTAGATTGAAATAATCATTCAATGTAACTCACTAATTTGAGTAGCAAAACATGTGTGTAAACAACGTGTAGTGCGCTGTCGGAATTAATCTAGGACATTATTCACAAAGTTATAGTCGTTATTTGCGTCCCAGTTAATGCTCCACGTCATCAGACCTCCAAGATCGGGATAAGTATTTGATGGTATATATTGCTCACATTCCTGTCCTGTTTTGAGGCAAGCTAGCGCTTTCTTAAGTACTTCAGGTTCTACATAACCACGACTTGCGGCATTGACTGTTGCGGGTAATCCAATAACGTATTTCGATTCAGGGTCTTTTACACCTCTATTTTTCCATGATTGTATGGTGCTATCAACTTGAGAAACAATAAAATCTTGAGTACCAGGTTCATAGCAAGGACTATTGGGTTTAAAGCTTCGTTTGCAAGTAGAATTGTATAATTGTACCGAAACTAAATTAATTAATCCTGAATCAATTACTCGATTGTATTTTCCTTGAGATGTTTGCCAGTGTACATCAACGGCTTCAGGGGCGATGGTGAAAAACAGTGAGTTACCCTTGTTAATATAGTCCTCTTGTAGTTTTTGTGTAATATTCGCAAGATAATTTGATTCTATGCTCGTTAATTTACCTTCTAGATCATAATCAATCCCATTGAATCCATATTCATCGATAATTTTTTCGAGGGATTGTACGAATTCAGTTGCTTTCTTTTCGTTGTCAATATGCAGCGTAGAATTAGCGCTTCCACCACCTATGGACAATAATACTTTGACGCCTCTTCTTTGAAGAGATTGAATATCTTCTTTAAATAAGTTCGCGCCATTAAGGGTGCCCTTGTACGCAGGGGCTTGTAAATTAAATACAACGGTCCCATTTATATTAATCGTCGCAAATGCAATATCGATGATGGAATATCCGCGCGGGACTTCGGTGAGGCGAGGTGATGGTGCTGAATTTTTGAAGTTTTGAAAATATCCTATTAAAACTGGGTGCTTAGCGGTAGCGGTCGGTTTGGCATAGACTATGGATGATGATAATAGGAGGGCGCATATAATTAAATTTAGCATTTTCTTTTCCTCTAAAAAGGCAGAATGATAGCAATAATATTGTGTTAATGGAACCGTTTTAACGTCATGACTGCACCCCAGCACGAACTAAATGTAGGGTCCCTTCGCCGCAATGTTCACTGATTTGTTGTTTAAGTACCGCTCTTAATCGAATAGCCTCATTGAATTCCTCACTTTCTGGCATAATGGGCTCTCCGACCCAAATGCGGAGAAATGAGGGTGAAAATAATTTATTGCTGCCCGTAAGCATTGTTCGTGTGCCTCGTAGCGCAATAGGGCAAAGTGGAATATGGGTTTCTACCGCGAGTTTAAAGGCCCCTAGTTTGAAAGGTAATAATCCTTTTGAAGAGGTGAATGTCCCTTCTGGAAAAATTAAGATCGAATTTTTTTCATCAAGTGAGCTTTTGATTTGCCCCATGTCTTGAAGGCTATTTAAAAAATCGAGTCTATCAACGGTTAAGTAGCGGAGATGTTTGACAAAGGATCGTAATACTGCGCCATTAAGTATTTCTTTCTTTCCTACAAATCTTACTCCGGCAGGTAAAACTGCGATGAGCAAGAGGGAATCTACATAACTTGCGTGATTAGAAACGAAAATGACAGGTTGCTTGATTTTTAGAAATTTAGTACCGCTGACTTTTATAGGGCATCCTAGAAGTATAAAAATTAACCTAGACCAATATTTCATCGCGTGACTGGCTGCTTTGTAAGGTAGAATCATAATAGAACTCCACATTGGCAATAAGCATACAGCAATGACCGAAAATAAATAAGTGGTATACATTAGTTTAATAATAGTCGAAAAATATCCAAGACATTTCTTTGCTATCATCGTAACTATAAGTTTGCTCATTTGTAGTATCATTGGTCTGTGGCGGTGAATCAATCGACCTTGTTCATAGGCTTTTTTGCATGCATTACGCTGTAATTTTCCGCTGGAGGTTTTTGTAATTGTTTCAGGAGGGGCAGTAATAACTTCGTCAGGTGGGATGCCAATCGTGATTGCAACTCGTTCGATAATAGCGGCTTGAAGAGCATCTTGAAGGTCTTTATTTCTTTCGTGCGTCTCAGCAACGATAATTAATTTTTCAGTGCCTTTTCGTTTATCAGCAGTTCCAAAGGCAATGACACGACCTTTGCGAACACCTGCAACTTGTTCGACAATATCTTCAACTTCCTGAGGGTAAATATTGCGCCCCGATTTAATAATAACATCTTTTGCTCGTCCGGTGATGTATAGATTGTCATCAGCAAGATAACCTAAATCCCCAGTTGCCCACCATCCATTATGGTACGCTGCTTCTGTGGCAGTGCGATTTTGAAAATATCCTTGCATTGCTGAAGGACCTTGGAATTGTAAATGACCCACATGCCGTTCAGGTAATTCATTATCCTGATCATCGACTATTCTTATTGCGTGGCCAGGAATAGGTTTTCCGCATGAAACAAATTCATGAATATTTTTTGTGTTTGGTATAGAGGGTTTTGCTATATTCGTTTCATCCATAGTGGCACGATCCACTCGATCAATTGTAGGTTCTTTGCCTAAGTCTGGAATTGTGAGGGCAACTGAATTTTCAGCGAGACCATACACGGGGGCGAGAGAGGTTGCTTTAAAACCATAAGGGCTGAATTTTTTAATAAATCGATCTAAGGTGCGAGGATATATTGCTTCTGCGCCATTAAAAGCGAAACGCCAAGAACTTAAATCAAGTCCTACTAATTTTTTTTCACTGATTTTGCTGAGGCAAAGTTCATATGCAAAATTGGGTGCAGCAGAAATGGTGCCACGATGATAATGAATGGCCCATAGCCATTTTTCGGGATGAGTTAAAAAAGTAATAGGAGACATGATGGTGATCGGAACACCGTAATATAAACTACCTAACCAGGTTCCAATGAGGCCCATATCGTGATAAAGCGGAAGCCAGCTCACTACGACGTCAGTAGGCTGAATTTTTAATACTTGACCGATACAGCGTATGTTATTTAATAAATTAGCATGGCTCAGTTGTACACCTTTAGGATCACCCGTACTACCCGAGGTATACTGAATGAGTGCTACGTCATGGTTATTTAATGTAGGTAATGGAATGAGATCCTGAGCTATTGAAAGTTCGGACACTGTCGTGATGTGTTGTAAGCAGCCTACATATTGTCGCAATACGTTGGATAAAGTTGAAACAGCTGGAAATGTGATTAAAGTATGCGTCATCGCATTCGTAAGAATTTTTGTTTCATGCTTTATATATTCTTCAATGAGATTTGCTCTGAAGGGTGGATAAATCGGAACAGGTATTCCTCCAGCCAATAGCACACCAAAAAAAGCACTGAAAAATTCATGAGAGGTTGGAAGCATAATGGCGACGGTTTGTTGAGAAGATAATCCGCGTTGTAACAAACCCTGAGCAACCGCACTGGCTGATTCTAATAATTTACCATAAGAGATAATATCTTCTTCGCCGTGGCTATCATGTAGATAGATATGAGGGCGGTTGGGTTCTTGAGTGCCGTATTGATAAAGTAAGTCAACGAGTGTCTTAGCAGATAGAGGATCAATCATGCTGGCATTCAGGACAGGAACATGTGCTCCAAGAGGTCGTTGTAGTAATGGATTCGCTTTACTTACTGCATCAGCAAGATCTTGTAGAGATTCCGCTTCGGTTAGTAAAATTTCCGGTAAAACGATATTAAAGGCTTGTTCTGTGCGGTGTAAGAGCTCAGCCTTTTCGACACTGCCGATTCCCAATTCTCGCTGGAGGTCTGCTGACATCGAGACAACATTAAGCGCTCGTTGATGTTCAAGATCAACCAGCAGTTGACGTGTAATGCTGAGCAGTTGATCTTCAATGTCCTGAGATTGAACCAATGCCTTAAACCTTCTATGACCGTTCAAAGTAATGGCTAAGTTTAACGATTATCTCAATTTGGTCAACAACAGTCTGGGTGGTATTGGCAAGTTAGCTGCTTGCGCCCCTGCATTAGTAACGATATGATGATTTTTTGTACAATATTCGGGCTAAGGGGCATGGATGTCATTCCAGTGGGTAATACTAACCACAGACGCATTGTTGTATTTATTATTCATTAGTGTGGTGCTGTTTATTTTTTGGGTTCGGCGACATGAGGAATGGCTTGTTCCATGGCAACACATTGTCCGAAATAAAATGGTTAAAATTGCAGCTATCGTACTAGCTCTTTTTTCTGCAATTGCACTTTTAGATTCATTTCATTTTAAGATGGCTCTCGATCAAAATAATCATCATCAGCGTTATTATTCCGCCAATGTGATAAGTATTTTGGATAAAATTATGGCGCCAATAGGGCAGCAGTATGAAGAAACATATTCTTCTCCTATGGCCACGTTTTCTTTTGTAAAAACGAATATTACTTTGCCCTCAGGGCAGCAGAAGCGTATTTATCCAAAATTGAAGCATTTTCATGTCTTCGGTACGGATAAAGTTGGGGCAGATATTTTTTATCAATCTATAAAAAGTGTACGTACGGGTATTGTAATAGGAACTGTCACAACCCTTGTTATGTTACCATTTGCATTATTTTTGGGCACTATTGCCGGTTTTTTTGGGGGGTGGATTGATGACATTATTCAGTATCTTTATACCACTCTCAGCTCTGTGCCGGGTGTATTATTAATTTCAGCTTCTGTTATCGCTATTCAGATTTATATCGCTAATCATCCTCATGTTTTTCCAACAATAGCTGAGCGAGCGGATGTGAGGTTGCTTGCATTGTGTGTGATTTTAGGGGTAACAAGTTGGACATCCTTATGTCGACTTTTACGAGCGGAAACATTAAAAATTAGAGAAATGGATTACGTCAGGGCATCAACAGCGTTGGGCGTAAAACGTTTTAAAATTATTTTGCGCCATATTTTTCCTAATGTACTCCATATTGTGATAATAACCATCGTTCTTGATTTCAGTTCCTTGATTCTCGCTGAAGCTGTTTTGTCTTATGTGGGTGTGGGTGTGGATCCTACGTCGTTTAGTTGGGGAAATATGATTAACAGTGCTCGTTTAGATCTTGCAAGAGAGCCTGTGGTTTGGTGGCCTCTTCTTTCCGCGTTTTTATTTATGTTTGCTCTGGTATTGGCAGCTAATATTTTTGCAGATGCAGTTCGAGATGCATTTGATCCACGATTACGGGATGTAGATTAATGGCGATAAACAAGTTGCTTCAAGTCAGTAATTTATGTATAGGATTAAAATCAAATAAAGAAATTAAGACTATAGTGGAAAATGTCAATTTTACTATTGAAGAGGGCCAAACGGTTGCCTTGGTGGGTGAGTCAGGGAGCGGTAAAACACTATCGTCATTGTCTATTATGCAATTATTACCTTTGAATGCTGTTATTTCACAAGAGAGTGTTATTTCATTTGAAGGGGAAGATCTTCTTACCTATCCAGAATTACAGATGCGAAAAATTCGAGGTGGGAAAATTGGAATGATTTTTCAAGAGGCCATGACGGCCTTAAATCCAGTTTTAACAATTGGACATCAAATTAATGAAGTACTGAAAATTCATAAGCCAATATTTTCTCGTAAGCAGCGGTACAATAAAATAATTGCCTTGTTAGAAGAGGTGGGTATTAATGACCCAAAAAATTGTTTTCGAAAATATCCATTTGAGCTCTCAGGTGGAATGAAACAAAGAGCGATGATTGCTGTGGCCTTAGCGGGCGAGCCAAAATTACTGATTGCAGATGAGCCAACAACTGCTCTCGATGTGACCATACAAAAGCAAGTGTTGGATAAATTAAAGGAAATACAATCAGAACGCAAAATGGGTATATTGTTTATTACTCATAATTTGGGCGTTGTATATCAATTTGCTGATTATGTCATTGTGATGCAACAAGGAAAAATAGTTGAGCAAGGCTTGGTAAATCAGTTTTTTCAAAATCCACAACATCCGTACAGTCGCCAGTTATTAAGCGCGGTCGCCGATTGGAAAAATATTATACAAAGTCATCCTCTTGAGCAGATTCCTTTGGCGAAAATTGAAAATCTTAAAATTCACTTTCCAATTCGAAAGGGGCTATTAAAAAGAGTTGTAGGTTCGGTAAAAGCTGTAGACGGAGTCAGTTTAAATCTTTATCGTGGTCGGACATTGGCGCTGGTCGGTGAGTCGGGCTCTGGAAAAACAACAGTCGGTCTAGGGATATTGCAATTGCTTTCAATTAAAGAAGGCAGTGTTATTTATAATGATGAACAACTTGTGAACGCTCAACACAAAAAATTACAAAAATTACGGTCAAAATTTCAAATGATCTTTCAGGACCCTTTTTCATCAATGAATCCTAGAATGCTCATTAAAGATATAATAGCAGAAGGTATGCGTGCTCAAAAAATCGGAAAAAATGAACGGGAGCGAGATGATATCGTTAAGGATTTGCTTTTGAAAGTGGGTTTGGATCCAGAATATCGACATCGTTTCCCGCATGAATTTTCGGGTGGACAACGCCAAAGAATTTGTATTGCTCGTGCTTTGGCCGTCCAACCTGAGTGTATTATTTGTGATGAACCAACCAGTTCATTAGATGTTACTGTACAACAGCGTGTATTAGCTTTGTTAAGAACATTACAAGATGAGATTCAATTATCGTATCTAGTGATTACACATGATTTTGCGGTCGTAGCAAAAATGGCTCATGATGTCGCCGTTATGCATCAAGGCAAAATTGTAGAAACTGGTACTGTAGAAGAAATTTTATTACGTCCTAAGCATCCTTATACACAGCAATTATTATCAGCTGTGCCACACTTTAATCATCAACGAGAATTCCACAATGAATAATTCTGAAATAGAAATTACCCAATTACCTGCAAAAAATGGCGAAATTGCATTGATCATGTTGAATAGACCGCAATCGCTGAATGCCCTCACCTTGTCTATGTGTAAAATAATCGATGATCATCTTATTCAATGGCAGAATGATGACAATATTAAAGCAGTGATCATTCAAGGTGCTGGGGAACGCGCTTTTTGTGCGGGAGGTGATGTACGAATTGTATATGAAATGGCTCGTGTAGATACAGAGCAAGCGATGAATTTTTTTAGACAAGAATATCAAATGAATCGTCGTTTATTTCATTTTACAAAACCGTATATAGCCTTAATGCATGGAATTACCATGGGTGGTGGATTAGGGGTTTCTATACATGGCTCTCATCGAGTCGCTGACGAATCGCTTCAATTGGCAATGCCTGAAACAGGAATAGGATTTTATCCTGATATTGGGGGTAGTCATTTTTTATCTCATTGCCCGGGAAAATTAGGTTGGTATCTCGGCTTATCGGGAGATAAAATGAATGCCTATGATGCTAGCTACCTTGGATTAATTGATTTTGTTATTGATCGCAGTGATTTTTCTAATGTTATTGACGAATTAACGAATATAAATTTCGATCATGACCATCATGCACGCGTTTCAGATGTTCTGAAACGTTGGCAATTAACAGGTCAGCAAAGTCAATTGCTGGTTGATCATGTTGAAATTGATCGTTGTTTTACTGCGACTACGGTAGAAGAAATTATTCTGAATTTGTCTGCCTCAAAATCTGAGCGTTGTTTATCAATTTTGAATTTGCTTCAACAAAAATCACCGACCAGTCTCAAAATAACGTTCAAGCTCTTAAATCAAGCGTTACTCCAAGATTTTGATACGTGTATGGATTTCGAGTTGAAATTGACAGAACGTTTCTTGCGGCATCCCGATTTTGCAGAGGGGGTTCGCGCAGCCATCGTTGATAAAGACCGCAAACCCTCCTGGCAGCCCGCATCGCTCAGTGAAGTGGATGATGATTTGCTTTCGCATTGGGCTAAAGAGTTTAGATAAGTGAGGTAGATGCACTTGTTTCCAGCCAAGTCACATTATCTGCATGTCTTGAGGGGAATTGGGGGTGTATGGCAGAAACTGGTGGCTATGGGTGGACTCGAACCACCGACCCCGGCATTATGAATGCCATGCTCTAACCAACTGAGCTACATAGCCATGAAGAGCCGGTAATAGTGCCGTTTTCGGCGGTTACTGTCAAGGCCAAATCCATAGCACACTTCTACTGCAAAGCCTATATTTCAACAGATTGAACCTTTTTGCTACGATATAAGACGGTGGATTTTGGTACAGGAAAAAAATGAGTGGCTTATGAGTGGCTTATAGATGGAGTGCAGCGCCAATTGTTAAGGATTGTTTAAGGTTTTTGGGGTAGACTCGTAATTTGCGCTTGTTTCTAGATGAAAAATCAAAAATTACTCAATGTGTTTGAGAGATTGCCATGAATGTGTATGAAGAACTGCTAAAATACTGCCAAGAACCACTAATACAAAGAAACAAGCGAGTCATCAACGCTCTCAGCCAAGGGCCCATTGGTCGCCCAGATTCGCAATTGCTCTTGGGTGAGGAAGGAGAAAAGGCTTGGCATGTTACCACAACGCTTAAAGGCCCTCGTGAAAAATTAGTCCTGTTTTGTGATCCATTTTTTGAACATCGAAGACCATCAACCTACGAGCCAGAGCTATGGGAGGAATTGCTTGCCCATCATGGTGTATACCGCTGGGAAGGTAGTCATGTTCCGCTAGAAGAATTAGACCCACATAATAATGTTGAGGCTTTTTGGAATGACCCATCAAAAATGCCTTATGAAACAAAAGAGCAAATAATAGAATCTTTGAGGCAGCAAGGCCTTAATCCCGATCACTTTATTGTTCTTGATGCTCAAGATTACTACGACTTTTTGGGTGATTTCACTCTAAGAATGACGGAGCGGCGTGGGTATTCAAAAGATGAGCATTTTGCAGTTCCTCCTGAAGATGCTGTAGTACTTTATATTAAAAAGAATCTTATTCTCGGTGATTTTTTGAAAACTCGTCCTGGAATATATTCGCACATGCGAGACTTCGTGCCTGATCAAATACTAGAGATATTAGTAAATATCCGGCCTGTAGAAAAAATAGAAATGAGGGTCAATGGTGAACTTGGTTCAGCTGATGAGCTTGAGAAAATATTTTCAAAATATTACAACACTGAACTACAGTTTATGTATCTGGCGACCAAGGATGGATCTGAAAATTATTACTTGCCTCGTTTGTTCATCAAAAATTTAGAAGTAAATATTGGCTGTCATAGTTGGGATTTATCCGCTATTGAAGGCTGCGAAAATTTAACCATTAATTATGATGGTGGAGAAAGAAGTAAAAAGCCATTAATATTTCCACCGCATCTCACCAAGCTTACCTTAAAAAATCTTGTGATCACCCCCGAGTTGCGCCTAGCCATGCCGGATTCTATCGAAGAGCTTGAAATTAAAGCTGAAAAACACCAGGATTTAGAAGAAATTATTTCCATTATTAAGACATTGCCTAATTTAAAAAGCTTAAGTCTAGATTTTGATGATAGTTTTTCTGATGATTTTATAGGTCTGAAAGAACTTCAGCTGAAAAAGTTGAGAGTTAAATCCACTACAAAGGTTTATCTGAGAGAAATACCCCCCCAATTAGAGACTTTAATATGTGATTGCAAAAGCATTGAATTTTCCGATTTAAAAGAGCACCACGCTTTAAAGACAGTCTATTTGAAGGGTGAAGTGAGATATATTGATTACTTGCCAAGCTCAGTTGAGTTTCTCGAAATAAGGAACCATAAAAGTGCATTTACTGGAGAAGAATATTTATTAAAAAGGTTGTGTAATATTAAGTGGCTAGCATTGATTGATTGTCGAACGATAGAGGGCTTAGAGGATTTGTCACCTACCTTAGAAGGTTTATGTCTTGTCAAATGTAATTCGATGAAAAAGCTAAATGTAACTGGTCTTAGGAATTTAAAAGTGCTCGATTTAGCCCCTTTGAATCCTGGTTTGAAAATTAAATCTGATGAGCCTTTAACATCAGTGCGGTATATCTCGGCTGCGAGATGCCAAATAGATCAATTGAGAGCACCAAATTACAAACAGTTGCACAATACCGTATCCTTCAGGCAAGTAGGGGCTCGTGAATTGCTTATTGATAGGGGAGTACATCCCAATCTATCGAGCCTCGATTATGAAAGAGTGATCATTGAAAAATCCATCTTGATGGATGAAAGCTACTACCCGCGCAATGTGAAATCTATATTGGTGTACGAAAGCGTTGCTTGGAAGTTCGATTTAGATTGTAAAAGGTTTTATCAGCTCGAGGAATTAGAGTTGTCTAATGTCAGAGACCTTGTTGTTATTAAAAATCTTCCAAGTACTTTAAAGCGGATTAAGATCAGTGGTTGTGAAAATTTTAGAGGTATAGACTTTGCTGGAATTGAGAAATTAGAAAGTTTGACTTTGCGAGATCTTAATCCAGAATTTTTACTGATGAATAGCGATAAAATCAGATACATTGATAACATCGAAGTTGATAATGCTTCTGATTATCAATTTGATATTTTCAACCTAATTGCTCGTTTAAAGAGTTGTTCGAGTTTAATAATTCGAAATGATTCACGAATTGGAATGTTAACATTTCCGAAATCATGCGCTTCGATTACTATTCAAGAATGTCCAAAAATAATGTCTCTTGATTTCAGTAAGGTTCAGTTTTTAAAGAGTGTTACTCTGGAGTGGTGTTATGAATTAGCTCTTATAAGAAGTTTTCCTCCAAGTCTTGAAAATCTCTGTGTTAGATACAATTATAGCTTAGATGTTGATGCTGCTGTAGATTTATCTAATTTGCCAAATCTTCGAGCAGCTTGTTTGTTTTTAAACGGACCAGAAATCAGGCCAGAAAATCACCGTGAACGAGTGTTAAAAGAAGGTAAAGAACCTTCTTCTGCCGAGATAAAAGCGTACGTTCAACAAAGCCAAGCTCAAATTGAGTTAAATGCAAGATCCAGAGGGTTGTCGTTTACTGATCAAGGACTTTATTACAATGGTGTCGTCGGAGACTGTCTACAATTTGATAGGATGTTTCTATATGGTAATGTTATATTCTCTGGTTTTTCTAAAACAAGTCAAACGCCACGTGATTTGGTTTTTAGTGGATTATATTTAGCGCGCGAAAATAATTTGCCAAAGTACCTGAATGCCCTGAAGCTAGAACGCTGCTTTTTTACCACAGCTGGCATCGATCTATCAGGCTTCAAGAATTTAAAAAATATTGAGATTGATAATAATCTATCAGACGTCGTTCTTTCGGCTCTGCCTCCGGGGATCATGGAAATAGCCCTAAGTAATACTAGTGGTATTATTCAATTTACAGTGCCGGCGTCGCAGGAATTAAAAATTGTTCTTAATGGGCATGTTAGAATAGAACTACCGTCTTCAGAGAAAGAATACAAAATTAGTCTAGAATCGAAGGATAATAACGTCAGGATCCTGGGGCTACCTAAAGTTGTAAAGTCATTATCGGTTATCGGAGTAAAGTCAAATATCACTGTAGCAATTAAACAAGTATACACATTCGATTTGACTAATATCGAAGATGTAGAGCAGCTGTATATTGCATCTGAGTTCATTAAATCTGTTGGTTTTGTGGGAATATCGCAGAATCTAATTATTCGAAGACTAGTAATAAATAACCGTGATGTTAGATCTCCACTATCGGATGAAATGAAAAGGTTCATTCAATCTGCGCGTATTCTTGATATCACGCTGGGTAAATTGAGTTATGTCTCCGGCTTAAAATTTAATTCTTCGGTTAGAAAAATTGAGTTACAAGATTGTGGTGATATGGAGGATATTGAGTTTGGTGAATGTGCAAATCTTCGTTATTTAAAAATTGTGGCCACTGACGTTCAAAAGATACAATCATTGCCCCCATTACTAGAGACCTTAATATTAGAAGAAAATCATTCTCTAGCTCAGCCCTCACTGAGTGGTCTGCGACAATTAAAAACGATACAAATGATTGGTAATAAAGATCGAGATATTCAGGCGACTCGCAGACCTATTAATGAGACTTTGCGCGATTTATATCCTAAAACCACAAGGAAGATTGTAATTGATAGCCTCCACCATGAAGGTAAGTGGGATATGCCTGATTTGGTAGAATATACCCAACTGGAGAAACTCACTCTTCGACGCATGAAGGTGTTCGAAACGGTTAAAATACCTAAGAAAATAAAAGAGCTTGAAGTACAGAATTGTTATTCTGTCGGCAGGGTAGTAGACTTTAAAGATTTTCATGATTTAAACGATATAGCATTAAGAGAGTGTGCTAATTTAGAGGTTGTAGAGAACCTTCCGGCTCAGCTTACCCGTTTCGCAATTATTAACTGCGCTGAGCTTTGTTCTTTTAATTTGAATAGCATATCAAGACTATATGCCTTATGTTTATATTATGAAGTTGGTCAAAAAACTCAACTCAGCTGGGGCAGAAATTTATCTATCGGTATTATTTATTTAAATTCTATAGCCTATGCTGAAGAGGGCATTGTTCAATTTATACGCTCTTTGAAAGGTGGCAATATTGAAGTCATTGTAGAGTCAGGCGACAAATTCGTCGCAACAGGTAACGAAAGCAGAGTTACAGGTCTTCGTATTCAAGATAATAATACGATTTCGGGCGAATTATCTCTTAGACAGTTCACCCAGCTAAGAAGGTTGGATGTTTCAGGTTGTAATAATATTACGGCCATTACAGATTTCCCTAAATCTATAAAAGAAATAATATTACATCGAAACTCATCGCTAAAAATGCCGGATTTGGATGGTTTTTTAGATACACTAGAAAAGCTTCAGATTGGAGATTGTAAATTAATAAATCCTGCTCCTGCGCTCGAAATCAATACTATTGCCAGACCTGGTCCTGTGCGCGTCGTCCAGATCAGTGCTCGGAAGGAAAACGATATTGATTTAGATACCCTACGAAGTGAAAGACTTAAAAAACAAAATCGTGAAATAGCCGAGAAACGGTACAATACCTTCCAGGCTTATGTTGATAAAATGCTTCAAGATAATGTTGGGTATGAGGAAGCTTCGTCATTTGGATCAACGACAGCCGATGGTATAGGAATAACTAACCGACATAAGTACAATACAATGAAAATTTCAGGGTCTACAGTTTACGCCCCAGACTCTAAAACAGGTTTTGTAACGCGTTTTCACGATAGTAACAATAAAGCTGCTGGAGACGAGCAAAATAATTTCTTGATGGTTTATGATAAACGTAATTTATTGGTCAATAATTATTTTCGTTTTTCTGTATATAACGCCATTGAGTGCGATGTGCGTCGGCGATCTCTTCTTTTTTGTTATCGGCCTAAAGAAGTTCGGCGAACTTCATTGGTTCGATATCAAAATTGTGATCGACTTGGGGATGATACGCTTCATGATTTAAAGCATTATGTAAGTTTAGATCAAAACTGGGCGATGGCCTATGCTGAATTTGATATAAAGCCAGGGCAAGAGATTACATTGGTTACAACGCCAGTTTTATATCCTCCTGATGAATTATTCATTTATTGTAATGATGCTAAAGATTTAGATTTAATATTGGATGTTACGGAGCGCAAAGTCAGTGTTGCATTAAAAGCTGGAGTTGAATCTAAATGTGTAAAATTAGCATATCGATTCCGGATGCAAGATTGTTATCTTCTAGAAAATTTCGGCGATGATCTGAAGCTTTGTCTTTCACCAAAACCCCTATTAAAGGCCGATTTTATTGCTGAGCTTGAAAAAGTGATCAGTGCGGTTGCTGAACTAAAACCACTGACCAGATCTGATATTAGTCTTCGAGAAAAACTGGCCTGTTTATTTGAATTTTGTCGAAATTTTAATCAAGAAGATACTACAGATGAAAACTCTAGTGATACTCTTGACATCATTCTTTCACAAATTAAAAGTTCAAAAGGAGTCTGTCGACATCGCTCACAAGTATTTATGGTGCTTGCTCATTATTTAAATATACCAGTGAGTCTTTTTTCTAATGGTAAACATATGTTTGGTGAGTTGCCTTTTTATTCGCGATTCGGCTTTGTGCGACACGGCGTATGTCTTGGTGGAGGGGATGTATTGGATTTAGTGAAGAAATCGAGTAATCCTCAGCCTGAGCCAGTAAATCCCTTTATTAAGGTGATCACTGAGCCAGAGCCCACAAAGAGTGTTGCAGTTGCAGAGCCGAAACCCAGCATAGAAGCAGAAGCAAAAGCAAAAGCAAAAGCGCGTGAAGAAGCAGAAAGAAAAGCACGAGAAGAGGCTGAGGCAAAGACTCGCGCAGAAGCCGAAAGAAAAGCCAAAGAAGACGTTGTGGCAAAAGCGCGAGAAGAAGCGGAAAGAAAAGCGCGAGAAGAAGCCGAGGCAAAAGCCCGTGAAGAAGCAGAAAGAAAAGCGCGAGAAGAAGCCGAGGTAAAAGCCCGTGAAGAAGCGGAAAGAAAAGCGCGAGAAGAAGCCGAGGTAAAAGCCCGTGAAGAAGCGGAAAGAAAAGCGCGAGAAGAAGCCGAGGCAAAAGCCCGTGAAGAAGCGGAAAGAAAAGCGCGAGAAGAAGCCGAGGTAAAAGCCCGTGAAGAAGCAGAAAGAAAAGCTAGAGAAGAAGCTGAGGCAAAAGCTCGCGATGAAGCTCAGAGAAAAGCTAAAGAAGCAGAAGCCAGAAGAATTGCCGAGGAAAAAGCACTGGAAGCGAGAGAACCATTCCCTGCTGTTAAAATTATTACATCGATTCTTCCTTTGTTATCAAAAGAGGCAGCGCATGCACCATTATTGCGCTTACCCAATAATTTAGAGCCTTTAAAAGTCTTTGCCAGAATACGTGAAGAATTAAGTGGCGTTGTTAATTCTCCGCGAGCTAAGAATGTTATTTACATTCATAATCCCACGGATCTTCGTCGCTATATGAAATCAGTGAAAATTGCAGACGGTGAAAGAAAATTAGTTGCAGGGCCGCTGCGACAATTATTAGAAGAGGGTGGGATTATTGTTATCAATTGGACTGAATTTTCCAAGCAACAAAAAGCAAGCTACATGTCGATGCTCGAGCAACCTTCAGGTACTCTGATGGGTGTTCCAGTGACAGCTTCTGTGAAAATTATTAGTTTAATTCAAGATAAATTCAGAACAGGGCCAAGAGCATTTTTCTCCCGAACGACAGCGTTTTTACTTAGTCAATCTTATAGTTCATCTGTCAGTTCAATTGAACGTTCGGCAATAAGTGATGAATTCATTGAGGTGGATCTGTATGGTATGCCTAATTGGCGTGAGCGTTTATTCGGAGAGATTTTGGTTGATGAATTGGGATATCACATTCGCGAAAATGGAGCGTTGATCAGAGCGTTAACTGAAAAGAAAAATCTACGGCTTGTCAATTGTCCTGATTCAGAAAATTTCAATCTATTTTTGCAGCGGCTACGAGTTGAGAGACGATGGTATGTGAATTCACAGTTTATTGAAATACCAGCTTCATTTGTGATTCAAACAGACAATAAAGAACATGCCATTCGAAATCGGAATATTACGATTAAAAACAAGCCAGATGAGGATTCGGCCTTGGGTGTTTTTTGTAACGCCAACAATTTATATGAATGCTTCAGGCGAGAGATTGTAAATCCAAATACACGGATGCGCACAGAAACGTTGCCCTGGTTTGCGACAGAAGAGAGCCAATTTTATATAACTGAAGTGATCACGCGAGAAGAGTGGCAAGAGTTATTGGATCGGTTTGGTGATTTTACTCCGCGTCCCATAACATTTACTTTGTTACCTGGTGGTGCGATACAGGGAGTAGCTGAATATGCAGGTGAACAAAGTGCAGAAATTGAAACAAGTTTATTGACTTTTTCTAATGATCCAGATTTCTATGTGAATGAATTAAAAAGACATCTTTTACCTGATGCTATCATAGTTGATGTACATTCCCATATGACGTACCAGGAATTAATAGCTCAGCTTGCTGATCGGCGCGATGATTCTGGAAAGATCGAATTTGAATATAGTTCTTGCGTTGTAATGGACGATTTGATTAAAGGAAGAAGTATTATACTAAATGGCGCGATGAGTTTACTGTTGTATCAACAGCTACTGCCCTATTTATATCCTAATTTGGCACGATTTGATCAAAATGGTAAGGAAGTAAAACTTAAAGGGCAGTTGATTTGCGTGATGCCCTTGGAATGTCGAGATGATTATCCTTATCAGTATATTCAAATTGAACAAATAACGGTTGATCGCTACCTAGAATTATTGCCTGAAGCAGATATTGAGTTTGCACATAAAATCATGTATTTATTTAAATTGGCAGCTGGTTTAAATCATCGGGGAATTGGTCAGCCACCAGTGCCTGTTTTGACTTATCGTCGACTCACAGCGATGATCGCACGGATGAAGGATGAGAGTTTGCAGTCTGTTCATTTAGAGAACCCTATTAAAGGATTATTCCACTACGACTACCCCAAAAATTCAGATAATTATGCGTTCTTAGCCGTAGTGTCTAAATATTGTTTTGCTCCGGAAAGTGGCGATAAATCTATCCACGTTCAAAAATGGAGTCGCTTGCGAAAGGCGAGGGGTATTCATACTCTAGCCGATTTAGAAAAGCATGTATGGAAAGCCTTAAATTGTTGTTATGGAAAAACGCTTCGAGCCTTGGTGGGGAATTCACTCGATACGGTCATCCAAATAGAAAAAGGTAGACCTAAATTAATTGATGCTCATCTTGCTAAAAAATTGTTTGGCATACTGTGCAGTGAAGAAGCTAAGGAAAAAATCGAAGTTATGCCTTCGCATCATAAACAAACACAGCAATTACAGACTTTGTTTTATCATCAGGCTACGCGAGCGATTTTTCTGAAAAGCAAACCAGGAACCGGTAAGTCGCATCAAACTAGAGAGTTACGATCACAATTACCTGATGGACATTATTTCAAAGGTATTATGCAGTTGGATGAGTGCCTTTCAGCAGATCCTCAAAATGATCGGCCCATTGTGAATGCGCCCGACGAAGTGAATATGGAACTGCCAGGTACTTTAGATGTTTTTAAAGGGTTTTTCCGCAATGGGCCGATGCATTATCGAGGTCAGTATTATCGTGCCAAATCACAGCTCAAATTTGTTGGTAGCGGAAATCCAGAAAGCTATCCTAATCGATTTTTTCATTTGTTTTTACAAGAATATGCAGAGACCGTGTTGTTCGAATTGCCTCGTACTGAGTGGCTGAGAGAAAATATTGTCGAAGTAGAATTACAGGCTAGTGAATTTAGCACAGAAGAGAAGAATCAAATTTCAGAGAAATTACTCTGGGCTTTTTTCAATATTAAAGAGTATGAGCCTCATTGTGAAATATCATTACGAGACTTGCGATCACTCGTTCAGCGATTTTTGGTGGTTTATCAATTAACGCACAATATTGAAGAGTCAGTAAGAAAATCTCAGTGGCATGAATTTGGATTTTTAATTCGTGATGTAAAAAAACGTCAGCAATATAAAGAAGTCATTAATTTAGGTTACGAAGCCGATGTTTTGAGTATAGAAAAAGTAGGTAACTTGTATATTCCTTCAACAAAATATTCTCTTGTGGAAATCATAAGAGAAGATTTGGCAATGTGTGATGATGCTGCCGTGAGAGATTTTGCCTATCGGAGAGGGCTGCTATTGGAAGGTCCTTCAGGTATTGGAAAATCAAGCTTGTATAAAGCTATTTTAGAAGAGCAAGGCTATCGAAAAGGTTCTGCAGATCCTGCGAAGCGATATTACGAGATTTCTCTCGATGAAGGAGAAGAGGCTGCGCGTTTGGTAATCAAAGCATTTTGTGAAGGATCAAAAATAATTCTCGATGAAATCGATACAAGAATTGAAAAGCTATTGATCGCACTGATGGAAGGTGAATTACCGGAAGATCCAGATTTGGTGAGATTAATTCATGAAGTCGTTGGAAATGAGCTTGAAATTAAAGCGGGTGGATTTGTGATGGCGTCGCAAAACCCAGGGGAAGTTATGTCGTTAGCCTTGTTAAATCGGTTTCATTATGTACAGGCATCTGACTACACTAATGAAGAATTAAAGGCTGTTTTGATAGAAGCCCATATAGAAAATCCGGATCATATTCTTAATAAATTTAATGAAGCTCGTTCTCGAGATCCGGTAAACTATAATCCTCGTAAATTATTTGAATGGATGCGTAAGCAGATTGAAGAAAGACATGAAGAAAATATTGTGATTCAGATGGTGTAATAAAATAAAAAGGGTCGTTTCTCTCGTTGGCTATTCCCTTTTGCGAAATTGTCCGATGGCCAACGGGAGACACGCCCCCCCGTCCTTATTTTTTGAAATAACTGGACTGGCGTAGTTTAATTATATATAGTAAGAGTTGCATTAGGGGTGCTCACTGGATGGGCTGAGAAGCGAGTTGCTAACCCTTTGAACCTGATCTCACTAATCTGAGCGGAGGAAAATGTGATGTTCATAATACAATCACTGTTTGGCTTTATTGCACTGATAACCTCATTTGTTGGTTTATTACCCCAATCTTTCAAAGCCTATAAAACACGATCTACCCAAGATATATCCCTGTTGATGATCTTGAATTTTTTATTATGTTCTGTTGCGTGGATTATCTACGGAATCTGTATTAATGCTGGTTTCGTTGTTGCAAGCAATATTGTAGGCTTGTTGAGTAGTGTATTGCTAATTGCTCAAAAACGGTACTACGATAATGCTCAATAATAATCGCTTTAAATCAATTCTTTGTCTCAATGGAGAACTGCCTGAACGAGAATTTTTTCAGCGCAACTTGCCTATAGTTGCTGCAGATGGGGCATTTCTAAAATTACAAAAAATGAATCTCAAGCCTCATGTTGTCATTGGTGATTTTGATAGCATCGATGTGGCTCAATTACAAGGCCATAATCATATTCATGTGCCTGAGCAAGATAGTTCAGATTTTCAAAAATGCCTGTCCTATATGGCTAAAGAAAATTTATTGCCCGCTATTATAGTAGGAGTGCACGGCGGTTTTCTTGATCATATCCTTCAAAATATCAATATTTTTATGAGCACTGATTCAGTACTTTACGCGCCACCGATTTACGGTTTTACAATTAAAAATAAAAATACGCAGCGGATTATCACAGAAAATGGACAAAAGATTTCGTTAATAGGCATGCCCTCAGCTATCGTCGAAACTCATGGATTAAAATGGGACATCAAAAAAAGTGAATTGACGTTCCCAGGGCAAAGTGCCTGTTTTAATCGTGCCAATCAAGGCTATGTCGACATTACTGTTCATGAAGGCTCTGTGCTTGTTTTGCAGTATTTAGAGCTAATTCAAGATGCAGGCTGGAACCCGTCGCAGACGACATCAATTTCCTTTAACACTTGAAATTGCAGTAGCAAATCTTTCAATAAGATCAATGGGGAAAACGATTGTTGTCGCATTTTCTTCAGAGATGCTATTTAGGGTTTGCAAGTAGCGAAGTGTAATACCGCCTTGGCTTCCGGATAAAACATTCGCAGCTTCGGCTAATTTGGCAGAGGCTTGTAGCTCACCTTCGGCGTGAATCACTTTTGCACGACGTTCACGTTCAGCTTCAGCTTGTTTTGCGATGGCGCGGATCATGCTTTCATCAATGTCGATGTGTTTTATTTCTACAATACCGACTTTAATTCCCCATGCATCGGTTTGCACATCGAGTATTTTTTGAATGTCTGCATTGAGTTTGTCACGTTCTGATAAAACATCATCGAGCTCATGTTGACCTAAAACAGATCGTAATGTTGTTTGGGCTAATTGATTGGTTGCTTCATAATAATTTTGTACTTGCAGATAGGCTTTTTCGGGATCAACTACGCGAAAATAGAGTACGGCATTTACACGTGCAGAAACGTTGTCTCGTAATATGACATCTTGGCTGGGTACATCCATCACAACTGTTCGCAAATCGATGCGCACCATGGTTTGAACGCCTGGTATTAAGAGTCGAAGCCCAGGCGATTTAATTCCCCAAAAACGTCCAAAAGTTAGGACAACCCCGCGTTCATATTGTTTTATAACTCGAATGGTGTTTAATAAAATAAATCCTAATACAATCGCAATAAATAAAATAAAAACTTCCATTAAGATTCTCCTTTCGTTGATTGGATGGGTTCAATATGTAAAATCAGTCCCTGAATTTCAGTCACCTTTACACGTTCTCCAACTTGCAAAGGGAATGCTGATTTGGCTTGCCATATTTCACCTTGAACACGCACTTGGATAACATTATCATGAATTGCAACAATTTCACCAGTGCTAATTAAAATAGCTTCCCGCCCAGTGACTTCGGGCGTGCGTTGTGCTCGTATGGCCATGGCTATTATTAATAATATCAAGCCAGCGGTAATGATGGTGGCTCCTATGATTAGCGGTAGCGGAATACCAAAACCTACGACGTTGGTATCCATTAACATTACGGAGCCTATTAAAAAGGCAATAACTCCTCCAATGCCGAGAATGCCATAGCTTGTAATATACAATTCCGATGCTAAAAAACCGATGCCCAAAAAAATTAATATTAAACCAACATAATTGATAGGCAATAGTTGAAGTGCGTAGATGCCAATTAATAAAGAAATAGCACCTAATGCGCCTGGGATGATTGTTCCAGGTGTGGTGAATTCAATAAATAGTCCATATACCCCAACCAAAAGTAATAAGTAGGCGACACTTGGATCTGTAATAGCAGATAAAAATTTGGCGCGCCAATCAGGTTCGATTTTTTTTATAATGATGTTATTAGTATGTAGAGTAGTAATTTTGCCGTCAATTTCAGTTTTTCGTCCGTTTAAATCGGATAGTAATTTATCGATATTGTCTGCTTCAAAATTAATCACATTTTTCTGTAAGGCTTCTTTTTCAGATAGGCTTTCTGCTTTAATGACTGCTTGTATTGCCCACTGAACATTACGGCCACGTAATTGAGCTAAGCTACGAATATACGCAGTAGCATCGTTGGTGGCTTTATGTTCTAGTGTTGATTGATGCTTATCCTTAGATTCGTCCGAAGGTTCGGTCATCCCAATCGAAACTGGTGTTGCAGCGCCTAAATTTGTTCCTGGTGCCATCACCGCAAAATGGCTAGCGTACAGGATGTAGGTTCCTGCGCTTGCCGCTCGTGCCCCGCTGGGGGAAACGTAGGTTACGATTGGCACATTGGATGCCAATATGGCCTTATTGATATCGCGCATGGATTCCGATAAGCCTCCAGGTGTGTCCATTTGAATAATGACAACTTCGCCTTTTTTAGCCTGGGCTTTCTCTATGCCACGGACCACATAATCGGACACTGCAGGGCCTATAGCCCCTTGAATTTCCAGTAGGTATGCGACTGGTTGGGTTGTTTGACTGGCTAGGCTGGTAGCCCCTGATGCTGTCATGGCCAGGAGAAAGAATATTTTTAGACTTCGAAGTATTGAGGCCATTGTCGACGATTTCCTTGTCATGTTTCTCAATTATTGATCCCGCTGAGATTGTGCACAGGATTAATTTTAGGATAAAAATGACTATCGTGCCAATAGAGGGTGTACCGGCCTTTCTTGACGACGATTTAAAATACCCTTAATATCTTATCTAACTATTAATAAAGGAAATTTTATGGACTTAATTAAGCGTTCAGCCGCACTACTTCTCATGTTGATTTCTTTTCAGTCTTTTGCAGCTCTTGTTTATATTGAGAACGACACGGATAGTATTTGCAAGCTTGAGTCACGAGACCTAAAACACGGGATTTTAGTCACTTATCCTCCCATAAGAATACATCCTAGCGAGCTTGGCGTTTTTAGAATGACCGACTCTGGTTTTCGAGGTCCAGAGATTGAATTATTTTATAATTGCGGTGGTAAAAAAATAAATATTACTTCCCAAGAAAACATGTGGATTATTTGGGCAGGTAGTGTGAGTGCAAAAATAGACTATGCAGATCCCGGCATCACTGCTACTTACCAATTAGAAAGTGGTTCCGCACTGTGGAACCAAGCTGGTGTCATTAGATGGGTAATTTTTAATAATAATTAAATATCGATCTATAAGGCTATTTTAGCGATAGATAGTGCTTTCTTTTCGTCGTGCTAAGTTTTTCTATCGCATAGCGAAGCATTGTTCTTGGCATTTTATTTGCATGTTCATTTAAAAATTCAATCAGCAGCACCTCATCTTTTTTCCCGGCTTCTCGTAGCATCCAACCGACCGCCTTGTGAATTAAATCATGTTCATCTTTCAGTAAGAGTAGAGCAATTTTAAATGTCCATTCAAGTTGATCTTTGCGTATAAAATACCATGTTGAAACAATTGCGATTCTTCGTTCCCACATGATAGTCGATTTAGCCAAAGAAGATAATAATTTTTTATCCCCATTTATTAAATGAATGCCAATAATTAAATGGGCTGAGCTATCAACGAGATTCCAGTTGTTTACATGTTGTAAATGATCTAGATAAAATTGAAAACGCTTCTCGCGAGCATCTTTATCAGATTTTTGATATTGATTGACTAAAATAATTAGAGCCAACAGCCGTTCTTCATTTATTCTTGATTTTATTAGCTTTGCTACGTCTGATAGTGGAAGGTTTGAGAATTCTTTCGCTAATTTACGCAAATCAGGGACGCTCACGCCAATAAATAGATCATGTTCTGCGTACCCGCCAGAGTTAGTTTTAAAAAATATCGCGTTGTTGCTGTTGGATTCTTCTGATAGCTTATTTAAGCATTGTTTGATTTCTGAAAGTTTGCTCACGGTGTTTTTCCAACTAACGAAAAAAATTGAAAGATGCAGTCAATAGTATCTATACTTTACTATTGATTCAAGTCTGATGGCGTAAGATCATGTGATGCAAAAAGTGGTACCAAAAAATGTATGATTTGTACATTTTCTGGTACCACTTTCTGTCAGTTTGGGCAGAAAACCTGAGGACTTTGGGGTGGTCAGGCTTGAATGGGCCTTATTACGGGTGATCCTGCTGATTCAGTATGCTTGGCTAGTTTCGCAAAGACGATAGTTAAACGTTAAATCGGAAGTGCATCACATCGCCGTCTTTGACAATGTAATCTTTTCCTTCAACGCGCAATTTTCCTGCTTCTTTGGCGCCTTGTTCACCTTTGTAATTAATGAAGTCATCATAAGCAATAACTTCAGCACGGATGAAGCCTTTTTGGAAATCGGTATGAATCACAGCTGCGGCTTGTGGAGCGGTTGCGCCTACATTCACAGTCCAGGCTCGCACTTCTTTAACGCCGGCGGTAAAATACGTTTGCAATCCTAATAATGTATATCCCGCACGAATCAGTCGATTTAATCCGGGTTCTTCCCAGCCAAGTTCGTGTAGATATTCTTTTTTTTCTGAAGCAGTGAGAGCGACTAATTGCGCTTCAAGTTCTGCACATATTGGAATAACGCTGGCATTTTCTTGTGCGGCAATTTTTTCTACGATAGATAACAAAGGATTATTTTCAAAACCATGTTCATCAACATTCGCAATATAAAGCACTGGTTTGAGTGTGATTAATTGAAAGGGTTGTAGCAATTCCATTGCATTAGTATCTAGATTCATTGTGCGTACTGGTTTGCCTTCATCAAGATGTGTTTTTACTTTTTCGAATAGGTCTTGTTGAGCTTTTGCAAGTTTATCGCCAGATTTTGCAGTTTTGCTGATTTTAATTAATGCATTTGAAATCGTTTCTAAATCGGCTAAAGCAAGTTCGGTATTAATAACCTCAATATCGTTTGTGGGATCAACTTTGCCAGCGACATGAATAATATCGCCATTTTCAAAACAACGAACCACGTGTGCAATCGCTTGCGTTTCACGAATATTCGCAAGAAATTTATTGCCTAATCCTTCGCCTTGAGAAGCGCCTTTTACAAGGCCTGCAATATCAACAAACGTCATGGAAGTAGGGACAATATTTTGTGGATTTACAATTTTTGCTAATTCATCCAATCGTGAATCAGGCATCGGGACAATCCCTACGTGTGGATCAATTGTACAGAAAGGAAAATTCGCTGCTTGAACACTGGCTTCAGTTAATGCATTAAATAAGGTTGATTTTCCTACGTTAGGAAGTCCAACAATGCCACATTTAAATCCCATAATTTTTCTCTCTCATTAATTTGTAAAAAATCTGTCGCTATGCACCACTGGATGCAAAATGGTCACAAAAATCCTATACCGTTCATTTTTCCGTGGAATGCAATTCTCGAATGGCTTTTTGATGATCGCCCGAAATAAAAGTAGGCAATACATCAAGTGCACTACGTATTGCGCCCATAATTGCCGTGTGTTCCTCATTACGTGGTGGTTTCAACACATAATTGATCACTTCGTTTCGATCGCCAGGATGATCAATTCCAATTCGCAATCGATGAAATGCTGGAGTATGCAATTTTGCAATAATATCTCGCAACCCATTATGCCCGCCGTGTCCGCCGTGCTGCTTAAAGCGCACTTGGCCTGCAGGAAAATCTAGTTCATCGTGAACAATTAAAATTTCTTCAGGTGGAATTTTATAATAACTTGCCATGGCTTGAACGGATGTTCCACTGAGATTCATATAGGTTGAGGGAATTAAAAGCCAGCATTCGTGTTCAGCTATTTTGATGTTGCCTATACTGCCGTGGAATTTATTGTCGGGTCGTAAATTAACGTGATGTTGACGAGTTAATTCTTCAACTAGCCAAGCGCCAACATTGTGGCGCGTTTCGGCATATTTGGAGCCTGGGTTGCCCAGGCCCACGATTAATCTGATTGGCGAGGTCACTATTTTTCAGAAGATTCAGCTTCTTCACCACCTTCGCCTGCGGCTGAAGATTCAGCGCCTTCTTCACCAGCAGCTTCGGCCCCTTCGGCTCCTTCAGCTGGAGCAGATTCTTCAGGTTCTTCAACGACTTTAGGAATATGAATACTCACTACCGCGTGGTCGTGAGCGTGGTCTGATCCATGAGCGAGTAACATCACTTCAACGCCTTTAGGTACTTTAACTTGAGTTAAGTGAATAACACCATCCAACTCCACATTGGCCAAATCTATTTCGATAAACTCAGGTAAATCAGCTGGCAAACAACGAATTTCAAGCTCGCCCATATGATGATTCACAATACCACCCGCTAGAACGCCAGGCGCCTTTTCTTCATTGATGAAATGTAATGGAACACTCATGGTGAGCTTCACATCGGCACTAACTCGTAAGAAATCCATGTGCATAATACGTGGACGGCCAGGATGCCGTTGAATGTCTTTAACAATCACTTGCTGCTTCTTCTTGCCGTCGATGTTCAACGTCAAAATATGCGAGAAGAACGCTTCGTTTTCTAGAGCGCGAACAACCAAATTATGCGATAAAGAAATAGCCTCAGGCTCTTCCTTGCCGCCATAAATAATCCCAGGAACTGAGTCCTCTAAACGGCGTGTACGCCGGTTTGCGGCTTTACCGAAGGTATCACGGGTTGCTACCGTCAAATCAAATAAATTGGCCATGTTCTTACTCCAAATACGAATACTGCGCGGTTTCCAGGGCCCTAGATCGGCCGCATAACCGCTTAAGTTGTACAAAAGCCGGACATTGTAGCGACATTTTAGCGAAAATACTAGACGCCAACGCAGATTTTCTGCCCGTTTCTTAACCCCGCTCCCCGCTTCTTTCAGCCCCTCATCAGAACCCACCCCGAAACCCTCATTTCTTCGTCGATATCACGTTATTCGTACCAAAAACGTGATTTTTATCACGGAATCCTGACGAATCGTTATATAAGTAATAGCATGAATTCGAAGGGAATATTGCACTAATCTCCAATAGTATGTATAATTTACATATTACTGGAGATTAATAGTCATGAGCATAGACACGTTTTTTTACAACCATCCTGTATTTCGTCGTGACGAGTTCCTTGCATGGAAGACTCAACAAAAAGCTCTTAAAGCCATATCCATCAATACTGCGATCCAGCATTATATTAAGACAGGAAAACTGGTCCGAATTCGACGTGAACTTTATGCAGTTGTTCCACCTGATAGCACGCCAGACGATGTATCTGTAGATTCCTATTTAATTGCTGGTAGTGCGGCTCATGATAGTATTTTGGCTTATCACACAGCTTTAGAGCTTCATGGGGCGGCGTATTCAGCATTCGGACAGTCAACGTATCTGACAGAACAAAAAAATAAATCATTTGGATTTCGAGGGCATTGGTTTCAACCAGCAGCACACTCTATTGAATTGAAAAAACAAAACAATATCACCACGAATATTACAAAAATAAATCGTTCAGGTATGGATATTTATTTGACTAATAGGGAACGAACTTACGTCGATATTCTGGATCGCATCGAATTGAGTGGTGGCTGGGAGGAAGTTTGTCGAGCAATAAAATTTTTAACAGTAGTAGATATAGATACAATAATTGAATATTGTTTAATGTTGAAGAATGCTCGACTTGTCGCAAAGGTAGGTTATTTTTTGGAAAAAAGGGATGGGGCTTTCAAACCAACTGATCGACAATTGAATCGTTTATTATTAGAAAAACCAAAAAATCCGCAATATGCATCACGACACCGAAATGATACATTTGAACTGGTAAAAAAGTGGAATATTTTATTACCACGCTCAGTAATCAATGAATCATGGGAGGAGCCACATGTTGATGTCTAAAGAAGAATTGATAAAAGAATCCAAAAAACAAAATTACAAGCCAGAGATTTTAGAAAAAGTATACCTTTTGTTGAAAGTATTTCAACAATTTATGACCGTCCCATATCTGAAAGAAAGATTGGCTTTGAAAGGGGGTACGGCTTTAAATTTATTTTGCTACGACTCGATTAAGAGGCTGTCCGTTGATATTGATTTAAACTATATTGGCGCACTTGATAAAAAAACTATGTTAGAGGAAAGAAAAATATTACAAGACGCGATGTATAGAATTCTTCAGTCGAGTGGATTTAAGCAAGATAGGGCGCCGAGTCATTATGCAGGTGGTAAACTAGAATGGTTATATGATTCAGCTTTTGGCTCCAAGGGAACGCTGCAAATTGATCTAAATTACATGTATAGACAAACTCTTTGGCCAGTAACCTACAGAGCAAGTAAAATATCTGGTTATGAAAATTGGCTGGTGCCAGTGCTTGATATACATGAACTTGCTGCAGGAAAACTATCTGCATTGTTTGATCGTCGAGTTAGTAGAGATCTGTATGATGCACAATATCTGTTAAACCATATAGATTTAGATATTGAAAAGCTACAGACCGCTTTTGTTATATATGTAGCAATGACTAAAATTAATTTGAATGATATTCATCCAGATTATATTCAATGTGATTACAAAGATGTAAAAAATAGATTATTTCCTGTTATGTGTCAAAAAGACCTCCCAAAAACACCGGATCGATTAAAAAAATGGTCAGAAGAATTACTATACGAGTTAAAGAAAGGTCTCCGTCTATTATTGCCACTTCAAGAAAGCCAAAAAGAATTCATAAATCAAGTTAGGAATTCTGGTGTTATAAAACCTAATCTAATCACTGCTGATTCGGATTTATTGGAGAAAATACCTTTGCAGCCAGGATTGTTGTGGGCGATTGAATGTGCAAAGAAAGTGTAAATTATGTGATTTTTTATAATAGAAGAATGTTATACATTCAATTATATGTAATTAGTGAGCGTGAAAAGCTATTTAAGATTTGTCTAAAGATATAACTGGTTGTGTGATTTATTATGTTCTATACGATTATATTTTGATAAAATTTCTAGTTATTAACGAATATTGAAGAAGTTGACTTAATATGTACTATAATTACCATATATTAATATTGGGCTATTATTTAATATGCGGAATGATAAGCAATATTGTCAAAAAACTGAGCGTTGTTGCCGATGTTTTAGTGCGATTAGTAAATTTATTTTTGCACTAGGCACTTTACTTCTAGGAATAGCAGTCTGTTTTAAATTACCCGAAATCAACTCTGCTGTAGAACATATAAAGAATCTGAATAATACTGTAGAATCGTTAAAAAGAGTAGAAAATCAAAATAATCAGATGTTATCGCTAACAAATACTGAACTTGGTGAGGTTATAAAGAAAGCAAGTTCAGATGAGCCTAATAATGAAAGTAAACAAGTGTTATATAATGTTTTTCAGGGGCTGTCTTCAATGAGGGTAAGTAATATATCCATAGATCAGAAAAATTTTTTGTAGAAAGAAGCTCAAAATCCTCCAAAATTATATAAAGGTAATGAGTTATGTAAAATAGTAGATAAATGGGCATCTATAAAAAATAAAAAAAAGAGGATCAAGTATATTTCAGATGTAAATAATCATTTCTTGAGGACAGGGGAAATTAGCTCTTCAGCAAGTGGATTAGACCATAATTAATGATGTTATTTTTCTATTTAACTATGCTGGTGTAAGTGATGTGTTGTGTAAATGGATGCGTACACAATTATTTAGATATCTTCTTAAGCGGATAACTCTCGATAAACGCATTGAGTCCTGAAAGCAAGTCATAAAGGTTATTATAATAATTTTTGAGTGTCTCTTTTTCTTCTTTAATATTTACGGTGATTTCGTCCCATTTTAGTGGTAAACCAAATTGATTTAAAATTTTTGATGGCTTATATTCAAATTTAAAAAGTTCAGCATTTTCGTGGCTAAAACTATTTCTTTTTCCTGTTAGTTTATTCCATTTTACAGTTAGTTTTTGAAAATATTCATGATATTTTCATCGTAAAGCATGCTATTCTTTTCGAGCAATCTGATCATGCCATCGTAATAAAGTCTTTTATTTTTTTTATAAGTATGCAAATAATACATAATGTGTGTAACTCGTTCCCAAACGCGATACAAGCATTCATATGTTAGATATAAATGATGTAGTGCAAATGCACTACTAATCACGTTGTGCTCATTAGCTTTACTCAATGGTAGGCTATCATAATAAATTAAAAAATATCCGAACTCGAATTGTGCACTATATAATGAGAAATATAATGACTTCATTTTAGCATAATATACATCATTATCAATGAATCTATTATTCTGGATATTATAAGGTGCGTTGATTCCACTTTTCAGATATGAGAACTGATCAAGATCAGTGAGTAGTTCTACTTTATGTTGCTTAAGATGAAGTCGATATAAAGTGTAGAATTTTGATGTTGGGTCACTACAAATAGTATCATCTTTAGATTGCATTATAATTTATCCGTCAAACACTGATATATAGTAGTATAGGATATAAAAACCGTACTTTCTATTTTTGTGCGATTTAATTATTACAGATAATCCAGAATCAGTAATTTAGCCTGAATCTCGATTGGTTGCCGAATCCCTATTTTACGAATTGGTAAAGTGTCTCGGTACGAATTTTAAATTCATTGCTCATGATCGAGATAGGTGAGTGTTAATGTATTTAATACAAGCAAATTTATGCGCGTCTTGCCTGATTAAAAATCTCAACGTGAAGATGTTTTCATAGAGTTATACTATAGAAGTTCATAGTATTTTCTTCCTGGGCTAAAATTTTTGTTTGAGATCGTAATTGGCTGGCTTCTTTACCTATGCGTTCTTGAGTTGACAGGTCTCTAACGCAAGTATGGAAGAAGCGATGAGATTGGGCTAAGTTTGGTTGAAAGACTCGTAGTGCAAAGTAGTTATCTGTTGTTGTTCCGTCTACAAGATATCGCCGATCTTTTGGCATCACAGGCTGTATAGGTGTTTTATCATGAAAAATAGAAATTTCATTTCCATCCTGGATTTGACATACCCAAGCTTGAATAGTACCCTCGTTTAAAGTTTCAGCAATCGTGAAATTGTCATGAAATGCCAATTTTATGAAGATTTTTGGCGGAATTTACGGGCATAGCTGCTCTATTACCAATCTAGGATAGAAATCGTGGGTTATTATATTACAATTTTCCAGCATAATTGCTCCGAAAAAAATACAAGCTTTATGCTTGAGTATACTAAAATCAAGTGGGATCTGAAATTTTTATTAGGAGATGGTCTATGAATTACTCGGATTTAACTTTTTTGCATCCGCGTGGTCATCTTTTTGATGCGCTTACTTTTTTTGGTGTTTTGCTTCTTATTTGTCACACTATGGGCGAGCTTCTTTTTAAAACTAAATTTATTCCGAGGATTTCAGGGTATATTATTACAGGGATTCTGCTCGGGCCGAATGTCTTTAATTTAATTAATAAAAGTATGTTAGTGGATATGCGATTTTTTATTGATATTTCCGTCGGCCTCACGTTGTTTGTTATTGGGCGTTACTTGGATTTCAAATGGCTGATAAATGATAAGGGCCTGTTGTGTACATCTCTTCTTGAGTTTTTTCTGACATTGTTCGGGATTGGAGGCCTAGTCTTTTTTTCTGGTTCAAGTTTTATCTATGCACTGCTTGCGGCTATAATTATTTCTACAACCTCACCGGCTATTATGGTGTTAATTACGCAGGACTTAAATGCAGTGGGCCCTGTTTCACGAAGATCTCTATTAATCGCGGCCACTAATAATTTCCTGGCCTTATCAATTTTTTCATTAGCATTCCCTTTTTTAAAGTTGCAGCATGCCGGTGTAGAGTACCAAATAATGTACTCATGCTATCGATTTCTTGGTTCACTGTTTTTAGGTTTTATCTCTTTCAAGATTCTTGAGTTTTTGAGTCTATATATCTTTCCAAAAAGAAATCAGGAGCAGCTGATTTTATTAATTGGAATTTTGATTTTGGCCTCAGGACTTTCACAATATCTCAATTTGTCTATTTACCTAACCTTGTTATCAATTGGTGTAGCTACAAGAAATTTAGATTCGGATCATGGGATACTGGATTATAATCTTGAGTTATTTACTCACATATTTTTCATCCCTTTGTTCTTCATAACAGGTTGTTATTTAGATTTTTCTGGATTTATTCACACCCCACTTTTGATTTTGAGTTGTATAGGAATGCGCTATATGACAAAAGTCAGTAGTGTATACGCTTTTCGCAATTTGTCTTTTCTAACTAAGCAGCAGGCAATATATATTGGTACAGCATTAATGCCCTTATCGATTACCGCGATTAGTATTACAACCATTGCGAGTGATTTAAATCCTGAGCTGGGTTCAAGGCTACTGGCGATTACTTCATCATGCATAGGTTTTTTTGGGATTGTGGGGCCAATTATTTCACAATATGTTTTACTAAAAAGCAACGAGGCTTTTGATAATCTAAAAAGGGTTTGAGTTCTTATGGCATATTCAATGGATTTTAAGAAATTTGACTGCAATAATGTAGGTATAGAGCTCGAGTTGCAGCTGATTAATCTCAATACATATAATTTAATTCTTGAGTCAAGCGATTTTTTAAGAAGATTAAAAGGAACAGATATTGAACATAAAATAAAACCTGAGGTGACCCAATCAATGCTGGAGATAAACTCCTCACCTCATCAGTGTTATAACAGTTTGCTTCAAGAATTACAGTTAATTAAGGCCGAATTAAATGAAACTGCAAAAATCATGCATATCGGGATTTGCGGTGCTGGCACACACCCTTTTCAAAAATGGAAAGAGCAGAAAGTATTCCAAAATGATCGTTTTCTCAATCTTACTGAGCAGTACGGTTATTTAACGAAACAATTTACTGTGTTTGGCCAGCATATCCACATCAGTTGTAAAAATGGGGATGATGCTCTGTATTTATGTCATGCACTGGCATATTTTATACCCCATTTAATAGCATTGTCTGCCTCTTCTCCTTTTTCTCAAGGAGTGGATACATCATTTGATTGTTCGCGTTTGTCCGCAATTAGCGCGTTCCCATTAAGCGGAACCCCGCCATGGATTTTTAATTGGAATGAATTCGAAGAGTACTTTCAGAAGTTGATAAATCTTAATATTGCTAATACTATGAAAGATTGTTATTGGGATATAAGACCAAAACCCGAATATGGTACTGTTGAGATTCGGATTGTTGATACGCCCCTGACAATTCAAAAAGCTGCGGATATCGCATTTTTTGCTTATAATTTATCGCAATATTTGCTTGATGAGCGTAAAGAAATTAATCGTGAATTATATTTAGTATATTTTGTTAATCGATTTAGAGCATCTAGATTCGGATTAACAGGATTAATTAACGATATTTATAATAAAGATCAAAAAACAATTAAAGATGACATCCTGCATATTTGTTATAAACTTGAAAGCTATGCGAGAAAGTCTGAGAGTATGGGGGCCTTAGAAAGAATCCGTCTTAGTGCGCTTAATGAAGAGAATGATGCCGCTTGGTTGCGATCTCAGTTGGAAAAATATCATTCTTTAGAGGATGTTGTAAGATCCCAAATGGAGATTTGGGAAAGAGGTTAAACAATTCGGCATGTTTTATTAATTAGAGAGAATTCATTTTTTAATTAGTAATTTTTTGATGTTTGGTATGGCTTGATCAGCTGCTTTTTCGCCAGCCTGAATAAGCGTGTGTTTCAGATGCACATCAAATATACCAGCGCTTCCTACTTTGGGATGAATATAAACATCGGCGCCTTTGCCACTGAAATCAGCGATAGCGTGAATACTGATATCGAATGCGCGCTGAAATACTTCTAGAAAAGACCCGGGCATTTTTTTAGGTAGGTCAGCTTCTAGACTTACTGCGATGATGATATCGGGATGATAACGTTTAGCGATATTTACAGGCAATTGTGCAACCATGCCGCCATCAATGAGTGTCATGCCATATATTTTTACGGGATGTACTGCGCCTGGCATTGCACAGGATGCATTGACTGCTGGAGCAATCGGGCCGCTGCTTAGAGGTTTTTCTTTGCCAGATGTTAAATCAGTAGCGACAACTACAAGAGGAATTTTGAGTTCGTTAAACGAACGGGCGCGCATATTGTTGATTAAAAAATGTTGTAATTGTCGTCCTGATATTAGACCGTTTCCAGATGAAACAATGGTAAAATCGGCGAAATCAAAAAAGTGTGTTTTGCGCATGACGCGATTGACAAAATCAGCATTAGAGCTGTCGGCATACAGGGCCCCAATGATACTGCCGGCGCTAGTTGCAACGATCAGATCGATAGGAATACCTGCATTTTCTAATGCTTTGATCACGCCGACGTGTGCATAACCGCGAGCGCCCCCTCCGCCTAAAACAAGTGCCACTCGAGGATGTGTTGATAGTTGAAGGGGTGGTGGTTCATGAGGAGGGATGGAAATATTTGGGACGGATACGCAGCCTGCAGTGAAAATAATAGATATGAATAACGCAAGACGTATTTTGCTCATAAGCTTTCCCAATTAAAGTTGATTTCATCAGACTAAATGACAGTGCCGAGATAGTCTAATACAAGTATTGTATCGTGGCTAGTCTAGCAGCATCTACTGATCAATTTTTCGTGGCTGAATACCTTTCATTTTGGTCACTGATAATATTGAATAATAGGTTCTAAGATGAGAAAATTGCTTTAGGGTTTTTTATAGCATAAACCTATTCAAGATATTTGTATAAAATAGGAAAATCATGATTAGTGGCTTAAATCACATCACATTAGCGGTAAAAGACATTGATAAATCATTTCAATTTTATCATGAAATCTTGGGCTTAACTCCGTTGGTAAAGTGGAATAAAGGTGCATATTTTTTAGTAGGTGATTTTTGGTTTTGTTTGAATGTTGACAAAAAACGTGAACCCACCGCTTGCTATACTCATTATGCTTTCACAGTTTCAGATAGTGAGTTTGAAGTATTATGCAAAAAACTCATTGATTCTGGTGTGGCGCTCTTCAAGGAGAATGCTTCTCCAGGTAAATCGCTGTATTTTCTGGATCCAGATGGCCACAAACTTGAGTTACATGTAGGAAATTGGCGGTCACGCATAGAAGCTAAGCAAGAAGAGGCTGGAGATTGGGAGAGTGTACGGTGGTTTTTTTGATGAGATTGTGGTAGATTAGATCGGGTAGATAGCGCAAATTTTTATACGAGAAAAGCAATTTCTTAAAATATTTTAATTATGACGAGGTGAAGCTATGGCGAAAAATCGAAAAGAATATGAGAAAAAAAATAAGAAAACAAAAAGTTCAAAAAAATCACAGACTCCTGAAGGTAAAACGCAACCATCAAAAGATGAGAAGTGTTGTTTAACTTGGGTTGGGACAGCGTATCACTGTCTATCCATAGTGCGCATTATCAGGAAAGCCTCAGATCGCGTACATCCTGCATCGTATGCAAAATCTGCTAAAGATAATCTTATTATGCCTATCGTCAAAAGAAATTGCACAGAATTAACTCAAGATCTTGTAGGTGGCGTTTCAGAAATCATTGAATTTATTATCAGCCCAACACGATATATATTAAACATTGTCTCTTATACGATTGCAGAATCTACAGGAGAGATCATTAAAAAGAATTATGCTATTACTCACCCAGAGTTAAGAGCTGGAATTGATGTTATTTTCAGTGAATCGGCTTATCAGGCAGTTGATAAGATATCTGGTCTGTCAGATAAGCGACATCTGTTTTCAAGGTTTTTTAATGCCAGTAATAAGTGTGATAATAAAACAGTGGGTAGTTCCCCTGTAAAAACAATTGCTCAAAATATGCGTTTCCGTCCTAAATTGTGATTGGTTTAAATTCGGCATGAGGCGGAATTTTTATCTGCTAGACATTTTATTTTATAAGTAGTATAATCTAAATTTTAGGAATTCTTTAATGTCGAGGTTAATATGGTTATTGTAGTCGGTAAAAAACGAAATCGCGTCGACCGTTGATGAGTAGATGATCTTCTCAAGCCTTATCTTGAGAAGGGCGTTTATGTTGATATCGGTACGGGTGACGGTTCTTACGTAATCAATAATGCCCGTAAAAATCCTGAACATTTCTTTATTGGTATTGACGCAGCAGCTGAAAACTTGCGTCAAAACTCTCAAAAAGCCGCTAAAAAACCTTCTAAGGGTGGTTTGCCAAACGCTCTGTTTGTTCACGCAAGCGTGGAATCACTGCCAGAAGAACTTTATGGCGTAGCTTCACATGTTTCCATTCTTCTTCCGTGGGGTACCTTGCTGAAGGCTGTGGCATTACCTGAAAAATCAATTTTACAAGGCATCGCTAAACTTTGTAAAAAAGAAGCAACCTTTAAAATTATTATTGGTTACGAAGCTGATAAGGAGAAAAACACTATTCAGGAATTAAGCCTGCCTGAATTGACCAAAGAATATTGTGAAAAAACCTTAAAGCCAGCTTACCAAGAAGCCGGATTTGAGATTTCATGGCGATTTATTTCGCAGACTGAGCTAAAGCAATTACCCACCGCCTGGGCGAAAAAATTAGCGTACGGAAAGGAGCGTTCCTTTGTAGAAATTGATGGCGCGTTTTGTAGATAATAATATGTTCATCTTTTATTTCTGTACAAAAAAGTGACTGACGTATTTACTGTTATATGATAAATGGCTATGATCTTAATGGCCCTGCTAAAATCTATTTTATTGAATGATCTAAGTTGTTTCTTGTCAGATTAACCATGGTTTTCTTACAACTATAACCAAAAAGGGCGCGGAGCCTAGGGTTTAAGATCACAATTAGACGAATTCTGCTTTTTGAACTATACTTAAAATAGGCCATAAAACTGTGAGGTAAGGTATGAAAGGTATGCAGCGAAGTGCTTATGATATAAAAGGTAAGAAAGAGTACAAAAATATTATTGTTGAGATAAGAGCTAGAATAAATCAAATAACAGGTTATCAATCTTACCTTGGCGAATCTATGCAACGTTTAAAGGCTGATAAGATACAGGAATATTTGAGAAAAATTGATCCCGACGTTTTGAATGTATTAGCACACGACGATGATCATAAAGACCTTCAGAAATATGTATTGCCAGTAGTAGAAGAAAATCTAAAGCGTTACATAGAGGGTAAAAAAATTACGAGACCGTCTGAGACTGTAGGATCTGAGACCACAGCTAAACAAACAAGTCGATTAGAATCTGTGCGTGAATCTCTGAAGTTTAATTTGCAAGTTCTGTTACCTGCTTTGGCGATATTAAAGGGAGGTGATAAAAAAGCATTATTCTCATTTTTGGAAAAGCAAAGTGAAGCCGACCTAGATAGGTTAGAGAATATGAAGCCAAAAGGCTTGGTGACAAAGAAAATCGCTGAGGAATTTAAAAATGCTGTAGTGGTAAATAAAGTGAGCAGGCTTATCGAAGAAATATGTAATGTAGGTGAAAAGTTTGAGCAACAGCAGATAAATAAATCGGGAGAGGGGGCGCTAAAGCCTCTTCAAGACCAAGTGAATGCCCTGGACAATAAAATCGCTTCTTTCAGGGAGTCTCATCCTAAACAAGTAGAAGAAGCGCTTAAAATATTGTCCGATAAGTATAAAAAAATGCCAGCAGGGCCTCAGGCTGATGCTAAGTCAATATCTTTCCGTTTGGATGTGCTTAAGAATCAAGGGGGTTTTTTAAGGGATCATTTAGCAATAAAAAATCAAGCTCAGCAACTGGTGAAAAAATAGTTTGAATGATTAATCTCCCCTATTTCTGGTGGATGATTAACTTTAGCATCTGCAGAAATCCCTGCTTGATAAAAAGTATCCTTCAAAGCCGCCTTAGGACTGTTTTGCCAGGAAACAACTTGAGCGAAGGGGGCGAGGCAATGGGTGAAGAGCATAAAACTGAGGCCTGTGTTTTGGTCAGAGTGAGGTACTACATACGGTGCCATAAATTGGGTTCTAACATAATTTTTGGCCTGTTAATTTTGGGTTCCAACCTAAGATTGTCGCTTTATGCTTCAGACTGGCGCGGTACCCAAAGACTGCGTTGGAGGAGAAGGTATGTTAAACTCCTGGCCTTATCATAGTTAACAACTAGGAGCTTTTATGAGTAATCTTCGCCCAGAGGGGTTTTCGTGGGTGTCGCCGTACATTATTGTTGCGGATGTTGATGCTGCGATTGAGTTTTATAAAAAAGCATTCGGATTTACGACTAGAGAGATATTGCATAAAGATGAGAACGGAAATACGTCTCATGCGGAAATGTTTTATAAAGATCAGTCTATGATGTTTGGTCGAGAGGGAGGTTATGGTGGACCTTCTAAATCACCAAAAAATTCTGGTATTGCTTCACCGATCAGTATTTATCTTTATACTGAAAATGTTGATGATTTTTACAAGAATGCAACTGCCGCAGGAGCTCAATCAATTGCTCCGCCAGAAGATATGTTTTGGGCAGATAGAATGTGTGTGTTATCGGATTTGGATGGCTATATTTGGTCTTTTGCAACGCATTTAGGTGAAGCAGCTCTGCAAAAACATAAACAAGAAAAACAACATTCTAATGCGTAATATTGATGAGTTAAAGTTTAAGCAATTCTCCTGAAAGCGGGAATTGCTTTTCTTTATGAAGTAATTATTTTAAGAAATGGCAAATAATCCAATTATTCCGACCAGGTATAATAAAAGCACTACAATAGAATCAATGCCCAAATTAAAAAATTGACGTTTTGGACGAAATATTAATCCGTAAATATAAATACCTGTGAGTAAAGCGCCTAAACCCGCAAGATAAATATCTGTTGTCTGAGCTAGTGGTAATACAGGTTCCCCGGAGATAAGTGTTGCAAGACTAAATAAAACAGGTAAAAAAGCATTGCCACCAAATATATCACTGACCGCTAAGGTGTATTCACCTAATCTTATGGCCGCAAGGCCCGTAGAAACTTCTGGTAAGGATGTAACAGCGGCTAAAATTGTAGATCCGAATAACACACCACTCCAGTGAATTTTTTCGGCAATTGCACTGCTGCTTTCTTCAAGCACCGCGCCCGCAATTAATGTAATAATAGAAGCCAGAGTGAACATGAAAATAGTAAATAATGTGCCCCAGTGTTTTCTTTTTATTAATTGCGTGTTTTTTGTTAAAGGAATTATATTGGGTGCTCTTCCTTTTTCATGCCAGGGTAAATTTGTGCGCGCTTTGTTAATTAACCAAAGACCAATAATCCAGGAAAAGACGATTAATAAATCACCTGGTGCCACTCGATGATAAATAATATTTTTTGGAAGTTGCGCGGCCATAATACAAATGACGAGTATTATAATAACTAAAGTCCCTTCAAGAACGAGTTGTAACGAAGCAGCCTGGTAAGATAAAGCGGCTTTATTTTTTAGCCCGAAGCCATCTAAGAGTGCAAGTACTACGGTTTGAATAGCAATTCCACCCAAAATATTTCCTATAGCGATTCCTATATTATGATGAATTGATGCGCTAATAATAATGGCCGTTTCGGGTAAATTTGTTGCGATAGAAAGGAAGATGAGTCCGCCAAGGGCTTCACCAAGATTGAATCGTGTATCAATAATATCTGTGGTGACAGAGAGTTGGATGCCAGCTATCCAGACTGCCGTAGCGGCCGTGATGAAGATCGGAATTAATGCGGCTAGTGAAAGCGTTGTAAACATGGGTTCATCCTTAAGATAAAATTATAGTCCATTTTTTCTATTTTTCCTGTGGGTATCTATGATTAGTACGCTGCGAAATTAGTAGAATTTGATGAGTAATTTCAATATCTATGTAGAGTTGATAATTGTCAAGCTAAGTGATACAGTGAGTGCCTCTATAAACTTACAAAATCCGAGGATTTAATTATGAAATTATATTTGAAATCTATCACTGTTTCTGCACTATTGCTCTTGGCGAGTTCTTCGATTTATGCTGCTGATGCCGCTGCAAATGAATCAGTAAGATCGCTGAATTCAATTACTATCATTAACTCAACCGACAAAGATGTTGTGTACCGATTTTTGTCAACTTCTGCAGCTAATATGTACTATGGTGTTAAGCATGGTAAAACAGCTAAATATCACACCAAACCAGGTGATAAACACACCACGATTGAAGTGGGCGAATGTAAACACTTTAATAAGTTAACGGGTCTTTGCCTGAGTTTTGAATCTAAGAATGTTAAGAATTGTGTAGGTAACACATATTACAATGCTGATAAAATCGATTCAATTACCATCAATGCTTTAGATAACTGCTCAGTTAAATGTACTGATGGCAGTTCATCATCTTGCATTTCTGAATAATTAAGTTGAATCATTCAGGAGTTCTCTGCGAGAGCTCCTGAATGTAACCTGAAAATTGCAATCTATCTATTTCAAAATAAAATTTCAGCTAAAAATAAAGATTTTATTGAATTTTTTAAGGCTAACTATTACAAAAATTAATAGAATATTGAAGCTATTTCAGTGGTTCTTTAACTATCCATCACCTTGGTTAGAGTGGTTATAACTCACAGATTTTAGATAAGTTCGTGTCGGAAAAATAATTTTAATATCGTAATTAACTTGACTCATGAAGATTTGTAGGACTAGAAAATACTTGACTGTCCCTAATAGTAATGTAGGATCAAGTTGCAAAAAGAATTCTTTAAGATCATGATTCATTAACATCAACCCTGTATTTAAGGGGGCTTATGGAAGCTCAAAAAGAATTGGATTCCGACTCAGAAGAGCCGAATATTCCGGATCACCTGCTATGTCCTATCACGAGTGCGATTATGGCTGATCCAGTCATTGCCGAAGATGGGCACACTTACGAACGTGCTGCATTAATGAGTTGGCTTGGAAAAAACTCAACCAGCCCAATAACGCGCGAACCAATCGGTAAAATGGTTATCCCCAATCGAGGCATTAAAGCCGCTATTGAAGACTATAAAGAACGCCAGGCTGCACAACGAGCCCAAGCCCTCCAAGCAGCGAAACCTCCTGTAGATATCGAACCGCTTCGACAAGGGTTGATTGCAAGCTACCAAGCTCAGGCGCATATACATCGTATCAATGACGAAGTGACGCCGCTCCCCATCGCGAAATGCTTTTTGAATCTAGAAATCATACGAGAGAATGAACATAAACAAGTAGAGCTCAAACAAATTGAGCAGGTGTCAGATAGCTCAGCCCACTTAATTACAGGCAATAAAAATGAGGATTCAACAGAAAAAAATCGAGAATCTGTTGAGATTGCCAATCTGCTACCCGAGAATGACAGGCACGAGAACAAGGTTCTAATTTACGGCCGCGCTGGAAGTGGCAAAAGCACGTTATGTCGATATATCGCCGCGCAGTGGAGTGCCCAGGAGCTTTGGCGTGACAGGTTTGACTGGGTCATTTGGATACCGCTACGCACGCTGACTAATAAAAACTATCCGCAACATAAACAAAACATCACGGCGATTGATTTAATTACAACGAGCTGTCTTGAGCACCACGATCAGAGAGGTTTAATGAAAACCTCAAATGACGCAAAAACGGCATTACGTGATAATTTGGCTAACTTGACTGACCGTACGTTGATTATGTTAGATGGGTTTGACGAGTTGGATTGGAGGGCGGTCCCTCATCTGCATCAAGCTTTCTATCAGCTGATGAATTTCCCTTATGTCATTGTGACCAGTCGACCGAACTATCGAATTGAAAATGTTCATATGGATGCTCATCTCGAAATCACTGGCTTCAAACCCAAAGAAATCCGCAGCTTTGTTCAGATATTTTTCGAGGATGATCCAAAAACAGGGGCGAGATGTTTAAATTACTTGATGAGTAATGACAAACTCTGGGGTATCGCTCAGATTCCGATCAATATTGAATTGTTGTGTTCTGTATTTCGCAACAACAAACTGACAAGAGATCAGCTCAGCTTAACGATGGTCTATCAGCACCTAGAATTTTGGCTGTTACAACGGGCGATCCAGCGCCAAGGCAAATTTATACCTCAAGCTAACACACCGGCTCGCTACTTTGCCAAGGAGTTGACATTGTTGAGTGAACTGGCTTTCAAAGCAATGTGTGAGGGTAAGGTTTTCATTCCACCTGAACTTTTAAATCAGTGCCAATCTTATGATGAATCAACGATGGAATCTGCACTTCGCTTGGGATTTGTTAAGGTCTTGAATGAAGGTTTATTTTTCATTCATCTGACCTTTCAGGAGTATTTTGCAGGACGTCACGTTGCCTCAACGCCCTTCTCGGAAATCAAAGGAATCATTGGCACACTGAAATATCAGCCTCGTCTTGAGTTGATGTGGTGGTTTGCTGCGGGTTGTTTGCGTGATAAGCCTCAATTATTACGAGCCTATCTAGAGATGCTTGAGGCATCACCACAAGATTTAATTGGTGTTCAGTCTCTATATTTATTGGTGGGTTGTCTCGAGGAAGCTCAATTACCTGATCTGGATGTGACTCGGCGTGTGAGGGATCAACTGGAAAAGCTCCTTCGGGTAGTGGTTGACTGGCCGAAGTTTCGGGATGATTGTGCGCTGACTCGTGAAAAATATTGTGATCTGTTTTCGTTGGCAAGTAAGCTCATCCAACAAAACGCTGAGAAATTTTCTGCGATTTGGCTCAGCGCTTGGGGCAAGGCAAAAGGTGATGTTCAAAGACAATCTTATTTAATAATGATATTTCCCTCACCTGCTTGTGTGACGCCAAAGATACTCAACACACTCCTTGAGGCATTAGCAGAACATTCAGGTGACATCATAGCAGAATGCTGCAGAATTATCCTCGGCGAAACCGTTATCACTGAGCAACATCTGCCCATTCTATGGGCGGCTACCCGTCAGGGCGCAGGCAATAATGGTGCCGCTGCTGCGATCTACAAACTGATCGAGTACCATTATTTGAAATCTGATGGTGATTTAACTGCAGACCTTGTGGCATTCGTCACCACAGGCGATGCAGGTGTTCGTCTTAATGCCATCAAAGCTATCGCAGGATTTGGCAAACGCAGCCCACAAGTGCTGATGTTACTTGATCAAGCTCTAAGTGATCAAAGTCCAAGATTGCTAGAGGCTGCAATTAACGCACTAAAGCAATTTCAACCTTTAACACTGTCTTCACTGCATAAAATTGTCAGTCTGCTTGGTCATCAGGACAATGCTGTTAAAAAAGCCGCTATTGAAAGTGTGGCTTTAGTGCCCCAAATGACGCCGGACATCGAGTTAGCTTTGTTACAATGCCTCAACACCCATAATATTGATATCTTTGAGCTCACTTGTAAAACTTTACATAAGCTGAATGTGGCACCTGAGAAATTCTTAGAAACCTTATGCTCAGTTTTGGAAAAAATGGATAGTCAATTATGGGTCAGATACCGAGGCATTGAATGGCTTACCAGCATCAAACAAACGACAGAGGTGGTACTTAACTATCTTTGGTTTTGCACGACTAATGCGGATTTTCATATTCGAGCAAGAGCTTTGAAAGCGCTTGGGAAAATTACTAAAACCAATCCTGGCGCCATATCTGAGAGGATCTCATCTGATCTCAGACGTTACATTACCTCAGGTATGTCGACCATTGATGTATCCGCGGCTGTACTAGCGCTTGGGGAGATCAAGCCTGTAACACCAGAAACATTGGCATGCTTAAAAAACTGCGTTGAGAAAAAACCGTACCCTGTCGCCCAATCAGCGGCAAGAGCACTACGACAGATTGGTGTGTCGGTTGATGAGCTCACAGAGATGTTACTGCGCAAACTGTCACAAGAAACATTTGAAGCCATGCAAACCTTGAAGGTATTGCTGGAGTTCGATCATTTACCGAAACCCTTAATTGACCGCTGCCATGAATTGATTCGTAAGTATCCAAACAGAAGAGCTAATATTCTTCGTGACTCACTGGAGGTTGTGCTTAAGTTTGACCGACTTGAGCCATCGGCAGATGTTCTCGTTGACACACTAGATCCAGATATCAAAGGACAAAAAGCCGATACTGATACAGAACTAATGATCATCAATGCATTAGGCAAATCTGACTTACGCGCTCCTCGTCGTATGATCGATGTGCTCTCAAAACGCTTATACAATGTTCATGACAAGCCATTGGGCTACACCATCTCTGATACACTTGGAAAACAGACGCTCAAAACTCCCATAGTAGTGCCTGCACTTATCAACCAGTTATCAAAAAAAGATGAATTATTTGGATTTATGCATAAACACGAAACGGTCAGAGCTTTAGGTAAGCTAGGGTTAGGTGATGATACTGTTATTAATGCACTACACCAACTGCTGGATAATGTCTCGGGCAATATGCCCTATGAACTCAATGAGTGCATTATGAACGCTTTCATTGACCTTCAAATTGCGACCCCAAAGCTGTTCAACGCTCAACTTGAAATGCTAAAAAACCCTAAACAGGGTGGCGAAAAGCAAGCGACGATTGCTGGCTTCCAACGTTTACTGCCGCTATACAAGCTAGAGGCAAATAACCTTGAGACCTTCGCTGAGGCACTAACCAGTACTTGTGTTTCTTGTATTCTCACGACAAATGGTCATTGCCAGGTGGTCCTGGGAAACCGTGTTGTCGTATTCTCGTATCCGCCAAAGCTATCTGATCAACTTCAGCAAGCCATTCGTAAAGCCATGCAAAAGCAGGGATTAAGTTTTGATAATCAAGTGCCTACCCAAGTAAATTCTCCGTTTTTTCAGCTTATACGAAATACAATAGGGTCATTCGAGTCAAGCTCAGTGCAAAATAATAACAACAACGTTTTCAAATAGCTCGGATGGAACAGGCAGGGAAGTTTGCGCTAGATCACTTAACCTGTCGATGATTTTGCTAATTTTGATTTTTTAGAAAATCTTCATTATTTTCTATTTATGATCATCAAACATCGAGCTCACCGATTCTTTATTATTCACCCGTAAAATCGTTTCAGAAATAATATGGCTCAAACTTAATGTTCGAATTTTTGGGCAATTGATTGCTGGCTGTTACAGTGGAATTGTATCGCAAACAATCATTTCATCGATGTCAGATTCAGTAATATTTTTTATTGCAGGACCAGAAAGCACTGCGTGAGTTGCATAAGCAACAACACTTTGAGCGCCGTGTTTTTTCAATGCAGTGGCAGCTTGGCAAAGTGTACCTGCAGTATCAACGATATCATCGACGACGATGCATTTGCGATCTTTTACATCACCGATGATGTTCATGACTTCCGATTGGTTGTGGGTTTGTCGACGTTTGTCGATGATGGCTAAGTCTGAGTCGTTCAGTCGTTTTGCAATGGCTCTAGCGCGCACTACGCCACCTACATCCGGTGAAACAACGGTAACAGAATTGTCATAGCCTTGAGATTTCATGTCTTCAAGCATGACTGGGGTTGAATATACGTTGTCCACGGGCATTGAGAAAAAGCCCTGAATTTGATCGGCATGCAAATCAACAGTGATTAAACGAGTGATGCCGACGGTTGCCATCATATCAGCCACAACTTTTGCTGTAATGGGAACTCGAGCAGAGCGAGGTCGTCGATCTTGTCGGCCATAACCAAAATAGGGCATGACGGCTGTGATGCTCGCAGCTGAGGCGCGTCTTAGTGCGTCTGTCATGATGATGAGTTCCATGAGATTATCATTGGTTGGAACACAGGTGGATTGCAGAATAAATGTTTCTCGGCCTCGTACATTTTCATGGATTTCAACCATGATCTCACCGTCACTGAATCGATCAACGATGGCTTTGCCGAGAGGAATTTGCAGTTCGTGAGAGACTTTTTGCGCTAGAACAGGATTGGAATTACCCATAAAAAGTTTGATTTCTGCCACCGTTTTCACCTCTCGTACTCTCACATTTATGGCTGGGGTGCCAGGATTCGAACCTGGGAATGCTGGGATCAAAACCCAGTGCCTTACCGCTTGGCGACACCCCAATCAATCGCTATCTATAAAGTGGTGACTTATTGCACCCTTTTGCTACAACTCCCTTAAAGGGAGCTTGTATTTGACTTGCTACCTTTTCGGCCTGAATTTTTTCTGCGAAGCCCGAAAAAACAGTGCTGCCTGAACCGGACATCCTAGCAAAACCAAATTGGTTTAGCCAGTCTAGAGCATGTCCCACTTCCGGATATAAGCTTTTAACAAGCTTTTCCAAACTATTTGAACCGCCATGGCTCAGGAAGTCACTTATTGTGATAGGTTGGTTGTTCCGTGTCAATTGTGGGTGTGAAAATATTTCATGGGTAGAGACGCTCACCGGCGGAATGAGGACAACATACCATGGCTCGTTTAATTCTATGTTAGTGAAAACATCGCCGGTTCCAGTGGCATAAGCCGCTTCGCCGTGAATAAAAATAGGCACATCGGCACCTAATTGTGAACCTAATTTGATGAGATCTTGTTTTGAAAGCTCGGTTTGCCAAAGTTGATTTAATGCGACTAGTGTTGTGGCTGCATTCGAACTTCCGCCACCAATTCCGCCGCCCATAGGCAAATTTTTATCGAGTTTAATATGAGCGCCCAAGAGAGTGTTCGTTTTATTTTGAAGCAATTTTGCTGCGCGATAAATTAAATTATCTTCGTGTGGAATTGATAATTCAGGCGTGTCCAGTGTAATTTTCCCGCTGTCATTTAGGGAAAAATGCAGTTGATCAGTAAAATCGATAAATTGAAAAACAGTTTGAAGATTATGATAACCATCTTCTCGTCGATCCAAGACGTTCAGGAAAAGATTTAGTTTTGCTGGAGCGGGAAGCGTTAAATTAACAGGGTGTGACATGCGGTCCTCTTGAAATCACCATTGCTTGAAAATAATTTTTACTCTTAAATTGTTATTTGTCATGAGTACATTACGTGGTAAGTCTAAATTGCCTACGGCTTGATAACGTTGGTAATTAATTAGCCAGCCTTGTTGCTGTAACACTTTGAGATGCCCGTATTCATCATGAATTTTTCGCGCAGGAATTCCTGGCGCAGCGAGACCGCGGCTCCAAAAACGTAAATTTGAGAGGGGTAAGAACCACCCTAATTCTTGCTGCATGAGTGCTTCGGGAGAAGAGGCGCTTCGTGGTGTATTGACATTTTTCCATAACGTTGCGTGCCCAGGGCTGCCTTCGATACGAATGCTCGCTGCATTGAGAGGGCCGTACGTTCTGAAGTCGTAGGCTAAGCCATCTTGACGCCACACAAAGGTGCCAATGTCTGTTTTGCCTTGATAAGAAATTCCCACAGAACCTCTTGTTGTCCAAGAATTGATCTGTGACAGTTGAGCGGAGCGCTGGGTGCTGGTTAGGGCTTGATTGCTAGGGGCTTGAGGGGTGCGTTCGAATATACTTTGCATTGTAGAGCAGCCTGTAAGCGAGGTGACCATGATAATAGATGCAATGGTCATACATTTGTTTAGGTTTCGCGCGCTCATAATTTTCCTCGCTGATTAATTGAAAAAGCTACCCAGATTGTCTGGTGGCTGCTTTGAGAAGCATAGCATAATTAATGGGGTCAGGCATGCGTTCTTGCATAAAAGCGTCTTGACTCCATGCTCGATGACTTTGCCCATTGAAGCGCAGAGCAGCTAAGCCTATAATCCTGGCAAGTATAGACAATAATCAGGTCGAATATGCTAGCCATAGGACTCAACCATAAAACTGCCCCCATCGCTCTACGCGAGAAGCTGTCCTTTTGTGCAGAAAAAACCCCTGTAGCATTGCGAGATTTGGTGGGATTAGAAGCGGTCAATGAGGCGGTTATTCTTTCGACTTGCAATCGTGTGGAATTATACTGTGCCGGCAATGCAGAAGATGAAGTGAAAAAGTGGTTGGCACGTTATCATCAATTACCCATGGATTATTTAGCGCCTCATCTCTATTGTCATCATCGTCAGGATGCTGTTCGACATGTGATGCAAGTGGCGAGTGGGCTCGATTCCATGATGCTGGGTGAGTCACAAATTTTTGGACAAATTAAACAAGCGTATTCAATTGCTCGAGACGCAGGCACGGTTGGTGATGTATTTGGTCGTTTATTTCCCACGGTTTTTTCAGTCACAAAACAAGTTAGAACCGATACTGAAATTGGTGCAAGTCCTGTTTCCATTGCGTATGCTGCAGTGCATCACGCAAAAAGAATTTTTTCTTCATTTGAACAACATCCTGTTTTGTTAATTGGTGCTGGTGACACGATCGAAATGGTTGCCATGCATTTATACAATCAAGGTGCTCGACGAATCATTGTGGCGAATCGCTCTTTAGAGCGCGCTGAATTAATTGCAAAAAAATACCATGGACATTGGATACGTATTGCGGATGTGCCTGCTTATTTGAAAGAAGTGGATATTGTTGTAACAGCAACCGCGAGCCAATTACCGATTTTAGGAAAAGGCACGTTGGAAAGTGCGCTTAAAGTCCGCAAACATAGACCTATTTTTATTGTTGATTTAGCGATGCCGCGAGATGTGGAACCTGAAGCGGGGGCGTTGGAAGATATTTATCTTTATAATATTGATGATTTAATTAGTTTTGTTGATCAAAATTTAAAATGTCGTGAAGAGGCGGCTCAAAAAGCGCTAGAAATTATTTCTTTAGCATCAGCTCATTTTATGCGCGAGTGGCGTGGACAAGATGCATTGGGTACGGTGCGAGATTATCGTCATAAAGTTGATCAATTAAGACATGAGGCCTTAGATGAAGCATTATTATTAATTGAGCGTGGCCAAGACCCAAAACAGGTGATGGCTGCTTTTTCTCGAAGTTTAACGAATAAAATTATGCACAGCCCAACGATTCATTTACGTCAAGCGGCATTTGATGATAGGCCTGAGCTGCTCGCTTTTGCACGATTGTTATTTGATCTGTAATATTAAGGTTTTTGTTATTATGAAAGATTCTATCAAGAATAAACTAGTGAAATTAATGGAACGTTTTGAGGAATTATCTCAGCTCATTAGTACGCCAGAAGTGATTTCGCACCAAGATAAGTTTCGAGAATATTCAAAAGAATATGCTAAGCTAGAGCCGCTTGTCGAAAAATTTAAAGAATACCAGCGTGTTGAAAAAATGTATGATGATGCTCATGTTATGCTGCAAGAAAATGATAGTGAAATGCGCGCATTAGCTGAAATGGAGATTGCCGATACTCAGGCCCGATTAGAAGCGCTGAATAATGAAATTCAAACACTTTTATTGCCTGAGGATCCAAATGATCAGTGTAATGTTTATTTAGAAATTCGTGGTGGAGCAGGTGGCGATGAAGCGGCTATTTTTGCAGGTGATTTACACCGTATGTATAATAAATATTCAGAAAAAAATCGTTGGAAAATGGAAGTGATTTCAGCAAGTCATGGCGAACATGGAGGCTTCAAAGAAATTATCAGTCGAATTTCTGGGAAGAGTGTTTATGGTCGATTAAAATTTGAGTCGGGTGCTCATCGAGTGCAACGTGTTCCTGAAACAGAATCGCAAGGACGAGTTCATACATCGACATGTACTGTTGCAATAATGCCCGAGGTGGAAGAAATTGAAAATATAGAAATTTCGCCCAGTGATTTAAGAATCGATACGTACCGTTCATCAGGAGCGGGTGGACAGCATGTCAATACGACTGATTCTGCTATTCGAATTACTCATATTCCTACCGGTATTGTTGCGGAATGCCAAGAAGAGAGATCACAGCATAAAAATAAAGCCAAAGCCATGTCTTTATTACAGGCTCGAATTTTAGATGCACAACGTTCTCAACAGCAACAACAACAAGCGGAACAACGACGAAATTTAGTGGGAACTGGCGATCGGTCAGAACGAATTCGAACCTATAATTTTCCTCAAGGTCGATTAACGGATCATCGAATCAACTTAACATTGTATAAATTAAGTGATATTATGGAAGGCTCTCTTGATCAAGTAGTTGAACCATTATTAAGAGAACACCAAATGGATTTACTAGCCACACTGAGCGAGGAATAAATGATTAAAGAAGACACCGAAAATCATCAGCAACAGAGTTGGGATACCATACAAAGCGCCATTATTTTCGCAACTAATCAATTGAAATCGACAACGCCTCGTCTCGATGGGGAATTATTGTTGGCACATGTATTAAATGTATCACGCGGATATTGTTATTCGCATCCTGAACAGGAGCTCACTGTTGAACAGCAATTGCATTTGCAGGCGTTAATTCAAGAGCGTTTAGCGGGTGAACCTATTGCTTATTTAATTGGTCGGCAAGCGTTTTGGAACGATGATTTTATAGTCACACCGTCCACATTAATTCCAAGACCCGAAACAGAATTATTGGTACAGATTTTATTATCGGAATTACCAGTCGAAAGCGAAATTCAAGTTGCTGATTTAGGAACGGGTTGTGGTGTAATCGCCCTGTCTTTAGCAAAAGAACGGCCAGCTTGGCAAATTACCGCAACCGATTTTTCTAAAGAAGCATTGCAGGTAGCGAGAGAAAATGCACAAGCATTGCATTTAAAAAATGTTCATTTTAGCCAAGGCTCATGGTGTTTAGCATTACCTCATCAGTTGTATCATGCGATTGTATCTAATCCTCCGTACATCGCAGAACGTGATCCTCATCTGGAGTGGGGAGATGTTCGATTCGAGCCACGAAATGCATTAGTTTCAGGTCCTGATGGATTAAGTGCTATGCAAGAAATTATTTCTAACGCGGGCGATTATTTACACAACGGCGGATTATTATTACTCGAGCATGGTTTTGAACAAGGCGAAGCCGTCCGAGCATTACTCGAAAAATGGGGTTTTACTCGCATCAAAACAGAGCGTGATCTCGCGGGGCACGAAAGAGCCACCTCCGGAATATGGCACCCTGATTCGGTGTCGCAGCTTTAGTTGTTAGATGTTTTACAGTTTTGATGGTAATTTCAGAGAAAAGATCTCGTGGAATTGTTATATTTCTCTAAGAGGTGATGGTTTTTGAAAATTGTTTTAGCGACTTCCAATGCAGGAAAGATAAAAGAATTTTCAGCTTTACTGTCTGATCTTACCCTGCAAATAATTCCTCAAAGTGAATTTAATATCGAAGATGCTGAAGAGACAGGGCAGACATTTATTGAAAATGCGATTATTAAAGCACGTCACGCCTCAGAAAAAACAGGTTTAGCTGCATTAGCAGATGATTCGGGTTTGGTGGTAGATGCCTTAGGGGGAAAGCCAGGAATTTTTTCAGCACGTTTTGCGGGGCAAAATGCAAGTGCCGAAAAAAATATCAAAAAATTATTGGATGATATGCAAAATATTCAAGCTCCCAATCGCAGTGCGCGTTTTGTTTGCGTATTGGTTTTATTTAGATATCCAAACGATCCTTATCCTTTTGTTTGCCAGGCGAATTGGGAGGGCGAAATATTATTTGCTCCGAAAGGTCGAGGTGGATTTGGATACGATCCCATTTTTTGGGTTCCGACCCATCGATGCGCCGCGGCTGAATTATCAGAAGATATAAAAAATCAAATCAGTCATCGAGCAAAAGCTTTTCAGTGTTTGCATCGGGACTTGTTATGATTTTTCATTCCGTTATAATATTGAGCAAGAGCTGCTCGAAGGTTTCTGATTGAGTTGCTCGTTAGGTAATGCGTGTGTAGGGGCGAGCTTATCCAGTTGTTTTAAAATAGTGAAAAATGCATCATAAAACAGTTCTTGCGTTTGGGTTGTGTAATTTACTAGTTTTGCGGATTCAAAAGGGGCGGATATTGGATTTAATTTAAGGTCGGATTCGGAATAATCAATAAAAAATAATTTAGCTTCCGTGAATTTATCTTCGATAAATTCACGTGTTAAATTAAGTTCTGTACAATTTTGAGGGGTAGCAAATAAGAAAAATACTTGGGTTGAGTCACAGGCCATTTGAGGGCTGGTTTTTTTAATCGTAGAATGGGTAGATTGCCATATTTGGAAATAATCTTGATCTAGCTTAAATTCTAATGTGTTTTCGGTAACAAGAGTTCCGTGCGATATCGACTTCTTATCAATGTAGTTTGGTAGCGCAGTCAGAATAGAATTAATATCAGAATCATTCATGCCGATCAGGGCGCCAGTGCAATTTAGGGCGTGAGTGGATTTGCTGTGAGGGATGGGTCTGATCATTACGGCAACAGGAAGTTGGTGGCCGTTCGATGTAGGCGTGGTGAAGAATTTTTGCATAGGATACCCCCTATTTCATAATAACGGGCATTAAAGCAGATTAACCCCGAAAAGTCAAGTAAATAATAGTCGTTATGTATTAATATTAAATAAATTTTTAGTGATTTGCACGAATTTACTATTTTTTGGTGGTGGCTATAACAGTAGACTGGTTAGTTGGCGCTTCTTGCTCGGTAATAAATTGAGTAAGAGTGGGTTTGTACTGAAATTGGTCGTGAAACAGCGTCACTTCATACAGTGTAACTCGTGGGATAGCCAGTGTTTGAACATTTTGCTCAGGTTCATCATGCGATCCAGGTGCTGTTACTAAATCAAAAGTGATCGTTGTTTGATATTTTAGTATTGTTGGGGCCGCTCCTCTTCTCTCTGTCTCAGGATCATATTCACGGAGTTCACCTGTATTCCTATCAATAATTTCTGGGGCCTGGTGGGTTGTGCTATGGGGTTTGATCACAGTTTTGACATGTAATTCCATTTCCATTATCAATTTGCCATCTTTAATAGCCCAGTTAAAGTAGGGTACCGTATCAGCGGGGAGACAGCGTTGATTGTCATTTCTATCAATCAAGGGCCAGTTTTTATGAAATTCAGCGAGATACTCTTTGATTAATATTTCTTGTAAAGATTGTCCATTTTTTAAAATAGCATTGCATAGGGCTTCTCGTGCGGAAGGATTATTCCGTATAGATTCATCAGTATCTAAAAATTCGTAGAGTTTTGCTTTTAGTTTTTCTAAGGGTGTTTTAAAGAGCCCATTATCGAATTCATCTGAAGTTGGGTTACAGTTTATGTTTACGCCATTTAAAAGCATGCCTCGACCGAAATCCGTTAATGCACGTGGATTATGGCCTGTATTTTCAGTATTAGATGCAGTGGCATCTTGAACAAAATTATTGATCATTGGAGAAGTAATTTGAGCCTGTGCATTTGGTAGACCAAAAAATTGAGATTGGTTGAATTGTTTTGAGATTTGATATGACCTTAATAAGCTATTAAGCTCACCATGAATGCTCATCAGAAATTCAGTAGTTTTTTTACGATTATCAAGCGTTGTACTGTATATCATCTGCGATTTTACTGGCGAACCTTTTTTGGTGTGAATGAGTAATGATTGTTCCTCCTTGAGAGTACTTAATAATGGGGTTGTTACAAATCCTGCTTTAACTTTGATGGCTTCTATTTCTCTAATCAAAGAAAGCAATGATTCCTCTGTTTGATTATTTGCTATACGGTTTTGAAGGTTGCGTAAATAATTAATTCTTAATTGACTTTTTTGCTGTTTGCTTTCGAGTTTTTGATTGAGGGCTTCTAATGCTTTGGGGTCATTCTTCGCTTTGTCTCTGGCAATCTCGGTTTTTGTCGTGTTCAGCATATTACGACTGAGTTCAAGACCTATGAGAGACTCTATTGAGTCAATGATGATTTGACTTTTAAACCGCATAATAGCATACCCATGATTAACCCCCACCTACTGTAAGTATAGACTATAGTGAGGGATTCTGCTTAGGGTATGACAAAGCTGAGGGGCAGGATTTATAGGGCTTATAGGTCCTTTGCTTCAAGCGGGCGTCAGAATGCTATTGATATGGTTTTTCTTGAGTATTTGTTGTTGGGCCACGGCTGCTTTAGTAGAGTTAAATGGGCCCACCAAAACTCGGTATCGAGTAGATCCATGACGAACTTGTTTGCTGATGCTGGCATTGTAACCTTGTAATATCAGCTGAGCTTTTAAGTGATCGGCATCTTCAAATTTATTCATGGCGGCGATTTGTAGATGATATTGCGCAGAAGGAAGGTTTTTAGATTCTGTTTTTTCTTTTTCTGCAGTCGTGTCATCAATTTTATCTTTAGGTAGCATGGTATAGAATTCATATTGAGGTTGAGTGGATTCCGCTGTTTTTTTCTTAGCTTTATAGTCTGAATCTTTTGTTGAAGTCGCTGTATTTTCGTCGCTAGAGTCGGAAGCATCTGTGGAAGCATGTTCTTCTTCATCTAAATATTCGCTTTCAATATCATTTTGTGTCGTACTATCAGATTCTTTCTTGGATATAGTTTGTTTTTTGTGAATTTTTTCCTTGAGTTTTTCTGCTTTATTCTGCGTGGTTGTTTTTTCTTGAGCTTGTGTGGAAAGCGCTGATGGTTGTTTCTCGTGTTTAAAGTAAATGACACCCGCGATAATCAAGCCGATGAGTATTCCTATGATAATAGACAAAAATGTATGAAATCGAGAAGGTCCTTTATTAAGTGACATCCCTAATTGTGATGATGGACGTCGTCCGCCTCGAGGTGTAATTGTTCCTGTGCGTGCATTACGTCGTGAAGTTCGATTGCGTGCATAATCTCTTGCCATGTTTGATTCCCTCTACCGGTTAGGATTGGTGGGTTGAGAATCAGAAATTGGGAGGCTAGGTATCTTCATTGGCTTCCCATTCAGTAACAGTTGATTCATTTTGTACACGATATTCACTTGATAATTATCACCTTGAGGGATTAGCCAACCTGCTAGGACCCATCGATCAATATTTTCTTTTACAAGAGTGGCCGGTGATGTTTCATTTTTTTGTTGAGTTGTGACAAGGGCTTGATAGCGGGACTCGAGCATTTCATTAAGTAGTTTTGCTGGGAAAATAAAATCGGCTTTTCCAGTTGTGCTATTGAGTACAGTGTAAAATTGAGTATGTGCTTGCTCTTGTTTGGCAATATCTAAAGAAGCATTGCCTCGAATAATGCCCCACTTTGTATTTAAATCCACTGTTGATAAATCGAGATTAATTCCATCGCTAAGCAAGCGCAGAGCGAGTGGGGTTAGCTCTATTGTTTTTGCAGAGAGTGGAGCATTTTCTTGATCCATTAAGTCAGCTTTTTGACCTAGTTCGCCGAGTGTTTTAATGTTTAAATTAGAAACCGTGAAGACAATATTTTGTTTTCCATAATCAGTGTCATTAATTTTAAATGAGTCAATTTGTGCATTTAGTGTGCTACTCAAATCTTGTGAGCGTATTTTATCAGCCAGTGTTATGAGGGTATTTTGCACACGTACTTTGTCGCCGTTGGATAGTAATAAATCACCGATTTTGATAGCACGTTTGCCTTGCCAAAAATTAAAGGAATTTCGATCTAATGAAAAATCATAGCTTATATTTTTTATAATTTGATGTCCTTCCTTGAGTGGAATATCCACGCTAGCTGCTGAAATTACACCTTGGCTATGTTTGAATCGTTTAGAGAATTTGAATGTTCCTTTTAGCGTTTCAATATTAAAGGTTTCGTTTAGCAATTCAGTGGGATAGACAAATGAGGGGCAGTCAAATTGAAAGTCAACATTTCCGTTATAGCGATAAACTGCGAGAGTGTTTAATTTTAATTCTGGCTGATTTACTTTTATTTCACTTAGAGCAAGAGCCCAGGTGAGATATTTTCCGAACGTGTCAGAAGGATTGCTGCTGCGATAAATAATTGGGCCGTGATACAGTTTTTCTTTGAGAACGATCTGGACGTTTTTTTGTGATGAATTTGCGCCTATGGTATTTTTCTTCAAAGAATTTGTTGAGACTTGTAATGTGGCGGTTGAACTAAACCAGCCATGTTGATAGTCAATAATTTCAACGGTCATGGGTGTTCGTTGATTCACTAATTCTATGAGTCGGAAGTATTTTTTCTGAACCCAAAATCCATCAGCGGCGGGTAGGCCTAATGCGATAACAGCAAGTAGCAAAAAAATGATGAGAGCCTTTTTCACGAATATTTTCTCCTAGCGGTAGATCGCTGCATTATACGTGTGTTGCGGAAGAGAAGGAAGAGGGAAGGAGTAGAAATGGGGCTAGTCTTGGGTTTATGGGGTCAAGTCTAAACTTATTGACTAATTGAATAATTAGTCAATAAGTTTAGACTTGACCCCATAAACTGCCTCGTTAGACTAACCAATCTCGAGCTGGTAAAAAATGCTCGTATAAACGAGCTTCTTCGCTGCCTGCTTCGGGCTTCCAGTTATAGCGAAAATGGACTGGGGTTGGTAAGGAAATTAATATAGATTCAGTACGTCCTGCGGATTGCAAGCCAAACAAAGTGCCCCGATCGTACACAAGATTGAATTCTACATAACGGCCACGGCGATAGCATTGGAAATCTCGTTGGTGCTCACCATAGGGCGTGTTTTTGCGTCGATTTAAAATGGGTTGATACGCAGCGAGAAAATGATCACCCACCTCGCGAATAAAATCAAAGCATCGCTCAAATCCCCAGGCATTCAGATCATCGAAAAAGAGGCCGCCTATACCTCGCGCCTCTTGGCGGTGTGGTAAATAAAAATATTGGTCGGCCCATTTTTTGTACTCAGAATAGACGTCTTTTCCGAATGGGGCACAGGCCGCGTGTGCATGCTCGTGCCAGAAAACGCAGTCTTCTTCAAAACCATAAATGGGGGTGAGATCAAAGCCGCCTCCGAACCACCAAATTGGGGCCTCACCGTCTTTTTCAGCGATAAAGAGTCGTAAATTAGCGTGACATGTGGGGGCATAAGGATTGCGAGGGTGTACGATGGTTGATAAACCTAAGGCTTGGAAATGTCGTCCGGCCAATTCTGGGCGATGAGCGCTCGCGCTGGGAGGTAAGTTATCTCCAAAAACATGAGAGAAATTGACGCCGGATCTTTCGACAACGGGGCCATTTTCCATGGCACACGTTTTTCCACCGCCGCCCAGAGGCCTATCCCATGTGTCAGTTTGAAAAGTAGTCTCGCCGTCTTCTTGTTCGAGAATGCTGACAAAACGATTTTGAAGGCTAAGTAGGTAGTCTTTGACGCTTTGAACATCGATTTCACTCATGACGCACTCCCCATTTTAGGTATATATATTCTGGGCATTATACAAACTATCTATCACGAAGCAAATTGCAGTTTAACATTACTATTTTTTCACCCACTCACCTGACCTAGCTTTATTATATTCATTTTCAACAGCAGCCCAAGCCACTTTATGAGATATCACCTCAGCGTTATCATTACTACGCCTATTTTTAGGATCTTTATATTGCTTAAGGGCGTTATTGAAAGCGCTGATATATATTACCTGAGCATGGTGTGGTAATAATTTTTGCAGATTTTGAGGAAGGGCAGTAATGGTTTGATACGGCATGACATATTCCTCCAATTAGAAATGAAGTGCATAACTTTGCTTAATTCGAAATACTAAAATCAGGAGTTCCCATGATTTTGGAAACTCCTGATTTATACATGACGTTTCTCTCAATGCATTTATTTGGAGACACACGATGTTGAAGTGCCATCATTACAACGTACTGTACATGATGTTAAAGAGTTAATTGTTATGGAATCAATTTTATCGGCGTTGTAATAGGTATGGCCAAGACAATTTTTAAGAGATTTACTCTTAAACTTTGTACAAAAACCCGTCAAATTGTTGAGCTGTTGACAAACACCAACTTCGAAGGTGGCTTTACTATCACCTGGCTTTGAATGATACTTTGACGTGTTTCTGTGCTCAACACCGTAATACATGTTAGCAGAAGATGATGAATGTACGCGATAAACGATATCATCATCTGTGTTGTTAACAATTTCAATGGTGTTAAGCGTAGGCCTCAATTCATTAGCAGATTTTTCAAGAGCGGCATATGATGGAGCACATGCTAAAAAAGTTAACGAGATAGCAGAAATAACTTTCGATTGAATTTTCATAACACTACCCTCCTGTAATGATTAAATGCATCTATACAGTAACATAAATCTCATTTTTTTTCAATGGCAATAAAATTAATCTCAATAACATTTTATATTACGCAACAAAGTATGTTTAGATCACGTAAGTTTCAGCAAAAACCTCTTGTGCGAGGTAATATTCAAATTTAAAGACTTTTGTTGAATAGAAAATATGCGTCATTCATAAATGCATTCCTAAAAGAACAAAACGTTTGGTGCTTACTTTCAATATTAATACGTTTTTAATTTGTATACATAAAATAATTTACTTTTTTAATTGAAAAAAATTGAAAAATATGTTACGATGAACTCGTGTTTAATTAACAAGGAGTATGATCATGAAAGCTAATCTATCTTTGATTGCCTTAGTAATTTTATCCTTTGTTTTTTCTGATCCTATTTTGGCGACTTCAACTGATGATGGC
>JAKORL010000008.1 GCA_029777855.1 Pseudomonadota bacterium
GACAACTTATGCTCAATGCCACTCCAAAAATTACGTTTGAACAGCCCATGAACGAGCATGTCCGCCTATGCCTTCGACTTGAGCATCTTTTCAACCAACTGGACGAAAACTTACCCATCGAAACCGAATGGGGCACACGAGTTGCCCTTTCTGCAATCCTTGAAATATTAAATGTGATCGAAAGACCGGATTTAAAAACAAAACTCACCAAAGCTCTATCACTGCAATCTGCTAAATTATCTCAATTAGAAAAATCACCACAAGTAGATAAAGAAAAATTACATGAAGTCCTTAAAGAAATCGACCGCTTGAATGAAACGTTATTCAATTTACCCGGTAAAATTGGGGCTGTATTACGTGAGAATGAATTTTTAAATACGATACGCCAATACACTTATAATCCTGGCGGAGCTTGTAATTTTTGTCTGCCCGCCTATCAACTTTGGCTAAGACAGCCCAGCGCTCATAGGACTCAAACATTACATGCGTGGGTTAAACATTTTGTTAACTTGCGTGAAACTGTTTTTTTATTATTGAATCTTATACGAAACGGAGCTTCTTCATCACAGCAAATTGCGCGTGATGGATTTTATCAACAAGCGCTAGATCCCAATAATCCTAGCGAACTTGTCCGCGTAATCGTACCAGAAAATATCGGAATTTATCCAGAAATTAGCGTGGGCCGACATCGTATGTCTGTGCGTTTTTTACTCGAAAATCTTCATGACAGACCCAAACAATTACAAAATGAAATCAATTTTGAATTAAGCATCTGCTGATAGGGGTTAGGGGTTACACATTTTACACATGCTAGGATCAACCGACATTATCCCATCGCTTCTTAGCTGTTTAAATTCACACGAACAAAACACACACCCATAAATCTCAGATTTGACCCAATCTGTTTCAAATGAACAATAGCTACATTTAAGACCCCTTTCGACTCTTTTAATTCCCCAACCGGGTGAATTACATTGAGGACATGGCGTGTTTAATTGATTGGCTAATTTTCTTGCCACTTCCTGAATTACACTCATTCGTGATGGATTCATGTGAGCCCGCATATCTGTTTCCACCCAAGCCGCCCCGTCTTTAGAACGTTTCATTGAAACTTCTAATGAATATTTTAATCCTTCCTCTGTTTGAACACCTTTAAAGATATGATTTTTATTTTCCCAAATATTCGGCCTAATTATTAATGCATGAGTAGGAAATTTCACTTTTTTCGAAAATTCTAAGAGCTCTGGGAAAGACGTTGTTTTCTTGAAGTTGTAATTGGTCTTATTAGAAAAAATGGTAGCCCAAACATGAATTTTTTTTAGATTATCTATAAAATAGAGTATCTCTTGGTCACATGGTATAAAGGGGTAGTCTGGATGAGGGCCGAAACTGCCCTCTGATGCCAAACAGAAATCAAAAAAACCTTTTTCAATACCCATCTCACATTTGCGTTTGACTGTTTCCAAAGCACTTCCAATTCTTGGGACTTCACCTGAAAAAGCACCCAAAATATCCGTGTCTACATCCAAATCTATGACCTCAGCCCCTAAGATACTTTTAAAAATAGGGGCGATGGCCGTTTTTTTTGCATGTTTTGTTGCAAGACCTATTTGGGCGTTTTCATAAGGCCTGAACATTGTTAATTTTTCTCCCAAGTAAAATCTCTTTTTAAGACATAGCTTAATTGATCATCAGGATCTATTACTGCCAACCTTACCCATCCATTCCCAAATAATTTTTGTAAGCAGGCTTGTCGTCTAATTATTTGATCTATCATCGCTCTTGGCGCATAAACCACTGTCAATAATCGCATTGGCTCATGAAATGGATTCAGATCATCCTTATAAACTGATTGAAGCGGCAATCCATGCATCAAATCACTACCATTTCCTTGCATAACACCAATTTTACCTGTGATATTCTGCGTAATTTTACTTCCGCTTCCGTACGCAACATTATTCCAGGATGAAAAAAGATACTGAGAATTAATCCACTGCGCAACGACCATTGGAGCTGTGAGTATAATTTCTAAAAACTTTCCATCGGTATCCAATTTGCAATCATAGGAGTGCAGAAATGAACGGCCATCTAAAATAATATTTTTTGTTAAGCTTCTTGGCCCTACAATGAAACTCGCATTGCGAGACAAGCCCCACTCTGGACGTGTTTGAGCCCAGTCTTGGCTACGATTAATACAATGCCTAACTGAAGATTGGCTATTAGAAAAATAGCCTAATTGTTGACTTCGATGAACATTATTTTTAATTCGAGCACTGAATAAATCGTCTTTTAGTTTTGTAAGTTTATCACCTAATTTTTGCTCACATTCTTTGTCAGCATACAAAGCAACAGAATCTGTTGTCGTATCATGTTGCGCACCGATAAAAACGGTTTCTTTCGGTATTTTGATGCCTTTATTTTCAGACAGCCATTCCCTAACTTGCGCGTTATTGAGAATAGCCGCTAAGCTCTGTGCATTAAGACCACCGTGACGTCCACCGCAAGCACCACAATCTAACGCAGATGCAAACGCATTATTTTGAGTTGTACTTCCGTGACCACAAAACACTACGACAGGAGCAAAATCTTGAGATAACCCCATCATTATAAGTGCATTTGCAGCATATTGACATTGATCGACAAAATCTATTCCTGTGACTTCATTAGACAACCCCAGCCTCTTTTCAACATCAGGTTTTAACAAAACATTAGGCTTAATAAGAGCAATAGATTTATTCTTTAGGGTTATGGCAAATGTAGGAAACACTGTTTTTAACATCATCCACAAGCCAGACCAAAATCCTACGGTCTCTACCAATCCAAAATGTGTCGAAAATGAATATTTCAAACCATGATAAAGACGCTTAATGTTTTTTAGAATAGCATCCCCTTTCAAATATTTTTCTGATTTTTTCTCGCAGCATGACAATTCTTCTTTAATAATATGCTGAGAATCTAGCAACACCGGACAAGAATCAAAACCTTCCTGTGAGATTTTTTGTATTTTAATTGGTAATCCAAAAAACCCCGCAAAACCAAAAGTTTCATAGGATCCTACAGACTCTAGCGCTCTTCGAAACGGTTCTGATCTCACATCAATACAAAAAACAAGCTGAGCGTTAAAAGACTGTTTCCGCGGATTAATTTCACCTGCTTTCACTTGATATCGCAATATAGGAAGGAGAGTTGATGAATACTGCTCTTCTAAGTTTTTCATCTTAGACATTTTGTCATCTACAAAATCCACCCCTACTGAATAGAGTTTTGAATTTTGGATATATTCGCTGATGTCTGGCCACAATAATAAAACCATCAGGAGTCTCATAGCCAAATAATCATCAGCCAATGAAATATTTTTTTTACTTGAAAAAACAGGGTCCCATTCTGTTCTGTATTTAATATAACCTGACCATCCTGGCATGGAGGTTAATAATAATATTAATACCTCTTTAGTTAAAGAATATGGTATTTTCAACAATTTACAGAGATGTGATATGGCTACTTGAGAATTTCTCGGCATATCTTTTATTTGTTGTATTTTTGACGCATCATTATGATGCAATTTCTTATCGTAAACTACCAGCTCTAGCCATGCCTGATAGAGCCCTTTTTCTCTACCGGGCATCGGGAAGGTAGATTGGCCTCTATCAAAAAATGCCTGGCACCATTTTATGGTCTCACGATTGATGTTGCACAAGGGCTCAGGCAAATCTGATTTCTCAAACAAATGAAAACCCTTTTGAATCGCCTTTTCAAATCCAAGTGATTCTAAGCCTTGCAATGGATTACATGCGATAACATTTTCTAATGGCCAAACCGGCGAAATAATTTCCCATGCTTCTTCGACAAACTCTTTCATAGGTTTCAAAGGTACCTCGTAGAGAACGGGCTTTGATTTAGAAATCGTTTCACTAACATTTTTCATAACTGCTTTCATGAGATATCTCCTTAATATTGATAATGATTTCGCTGAACAGTAATCGTGCGAGGATGAGGTTGACTAGCGTTCAAAGTTTTAACATAAAAGGCTTTCAGATTATTTTTTAACCATAGAAATTTGTACAAATCAGATTTATACTGAACACTCACCCAACCAAAAATTAACAAGAATATGGCAACAAGATGAATGCTATTTAATGGCTGAGCCTCAGATAAATTAAGAGACATTAGCCAATTTGTGATGAGAGAAACGCTCAGGCCATAGGAAACCCCAATAGCGATACTTAGAAATAAAGCCATAATTAAGTACTTTTTTCCTAGAGATTTTAACAAAGAAAGAGAAAACTGTGCAGAAGTTAAAAATGCGACCACAACCAATACCAGAGAAGAATCCATAGTAAACCATTCTTTTCCACTGGCAAACGCAAAACAATAGCTACCAAGAACTCCGCATAACAATGATGAAATTAATACTGATACGCTCGGACTTTCATTTGATATTTCTTTTTTATCTTGAACGGCACCACCTGCGCCAAGAAATAAAGCAGCTTTAAACAATCCATGCCAACATAAATGTGCAACGGCTGCTGGAAATAAACCTAAACCACATTGCATCAACATAAAGCCCATTTGAGCCATTGTTGAACACGCTAACATTCTTTTAACATCATTTTGAATTAATTTATAAACGGTCCCAATCAGAGCAGTGATTAATCCCAAACTAAAAACAACTAGCAATAATCTCTTCTCCATAAGAAACAATTGTCCAAAACGCGCCAATAAAAATCCACCACCATTAATGAGACCTGCATGCATAATTGCAGAAACAGGCGTAGGAGAATTTAAAGAACTGACTAACCAGCGATGAAATGGCCAAATCGCAGATTGCGCCATAGCAGCTAACAACATCAATACTAGAGCAAAACTAAGAGCCAATTGTTGTGTGGGGTGCAATTCGATTTGAATAATTGTCTGAATTGACATTGAACCAGTAATAACAAACAGTATGTGAAAAGCTCCTGCAAGACAAATAGCCCCTAATATAAAGTTTTTAGCAGTCAGAATTCCCGAAACCTTTGCCGCTTCCCACTCATTTTTATGGACCATCAACATGACCAACAAGAAATTACTGAGACACCACGCCAAAAAGAAAACGATAAGATTATCCGACAAGAATAAAAGTAGTACGCTTAAACAGAGCGCCGACAATCGGAGTAAAAAACGTGAATAATGTCGATCGCCTTGCATATAGCGGTAAGAAAAAAGCCAAACCAAACTCCCTATAAAGACTACAAGACCTATCATAATCTTAGCCAGTGCGTCGAGATTAAAGACAGCGGTCACTAATTCCGTTAACATGATGATTCTCCTCACTAAAGTTCTATTAGAATTGCTACTTCTCTTTACTGATTATATAAGATATGTTAATATTAGAAAAGTTGATAATTCTTATTTTGGCTATTAGGAAATCTTATGAACCTAGATACCGTAACCCTCAAATGCTTCTTAGCGCTTGCCGACACAGGCAGTTTCACACATGCAGCCCAACGTGTAAGTCGAACTCAGTCTGCGGTCAGCCAACAAATTGCTAAACTCGAAAACTGGGTTGGGACAGCACTGATCGACCGAGGAAAAACAGTTACCCTGACCAATGAAGGCGAAATCTTTTTAGGCTATGCGAGGCGAATTTTCGCGTTACATTCTGAAGTGATCGACCGCTTTAAAGAACCTGAATTAACAGGCGAGGTTCGTTTCGGACTACCAGAAAGCTTTGCCTCTGTTTTCCTCTCTGAAATTCTGGTTCATTTTGCTCAGATCCATCCTAGAGTGATGCTTATTGTAGATTGCGACCTTACATTGAACCTATATGAAAGATTTAAGAAAAAAGAGTTTGATTTAGTACTACTTAAGATGAGTCGACCAGAGGATTTTCCAAACGGGGTAGAAGTTTGGTCCGAAAAACTCGAATGGGTCGGAGATAAAAATCTCGTTAATTCTAAACTCGAAAAAGGTCAGCCAATACCTCTCGTTCTCTCCCCTCCTCCATGCGTGTATCGCGCTAGCGCAATCGAGGGCTTAGAAAAGGCAGGAATTAAATGGAGACAAGTTTTTAGTAGCCCAAGCTATGCTGGCACAAATGCTGCTGTCAAAGCTGGTTTAGGGATATCTGTTTTACCTAAAACTATGATTCCAGCAGATCTAAATGCTATTGATGGAACAAAACTACCGACGCTGAGTGATTCACATATCTCATTATTAAAACAGCACCCCATCAATCCAGCGGTAATAACCTTTGAAGAGTTCGTACTCAAGAAATTAAAACACTGATTGGTGGATGCAGGCTGAGGGAGGCTGGAGGGGATCAAGTCTTGAAGCATGAATTGGTAATCGTAGACCAATAAATTGTCTGCAATTACTTAATTCATACTTCAAGACTTGACCCCAATCTTACGCTCTACAACACACCATGGCACTGCTTGTATTTTTTGCCAGAACCACAAGGACATGGATCGTTTCGACCCACTTTCGGGGTATTTCGAACTACAGTTTCAGCGGTGACCCCCAAAGGCACCTCCTCTTCTAGATCACCACCTTCGGTAAGCGCAGGCGCAGCGGCATGTTGATATTGTAAATTTTGCATAGACTGCGGCGCTTGCATAACGGGCACAGGCTCTTCTACGCGCAACTCTATTGTACACAAAACACTGATGACATTTATTTTCACATTATCAAGAAGCTCTGTGAACATAATAAATGCTTCACGCTTATATTCTTGCGCTGGATCTTTCTGCGCATACCCTCGTAAATGAATACCTTGTCGCAAATGATCCATTGCCGCTAAATGTTCTTTCCAATGCGCATCTAACGTTCGAAGCATCACTGTTTTTTCGATTTGATACATCACCTCTGGCGTAAAACGTTTTTCGCGTTCCTCCAAATGCTGTTTCACTGCATCTTGGATACGCTGTCTTAATGTTTGCTCATGAAGATCATCTTCCGTATCTAACCAATTTTTAATCGGTAATTTAATACTAAAATCTTGGAGCAAAATGCTTTCTAACCCACTAATATCCCACATATCTTCCATGCTATCAGGTGGAATATATTCATCGATCAAATTTGAAATAGCATCTTCACGAATATGTTGAATAGCTTCATGTATATTATCAGCCGACATTAATTCAAATCGTTGGGAATAAATCACTTTACGCTGATCATTTGCAACGTCATCGAATTTCAATAATTGTTTTCGAATATCAAAATTGTGACCTTCAACTTTTCGTTGCGCATTCGCTATGGATCGAGAAACCAAAGCATTTTCGATGGGGGTATCTTCTTCCATGCCAAGACGTTCCATCATGCTGGCCAATCTATCGCTCGCAAAAATACGCATTAAATTATCTTCGAGTGATAAATAATATTGTGAAGACCCAGGATCACCTTGCCGACCAGAGCGACCTCGTAATTGATTATCAATTCTTCGCGATTCATTACGTTCTGTACCTAAAACATGCAATCCGCCCGCAGCCACAACTTGCTCATGACGTTTTTGCCAATCAGCACGCAAGGCTTCTATTTGTTCAGTGGTTGGATTTTCAAGCTGTGCTATTTCCGAAGAAATATCACCACCTAAAACAATATCAGTTCCTCTGCCTGCCATATTGGTTGCAATCGTTACCGCACCAGGACGACCGGCTTGGGCAATAATTTTAGCTTCTTTTTCGTGATATTTTGCATTTAAAACTTGATGGGGAATTTTATGCTCATTCAGAATTTTGGATAAAAACTCTGATGTATCAATGGATGTAGTACCGACTAATATTGGCTGGCCTTTTTCATGTCGAGCGAGAATATCCTTCACAATAGATTTATATTTTGCTCGAGCGGTAAGAAATACTACATCAGAACGATCACTTCGTACAACGGGTTTGTTTGTAGGAATAACCACCACTTCTAAACCATAAATTTGCGCAAATTCGTACGCTTCGGTATCAGCAGTACCTGTCATGCCTGCTAATTTTTGAAATAAACGGAAATAATTTTGGAACGTGATCGATGCCAATGTTTGATTTTCACTTCGAATTTGCACACCTTCTTTTGCTTCAACAGCTTGATGCAACCCTTCAGACCAACGTCGACCTTCCATCATGCGCCCTGTATGCTCGTCGACAATCACTACTTCACCATTTTTAACAACATAATCGACATCACGCACATAAATCGCGTGGGCACGCAATGCAGCATTAATATGATGCATATAAATAATATTATTTACGTCGTAGAGATTTTCACCTGGACCGATTAATCCGGCTTGAACCAATAATTCTTCAACATGAGAATGACCTTCCTCAGAAAGATACACTTGCTTTGTTTTTTCATCGACCTTGTAATCACCTGGACCTTTATCTTCGGTTTGTTTTTTAAGTTTTGGAATAATAGAATTTATTTTAATATATAAGTCTGAACTTTCATCTGCAGGACCAGAAATAATTAATGGGGTTCTTGCCTCATCAATTAAAATACAGTCGACTTCATCCACAATAGCATAATGCAGATCGCGCTGTACTCGCCCTTCTAAATTAAAGGACATATTGTCACGTAAATAATCAAAACCAAATTCATTATTCGTGCCATAAGTAACGTCAGCTAAATAAGCTTCTTTTTTCTGCTCAAAAGGCATATTCGTGAGATTGACACCAACAGTCAGACCGAGAAAATCGTAGATGGGCTTCATCCACTCAGCATCACGTTTCGCTAAGTAATCATTGACGGTCACAATATGTACACCGCGCCCCGATAAGGCATTTAAGTAAACGGCTAATGTCGCGGTCAGTGTTTTTCCTTCACCTGTACGCATTTCAGAAATTTTACCATCATGAAGTACCATACCCCCAATTAATTGCACGTCAAAGTGTCTCAATCCCAGGGTTCGAACGCTGGTCTCGCGGACAACAGCAAACGCTTCAGGCAAAATGTCGTTTAAGGAAGTTCCAGCAGAGAGACGCTGACGAAATTCGGCTGTTTTAGCCTTGAGGGCCTCATCGGATAAAGCCTTGATCGAAGGCTCCAGCGCATTGATTTTCGCTACAATCTTCGACATGCGGCGAATTAATCGTTCATTTCGGGTTCCAAAAATCCTACTTAATAACTTCATAATATGTACTACTCGTAATGGTGGAGGGTCCGCTATGGAGTTGTAAAGGGGTCAGATCTAAGATTTATACTTGTTAAATTCCTAACAAGTATAAATCTTAGATCTGACCCCTTTACAACTCCATAGCCCCCTGTAATATAGAGACATGAAGGACGTAAATCAACTCTTAGGGTACCCAAAATTAGCACAGCTGATGACCCATTTGCACAGCTTGACCCGTCTGAATGAGACCTTACAAGCCATCCTCCCCCCTCCATTACGCGGCCAAATCTCCTGCGCCAAATTGGAGAAAGGGATATTAACGGTGATCGCCCCCAACGGGAGCATCTCCACACAAATTCGATTTAGCAGCGAGGCCATTATTGCTGGCCTTAATGAATCATTGTCGAGTCGCCCCGTCACAACAATACGCTGTATCGTTCGCCCAAAGATTGACCAAGTAAAAATTTCGCGCGTAATCAAACGACGCATTTCACCTGTAGCTGCTGAACAAATTACTGCATCTGCTTCAACTATCAACGATGACAAACTACGTTCAATCTGGAAAAAACTCGGAAAAGGTCATCTGGATTAAAAATGCGAGATTTCAAATCTCTCAGATGATTGAGAAACTCATCAAGATTATTCACACACCATCAAATGACTGAAGAACCCACCGCAAATCCTGATGGAATTTGTTTAGCATTTTCAAATGTGACAATTTCCCAGGCACTAGAGTCGGCTAATAATGTTCCCATTAATTCATTATTTAATGCGTGCCCTGATTTGAAACCAACAAATCGGCCGATCAGACTATGCCCGAGCTGATATAAATCACCAATGGCATCAAGAATTTTATGTCGAACAAATTCATCACTAAATCGCAATCCGTCTTCGTTTAAAATACGGTATTCATCGAGCACAATCGCATTATCAAGAGTTCCACCTAATGCTAAATTATTGCGACGTAAATATTCGTATTCTGATAAAAATCCGAAGGTTCTAGCACGACTGATTTCTTTAATATAAGCATTTCCAGAGTGATTAAATTCATACGATTGATTTCCTGCACGAATGATGGGATGTGGAAAATCAATCGTCATTCCATACACAGCGCCCGCATAAGGTTCTAAACGTGCCCATTTATCTTCGTGATTTACTTCGATGGCTTTTTTAATACGAATAAAACGTTTAGGCGCATCTTGAACAACAATACCTGCTGCTTGTGCTAAAAAAACAAACGGCCCAGCACTGCCATCCATAATTGGAACTTCTGGAGCATTTAAGCTGACGTAAGCATTATCGATGCCTAGCCCCGCAAAAGCAGAAAGCAGATGCTCAACAGTAGAAACACGGACCCCATTTTTAACAAGACAGGTATTTAATCGTGTGTCACCAATATTTTTGGTGTGTGCTTGTATTTCAACATTCGGATTTACATCAACACGGCGAAATACGATGCCAGTATCTACTGGAGCGGGTTGCAAGGTTAAATTCACTTTTTCACCCGTATGCAAACCCACACCCATCGCGTGAATTTCACGAATTGTCCGTTGCTTTATCATTGCGAATTCCATATTAATGTTACAGTAGATTCTAACACATAATTTAAATGAAACAACTACCGCACTTTTTCTTCGTCTTGTCGGCGCAAGAACGCTGGAATATCAAGATAATCAATATCTTTGGATTCCATTTCAGACGCACTTTTTTCAGAAGGCTGATTTCGCATGATTGTCGGTTTCGCTAATTGTTGATAATCTGGTGTACCATCGCTCTTTGTCATTTCTCTAGGCTTGAATTGGATATCTTGGGCAGTACTACCAAGACCCGTTGCAACCACTGTAACGCGTAATTCGTCGGTCATTTCAGGGTCAATCACTGTACCTACCACAACTGTCGCATTTTCAGAGGTGAACGATTTAATCACATCACCCACTTCTTCAAATTCGCCAATCGACATATCAACACCGGCTGTGATATTCACAAGCACGCCACGCGCTCCATTAAGATCGATATCTTCTAAAAGCGGACTTGAAATAGCTGCTTCAGCAGCTTCAGAAGCTCGGTTTTCGCCAGTACTTACACCAGTTCCCATCATTGCCATGCCCATTTCTGACATCACCGTACGCACGTCCGCAAAGTCTACGTTGATCAGTCCTGGACGAGTAATCAGCTCCGCGATACCTTGCACTGCACCGAGTAGCACGTTATTCGCTTCTTCAAACGCTTTGAGTAATTTACTATTTTTACCAAGAACGGCGACTAACTTATTGTTAGGAATTGTAATCAACGAATCCACATTGGCCGCAAGCGCTTTTATACCATGTTCAGCAACTTCCATACGCTTACGCCCTTCAAAAGCAAAGGGTTTTGTAACAACAGCCACAGTTAAGATACCAAGTTGTTTTGCAATTTCTGCAAAAACGGGCGCAGCACCTGTACCTGTTCCACCCCCCATTCCTGCTGTAATAAAGACCATATCAGAACCATCCAATACGTCACGGATGCGATCTCGATTTTCTTCAGCCGCTTTTCGACCGATTTCTGGATCTGCCCCTGCACCCAATCCTTTTGTAATTTCATCACCTAATTGCAACAAAGTGCGAGCATTGGATTTACGCAAAGCTTGTGCATCAGTATTTGCACACACAAACTCCACGCCTTCGATATTAACACTCATCATATGCTCAAGGGCATTTCCGCCACCACCACCAACGCCAATGACTTTTATTATTGCGTTATGTGGAACACTTTCTGTTAGTTCAAACATTTAATTTCTCCTGATAATAGTTAAAAATGGCCCTTAAACCAACCTGCCATACGAGTCCATAGTCCTTTCATACCATCTGTAAGCGGAAACTCATGCCGCACCCCATCGTCTTGCTGTTGTAATCCGTATAATAATAATCCAACCGCTGTCGCATACGTTGGAGCCAATAACGCATCGGTCAATCCGCGTACATGTTGTGGTAGCCCTAATCGAACCGGCATTTTAAACGTAGATTCTGCTAATTCTAAAACACCATTAACCATGGACGCACCGCCTGTCAAAACAATCCCAGCAGCCACTAAATCATCAAATCCACTACGACGTAACTCTGCC
>JAKORL010000001.1 GCA_029777855.1 Pseudomonadota bacterium
CGATATTGTTCAAGCGCAAATTAAAATTGCGGCGGGTTATCGGCTTGATTCCCCTGAAATTGGTATTTGTTCACAAAATCAAATTACGCGTCGCGGATATGCAATCCAGTGTCGGGTAACCACAGAGGATCCAGAAAATGATTTTGCTCCTGATTCTGGGCGTATCTTGGTTTATCGAACTAGTGGTGGCTTTGGAACTAGGTTGGATGGGGGCAATGGTTTTACGGGAGCAAATATCACGCCATACTATGATTCGCTTTTGGTAAAAATATCGGTTTGGGCATTAACTTATGAACAAGCTGTTCAGAAGATGATTCGCAATTTACGCGAAACTCGGATTCGAGGGGTAAAAACTAACATCCCATTTTTGGAAAATGTCATTCACCATAAGTCGTTTCGCAGGGGTGAATATAACACCAATTTTGTAAATGATACACCAGAACTTTTTGAATTCAAACTTGTCCGTGACCGTGGCACCAAATTACTCCACTACCTTGGTGAGGTAACGATTAATGGATATCAAGGAATAGAAAGACAGGTTGGGAAACCCGATTTTGCGATCCCAACTATACCGAAATTATGTTCTAAAGAAACTTCAGCCGCTAGAGATATTACCCTTAGTGGAACAAAACAAATCCTTGAGCAAGAAGGATCCGCTGGGTTGATCGCATGGATTAAGAATCAAAAAAATTTGTTAATTACCGATACCACTTTCCGTGATGCGCATCAATCGCTATATGCTACAAGATTTAGAACTAGAGATTTCGTTAATATTGCCGAATCAACAAGTAGATTAATCCCCAACCTATTCTCCCTCGAGATGTGGGGAGGGGCTACTTTTGATGTGAGTATGCGATTTTTAAAAGAAGATCCATGGGAAAGATTACGTTTAATTCGTGATCGGATGCCAAATATCTTGCTTCAAATGCTTCTACGCGGCGCTAATGCAGTTGGATATAAGAGTTATCCCGATAACGTAATCAATCGATTTGTAAAAGAAACTGCAAGGCAAGGTATTGATGTTTTTAGAATATTCGATAGCCTCAATTGGCTTGAAGGAATGCGCTTTGCGATCGATTCCGTTTTAGAAACAGGGAAGATTGCTGAAGTTGCTATTTGTTATACAGGCGATATCCATGATCCACAAAGAAAGAAATATAACTTAGATTACTATATTAATTTAGCAAAAGAAATCGAAAAAACAGGAGCACATATCCTGGCAATCAAGGATATGGCTGGCTTGCTTAAGCCATTTGCCGCCTATGATTTGATCTCCGCTTTGAAGAATGAAGTAGATATGCCGATTCACATACATACCCATGACCTGAGTGGCAATGGCATTGCGATGTATCTGGAAGCTTTTCGCGCTGGAGCCGACATCGTGGATGTAGCGATCAGTACAATGTCGGGGCTTACGTCTCAACCAAGCTTTAACGCCTTAGTTGCAGCCTTAGAAAGACAAAAAGGATGCCCAGAGTTCTCCTTAGAGAATCTAAATCTATTATCAAATTATTGGGAGAAGGTTCGCTCGTATTATCAAGCTTTCGATTCTGGGATTAAGTCTACCAGCACAGAAGTATATTTTCACGAGATGCCAGGGGGACAGTACAGCAATCTTCAACAACAAGCAAAAGCGATAGGTTTAGCAAATCGCTGGGATGAGATAAAAAGGATGTA
>JAKORL010000117.1 GCA_029777855.1 Pseudomonadota bacterium
GCGTGGATTAGGGCGGTTGATTTAGGTAGGGAAGAATTGATGGTTTTTGATAAAAACTCCATGATATTAGGCCATACGAATAAAAAATATGAAAATTTGTCTATTGCAAATATTGAAGAATTGAAAGGTAGGAATTTAGCGGAAATTACACGTTTTGACAATCTTGATGAAAAAGGATTGTCGGCCGTATTTTATTGGGATTTGGATAAAAATGCGGCGATTAGTAAAAAAATTGGTTACTTTATTCCAATAAAAGACTGGGGATGGACATTTGGAGCAATTATCAGTTTTGATGATATCGAAGCTGAAAGTCAGAAGAAAATGGATAAAATATTAGAAATTCTGACTAAGACTTTTGCTGATATTCACATTGCTAAAACAGGCTATGCGTTTTTGTTCGATAGCAATAAAAATATGTTGATTAAGCCTCCAAATTTATTACTACCAGGCTCGAACTCACAGTTTAACTATATCAATGCATATACAGGAAATTTATTATTTGATGATCTAATAGCTACTGCTAAATCAGAAAAAAATTACATTCGATATATAGATCCGTTTTCTGCTGATAGTCGAATCATGGAGGGTTTTGTAAGCTACTTTAAAGCGTTTGACTGGTATATTATGGTTGCTGTTCCCTTGAGAGAAATTCAAGAGCCTGGAAAAATTCTACTCACTCGTCAAAGCGTAATAATCAGCTTAATATTTTTGGGTGGCCTTATTTTGAGTTTAATTCTTGTTTCAAAAATATCAAACCCTATTAAAATCTTGACTTCTTACGCAAAACAATTGCCAAACCAGGATTTTACAGATAATACAATAGAGTATGGCAAGCTAATCAAAGAGTTGCCTATGAAATATACTGATGAAGTAGGGCGATTGGCTGAATCATTTATATTTATGGAAACGGCCTTAATTAAAAATATTAGGAATGCTATTGAGTCTAATGCGGCTAAGGAGCGTTTAGAAAAAGAAGCGGCGGAAGAAGCAAATCGAGCAAAAAGCGAGTTTTTGGCTAATATGAGCCATGAGTTACGCACTCCATTAAATCATATTATTGGTTTTACAGAATTAATTGTGGATAGAAGTTTTGGTGAATTAAACGAATTACAAGATGAATATTTAAATGATGTGCTCACCAGTAGCCGCCATTTATTGTCATTGATCAATGATATACTGGATTTATCCAAGGTTGAAGCGGGAAAATTGGAGTTGCACATTTCTGAAATTGATCCCTCCTTCGTTCTTGAAAGAAGTTTATTAATGATTAAAGAAAAGGTTTTGAGGCATAGAATCCAGCTAACCACGCAAATCGATAATATACCAAACCTCATCTATGCTGATGAACGAAAATTGAAACAGATTTTTTATAATTTATTATCTAATGCAACTAAGTTTACTCCAGAGGGAGGCGGTATTAAAATTTCTGCAAGATTGATTAACATGCTTGAAAACAATCAGCAGCATTTGCTCGGTAATCATCGATATCTTTCACAAGACCCCTCTTTTAACAGTGAAAAAGATCTAGTTCAGAAGAGATCCGATGATAGCAAATATATCGAATTTTCCATATCGGATACAGGAATTGGTATCGCCCTGGAAGACCAGGAGCGGATTTTTTCGCCTTTTGTTCAGGCAGATGGATCATCAAGCCGAAAGTATCAGGGAACGGGGTTAGGCTTGTCGTTAACCAAGAAGCTTGTTGAATTACATGCAGGAAAAATTTTTGTTGAAAGTGAAGGAAAGAATAAAGGTAGCACATTCAAATTTATTATCCCATGTTACCCAGTATCCACAAGGCAGGTCGTTAGTAAACAATAAGTGTTTATTGTTGTCCTATCGGTAATGACCGAAATCCTCCAAGAAGCAGATATGGAAAACTTGGAAACCCCTGATCGACTGTCATGTGCCTGAGCACCGTAACTAATTATGTAGCCAACTTGATTGATAAATGATTAATAAAGACTGTAGCGGAAATTAGAGTTGTTCACGCAAATTCGGTGCTGTGCAAGATAGTGTATGCTGACAAAGCGTCGTGGCTCGAACACGGTCGACTGCTGTAGCTATAAGTATTTCGGTTGTTGATTAAGGTTCGCGCCTTTACGAGTTTGAAGGTTGTGATGGTGATGTCCATGTTGCCTGTGAAGGCGGCGGTATGGTCTACTCTCGATGGATTCGTCCACCCAGCACGTTCCCCTACTTTGGTTATGCCGCGTACCACTCGCGGGCGGCGCTAGAGCAGCGGCGCGCTAAAACTCATGTCTTGACTGTGCTTTGCTCAACGATTGGAAGACCATCTGTTTGTACTATCCCGAAATCCCCACAGATGAGTAACGAAGTCGAGCATGCCTCTGTGATATTGGATGATCGCTCGCAAGATTCACGGCATATGTCCCCCATCAGCTTGTAGATCTCCGCCTTGCTTGCAGACCTGATCGAAGTCGCCAGCGTGGCCACTCATATTGGTGCCACTTTCGAACGTGCCATCCCGATCATCACTGCTGGCCAGTCGCTCGTTGCCTTGCCGGGCAAGGTGGCTAAACGGTACGTGAAGATCTATCTGTAACTTGGTATTATAAAATTTTTATTGGGAGGATTTATGGCCCCAGTTATTTTAATCATAGAAGATAATGAAATGAACATGAAGCTGCTTAAGAGCATCATCAATAAGGCGCAATGTCAAGTTATTGAGGCTACCGATGCAGAGAGTGGGATTCTTTTAACTAAAATACACAAGCCTGATTTGATATTGATGGATATACAACTTCCTGATATGGATGGTTTGCAAGCAACCCGCATCATTAAACAAGATCCTGACTTGAATCATATTCCCATAGTGGCACTTACTTCACATGCTATGATAGGAGATGATAATAAGGCAAAAGCAGCAGGTTGTGATGGATATATTACCAAACCTATTAATACTCGTACATTTATGAATGAAATATTTTATTTTATTAAATCCAAAGATGAGCAAGATATAGAGCCAAAAAAACAGGAAATTGATTATAAGCCTCGAATTTTAGTCGTTGATGATGAACCAAATAATGTAAAATTAATTAGTGCCATGCTTTTTAAAGAGCATTTTGATATTATTACAGCTTATGATGGAAAGGCTGCATTGGATATTGTTAATAGTAGAAAAATTGATTTGATTTTGATGGATATTATGATGCCAGAAATCGATGGCTATCAAGTGACTCAATTGGTTAAGCAAAATCCACAAACAAAAGATATTCCGATTATTTTGGTTACAGCCTTACAGAGTGAACATGATAAAAAGCTTGGTTTCGATGCTGGGGCTGATGAGTTTTTAACAAAGCCAATCAATAAAATTGAAATTATTGCACGCATTAGATCCATGCTGAGGCTTAAACAGTACCGAGAACAAATGGTTGTTCGTATACAATCTGAGGGCCAAAAAAATATTTCTTCGTTGAATGAAAAGTCTTTTCGAAATAAAAATGTGCAGAGTGTGCTTCTCGTCGAAGATAATGATAAAGATTCAAAGCTGATTCAGCGGCTAATCATTAATGAACCTTACCAGTTGATGAGAGTAAAATCAGGTGAGGAAGCAATTTCTCTTGCCATGAATGAAAAAATTGACTTGATATTGCTCGACATTATTTTGCCCGGATTAGATGGCTATCAAGTCTGTCAGTACTTAAAAAATAACGATCGAACTCGAGATATACAAATAGTGATGATTACTAGTTTATCTGATTTAGAAAGCAGGTTAAAAGGGGTAGAAGAAGGAGTAGATGATTTCTTGGTTAAGCCTATTGATAATCGAGAACTGAAGTCGAGAATAAATGCTTTGCTGAGAAAAAAAGCATATCACGATTTACTTCAGTCACACCGGGAGCAGGCGCTCAGTTTGGCGGTTACCGATGGATTGACACAGCTTTATAATCAATCATATTTTAAACGCTATCTTGATATAGAAATTGCTCGAGCGCAATGTCATCAATATAATGTTGGGTTATTAATCGCAGACTTAGATGATTTTAAAAAATACAATGATGAATTAGGTCATTTGTTTGGTGACGAGATTCTAAGATTTTTTGCTCGGCTTATTAGGTCGCATATCCAGGAAATAGATTTTCCGGTGCGTTATGGTGGAGAAGAGTTTGCTATAGTTTTTCCCTATGCTGAGGTTGAAAAAGTTATTGCTGTTGCTGAAAGAATTAGAAAATCTGTTGAACAATATGTTTTTCCAGAGGTTGAAAATCCTTTGCTGGCACGTATTACCGTCAGTATAGGTATTGCTTTTTGTCCGATAGATGCTATTAAGTCAAATGAGCTTATAGAAAAGGCAGATCACCGACTATACCATGCTAAAAAATCAGGTAAAAATCGGATCTTTATAAATTAGTACGATGCTCTAATTTCTGATGCTGTTCAACTTATCGTTACTCTATCAAGGCTGCTATCTTACAATTAATTAATATTTTTGGTAATTAGGTGCCTTAGAGGCAAACCTTATTTTTTCCTGTTTTTTTTGCTTGATAAAGCATGAGATCTGCTTTATTGAGTAGTTCACTTGACGATGTTGCGCAGCATGGAAACTCTGCAATCCCAATACTGACCGTTAGCTTATTAAGAATACTTGGAAGATTTGAAGGCAAGGGTATCTCTAGTAGGGCGGACTGTATTCTCTGGGCGATTAATAAAGCTTTTTCTTTTTTGGTATTAGGTAATAGAATAATAAATTCTTCTCCACCGTACCGGGCTGCTTGGTCAATATCCCGAATATTATTCAAAATAATTTTGCCGAACTCATACAAGATAGCATCCCCTGCTAAATGACCAAGATGATCATTAATTGCTTTAAAATTATCGATATCGATGATCATTAACGAGAGGCATCCCATCGTGCGTAAGGTTCTTTTTATTTCATGATCTAAGCATCTTATAAAGTAAGAACGCTTAAACAAATTGGTTAGCCCATCTTTGATTGCCGAGTTAATCGCCGCCTGATAATTGTCATATAATTGATCTGTATATGTTTTCTTTTTTAGTAATAAATTGATTTTTGCCATAAATTCTTTATTGTTGATGGGATTGATGAAAAAATCATCCGCGCCATATTCGAGGCACGCTAGTTTTAATTGATAGTCATTGGTATTGGATACAAATATGATTGGTGTATATTGATAAAGATCTATGCGCTTGATTATTTTATAAATATCCAGTCCATCCATATCAGGAAGCACCGTGTTGATAATTATCAAATCAAATAATTTGTTGTGTACAAGAGCGATCGCTTGTTCTCCTGTGTTGGTCAAGGTGATAATAAATTGTTCCTGATTTAGCATATTGAATATTAAGCTTTTTTCTGTCAAGTTATCTTCTATAAGTAAAAAATGATTCCTGGTGTCGCTGCTAATTGATTTTGTTTTTACTATGCCGTCCTCATTGGTGAAATTGCATTCAATATTCTTTCGAATTTCAAGTTGATCCCTATATATTTTTAATTTGAACATAGTGTTGACGCGAGTCAATAATTCAATTGGGTTGACTGGTTTAATCAAAATTTCATCGGTATTATTGTTGAAATCCTGTTTGGCACTGTATGAGTCCAAATCGGTGGTTATTATAATAGGAATGTTCTTTGTTTCAGGGGTATTTTTTAATACTTGAGCTGCTTTGAGTCCATTATAACTCGGTATCATGGAATCTAATATAATCAGGTCGGGTTGGTGTTGTTGGGCATGCGCTAAAGCTTTTTGGCAATTGATGGTGATTTGAACCCTATAATTCTCGCTTTCAAGGATTTCGGCAATTAATTTTGCATTGGTTTCATCAATATCGATTATTAGTACCTTGGGGTGATAATTTAAATCTTTTCTGTTGCTTAATGTGTTCATGATAGCATGCCTTAAAATATGTCGGTATCGGTTGTATGCGTGGGCACGCAACGTTCGAAGTTGATCAACCGCTTATTTTCGAATGTGTAAGCATCGTAAGGGAGTTGAATTGTTTTTTTAGCAAAAAACGCGCCATCTTATTGGTTGCCAGTCATGAAGTTGCGTGCTTTGATAGAGGGCTCCAGCCAAAACAGGGCTTCAGCCAAAATCATCCATTGTGGTTCATTATATGCGTGTTGCGTTGCGACATAAAAAGTTATTGAATCAATTAAAATTTCGTTATTCATGAGATTAGCATCTTGTGTGTAGTCGATAGGCCGCTCATGGGGTTTCACTTGGCGCGTGTCCATAATGCAAGGTTGGAGAGGTTGGACCGAACCAAGGGCATGACCTCGACCACCTGATTTCTACCCATCCAATCGTATGATATTAAAAGATTTTCCTATCCAGCTTTTCGAGGATATATATTGCTCACTTTTGTACAGCCTATCGGTGCTAACCGCAGTCTCGTGGACTCGCTGTCAATGGGCATACGAGAGGCTTGAGATCGGTTCATTGCGAGCCTGTACGGATCGCTTTGACCGGTTCATTTCAACCCGAGCCTGGTTTATGTTTCGTCCGCACCTGCCATTGATGGTTGGCCTTGGAGGTTGTGGGTGGCCAGGTGGTGCGAGCCAGTCGCCAGCGTGTGACGTGTCGGGTGGCTGGCGAGTCCGATCGATCAGTATTCCGCTGCCCGCCCAGGGTGTTTGCATGAGATCATCCGATGGTCGCCTTGCCTGCTCAGTGTGGGATAGGAAATGTTCTTGCTCGTCAGGAAAATCTTTGAAAGACCCGTCTGCCGCTTCATCCGGTTTTCAGACCAGATA
>JAKORL010000118.1 GCA_029777855.1 Pseudomonadota bacterium
CTCCAAATCATCTGTCAACAGGATTCCAATGGCAGAGCCGCCTTCGATAGTAACGGTTGGAGGTCTATTGAAATTAGCACCCATAACACTAGAATACGCGGTTCCCACGGCGCCCAAGGCGGATAATATTGTTTCCGTAGTATTAAGAGGGTCATGGGTTACAACTAGCCCCCCCGCACCAGACGAGGATTGTGATCCAGAACTTTGAATCGCACTTGCCAACCCTGAAACGAATGAGGAAGCAAATAATGAGCCATATCGTAGTAAATAGTGATTATCAACATTATGTGCCAATGCGGTACGTGCTGTTTCGGGATCAATGGCAACACCCTTGAACGCAACACTCGCAGGCAATTGAGGCAGATTGATCTTATTGAAATTCACAACGATAGCATCACTCTGCAAATTGAATTCACCGATCAGTCGCGCACCCTTTAATGGGCCAGAAACAACTGTTGCTAAAATAGGACTCTTCTCATCGGAATTGATGCTAGTATCCAAGCTGGCATACATGATGGTTCCTGCCTTGACCACAGTGCCCTTCAGTTTTTTACCACCTTCTTGTCCGCCACCAGCACCCTCAGCACCTTCTCCCCGCCCTTTACCATCGGCACCTAGAGCACCACTACCACCTTTTGGTGGAGGCGCAGCAACATAGACTTGATTCGCAGGAGGCACCCAACCCGCCAACATCGTACCAGAGACATTTTCCATAGCCTGTGTAGTACGATCCATAAGATCTCGACGTTGCTCGGGTGTCAATGATTTCTCAAAGGCATCTTGAGCGCCCCAAGGATTTTTGTTTCCATTCGTAACAACCGCAACACCCCCAACTACAGTAGCCGCAGCCGCAGCAACAGTTTGCGCATCAAATCCGGCGTTTTGCAATTGCAACGCGGTACAGTGGAAAGATTTTAGTTTTTCTACGGAAATATTTTGGGCCTTCGCCTGTCGTAGAGACAACTCACTACAAGGGTTTTCTAAAGACGCCTTGGCCGCTGCTAACGCAGCACTTTCGGCTGGACTTAAAGCAGCTGCACCGCCTTTCCCTAACTCTTCTGCTGTAAATCCTGCTCTTTGGAGGTCTCCGTCCGTATAACCTGCTTTACGCAATTCATCCGGTGTGAAACCCGCTTTTCTGAGCTGTTCAGCTGAATACCCTGCGTCTCTCAATTCTTTTGGGCTGAATCCAGCATCTTTGAGTTCTTTTGCAGAAAAACCAGCCGCTCGCAATTCCGCCGCTGAAAATCCAGCATCTTTTAACTCAGCTGCGGTATATCCAGCCGCACGCAATTCAGCAGCCGAATAGCACGCTGCTCTTAATTCACGAGCAGTATACCCTGCAGTTCGTAGAGCCCCTGCACCACAACTCAAACCACGAAGTTCTGCTGCGGTGATACCTGAGCGTTTAGCTCTAGCTAAACTTTGAGGATTACAATCTTTAGGTGCATCCTTACCTGGTTTTACTCCGATCCCTGCTTCTGCCAATTGCTCAGTGGTAAATCCCGCTGCTTGTAATTGATTAGGTTTGGTACCTGCTTGTACTAAATCGCATACGGTATAACCTGCTTGGGCAAGCTGATTTGGACTTAATCCAGCTTTTAACAATTCTGCAGCCGTCACACCAGCTGCTTTCAATTCAGCAGCAGTGAACCCTGCTCGCGCTAATTCCGCAGCTCCATACCCAGCCTCAACCAGTTCAGCGGCACTATATCCTGCTGCTCTTAATTCGCGCGCGCTACAACCACGGCATTTTAGTTCGCTCGCTTTAACACCTGCATCACGCGCTTTTTTCAATTCTTCCATAGAACAGCCAGGTTTGGCATTTTCCGAAGCTTCATATTCCCCACCACCCGCAAAAACCGGTCTTACGATGGTTGCAATAGAACTGCCCCCTTTTTTAGCCGCCTCTTCAGCTTGTCGAATATTTTCAGTTTCGACCGTTCGAGCATATTCCGGTGTAGTGGCTTCACCAGGTACCGAACCGATACTCGGCGGTTTCACCAATGCGGCCGCACTCTCTACCCCGCCTTGGGCATTATGGCGATGATACAAATACGCCATTATTCCGATCACAAAGACCAGCCCAACAACAAAAATGATAAACGTCCGAAAACGTCCAGATGATCCACCTACTCCGTAGGATTTACCTTCGTCAGCCATGCGTTAGAATCCTTCCACAGTCAAAGTATCCGTCTTACCTTTATCAGACACCAAAATAACAGGTGTCGAGGGCAACTGATAAGCATGCATACCATCGGCACTCGTCAAAGTCGCTATCCAGCCAGGCGACAGCACAGTAAAACGAGTACGTAAGAATATTTCGCCGTTGTACAGCCATGCATTACACTTACTACATCCAGAAATTTTTAACGTCGTGCTACCTTGTGGGGGAACACCGTTTAGAACATCCAGTAAAGCGGGCGTTTCTTTACCAGGTAAATGAGTCACTGTTGTAACAGTATTCGGTCCGATACCCGGCAATCTCAAATCAACTCGATAATCAACCGCTTTTTGCCCTGGTAATAATGTCAACATGATGGGCGTGTTTAATCCTTGCAACATTACAGCAACGTTACCCGTCTTATAACCACTAATCGCTTGCACCATCAACGTATTACCCTTTTGGTCCCATTGAATATTGAACGACCGCGGATCACCTAAATCATATGCGGCTATAGGCCATGGTGACCCTGTAGCATCTAAAAACACGATCGATGTCACAAAACCACCTTGTAGTCGGATAATCGGTGGAGTCGCGCCGGGCGATAAATCAACAATCTGTGAGTTTGACGTAGGCTTTGGAGGAGTTCCAGGCGTTTCTGCAGCTGCCTTTTGAGCTTCATCAAACATCGATTTAAGCGTTCGAATTTGTTCTGGTGTCATGGGCAACTGAGTTCGTACTGTTTCTTCAAAAGCTTGATCACGGACAGGAGGCATAACAACTTCAGGCACTTGAGCTTGACCGCCTGGAGCATTTGGTCCCTGCCCCGGCAAAGTATTTATTGCCACCGTTCCTTGCTGAGGAGCAGCACCAGCCAATGAAGGTTGAGCTGTTGGACTCGCATCAAAATTTCCTGCAGCATTTTGCGCACCTGGCGCACCCGGAGTGCTAGTAGCTGCAGGGCTCACAGGAGGCTTAATATCAGACGTGGTACCCGGACCACCGTGAGTCGTATCATTCAAGCGTTGCAGCTGCTGCTGTAAAGCTGAAATGCCTGGCTGTTGCTGTTGGGCAACTGCCATGAATGCTATTGAGACTAAAACCGTGCTTGAAGTGATCAGTAATACTCTTTTCATCATGGTTCCCTTTATTAACCACCAATAGCTGTTTTACCACCGGCTGGAGCCGCAATATACTGAGCAATTGCGATCCCTTTTGGCACATAGAGTGTTGATACACGAGTAATGAGCAATGTTACCAACAGCGGAGTTTGGAAATTGGTACTTGCACTTTGAAAGTTAACCAAAAGAGGCATTTGAACTTTCCATGAATACCGACCATAAATAATACCCTGATCAACGATAACAGGTGCCCCCGTTGCAACCGCCGAAACAACCAATTTTTTTGTAATCACAGCATTCAAGTTGTTCGAACTTTCCAATGCGGCCTGAAAATCTTTCCAGCCTTCCGGTGTAAAATAATCAGACGCATCCTGTAAGGCTTGACGATAATTTGCAAAATTATAACTAAATGCTGCAACAGCTGCTTGATTAGCCCAAGATAATAATGCCGACGCAGATACCATCGGAACATCTAAAGCATAAATAGGTGTGATTTTACCATCAGCACTCGTAGCAAAATATCGAGGCTCAGGACGAGATGAAAATTGATAAATAACAACGCCCACAAGCGCTGCATTGATACTTAACAAAATGAGTAGCGCCATCACAAGACGACGATAATTGTCCCTGTAAAAATTATTCCGGAGCGTCACTAGCTCCAATGCATCTTCTGGCATATTACACTCCTTGTACTATCGATATCCCATACTGCACTCGGCACTATAACCCAGAGCAGCTTACTCATCAACACCTTTATAAAGTCAGTAACTTTCTAATCCCAGTGTGGATGATCTCTGAAAATAATCTCGATACGTCGGTTTCGCGCACGACCATAATACGTATCACTGTTCGCAATAGGATTTAGCATTCCATATCCTTTGGTATAAAGAAGCCTAGAATCCACTCCATGTTCCCACAGATATTTGGCTACTTTTTTAGATTGAGCTAAGGACAACATTTCGTTTCGATGTTCACAACCACAACAATCCGTATAACCTTCAATTCGAACATCTACTTTGTTGTAACACTGCAATAATAAGCCAACGGCTTTCAATACATGCAAATACTCTTCATTAAAATTCGCAGAAACAGGTCTGAATAATCGATCACTCGCAATGATGATCTGCATGTCCTCACCCACCCGATTCACTTGAACTGCTTGGTGACGTAAAACACACATTATTTGTCGATTTGCTGCGGGAGTACAGACTTTTGGTAAAGGAGCAAGAATTATATTGTCGCTGATCTTTTCTGGGCACTTAGCTGGAACGTACTCTTCTTCAAACTTATGATAGCAGCCCGTGATCATCATGGCTGTACAAATTAGAACCAGAATGTACCGTGAAATTGCGCCTACACCCCAATATTGGCGTGAATGATTTCTCATAACTAAGACTTCCCTGTATGATAATTAGTGGGATTATGCATGATAACCAGTACCCTTTTCAAGACATAATTCTACAAATCCTAGAGCCCTTACTGCGAATCATTCAATGACAGCAACATTTTCAGATCATGACTTCACATCGCAGCCATTTCAAAGCTAATTAGCAGGGCTCAAACTCTTTGGCATTTCATCATCAGATGCATTAGCTGTATCGAAGTATTCATTCAACTCTGCAATCTCAACTAATAATGCTAACTCCTCTTCCGATTCTAGTAATGGGCTAATGATTTCGATAACTTTATTACATAATAATTGCGTATGAGAACACAATAATACTATTTTCTGACGCTCTTCTTCTATCATGTTAGGCATTGGTTCACATAGAATTAACTTTAAGACATAAAGAGCTTCTTTACAAAACAGCACCAACGTTTTTGGCGTATTTTCCTCTACCAACACAGAAGATAATCTATTTTCAACAATAGCAGGATTAATGACAGTCTCTAAAACATCTGCGAAATGCTTATACATTAACATTAAAATGGTGATCAAATTGGGAAAACGATTCTGAGCAAATCCAGTATACAACTGCTCTGCAAAAAATTGAGCACTACCATGAAAATTAACATAATAACGTCCGTCTTTGGGATCATAGTGCGCTAAATAGTTAGTGAGATGATGATGCATTTCGACAAGATGGGTTTTACTTTCAAAACAAAAAACAACCATGGTCATAACCGCATCAAATAATTGACAGTTTGCAAAATCACGTAGAACTATTAGCTGATTTTTAACTCCCCAATTAAGAACTGTCCACATTTCATCATATTGTTTCAGAGCTTGTAAAACGCTTGCCTTTTGTTTAGTACAAAGTAGATGAATATCATGATTCGCATTATAGCCTCTCTCCAATATCTTATGGAGATACTCCATGCCTTCATCGATTGCAACAAGAGCAGCTGGAAAACTCTTAAATGCATAGTAAGCCTGACTCATTCGAAGATGTATTTTAATAAGACTGCGCCAATGATTCGTATTTAAACACCCAAAAGATGAGTATGCTTGCAACAGCGGAGCTTCACCAACCAGCCCCTCCTTCTCAATATTTTTAGGCAAGATATCTCCTGCGCTCATACGCATAAATTGCAAGGTTTTGAGGGGGGATTCCAGAATAATTTCTTTAGCTAAACGTAAATGATTGATGGCATCTCCAAGCTGACCAATCGCTTGATAATAATCCGAATAATAAATATGAGCCAACATATATCTTTCATTATGCTCTTGTAAATCAAATCCTGAATTCAGAAAATCCTCTAAATACCCTACAGCTAGACTAAAATAGGCTGGATCTTCGAGATTCTGTCCTTTACTGATACAGAGAAATGCCAATGCAAGGCCGGCATCATGATGTCGAAAGTCATCATCTGCCGTTCGTTTATAAACCTCGAGCGCACATCGATAGCTTACACCAGAAGAGTCATCAGAATGAAAATGCCTATAGGTAGCGATCAAGCCCTCTAATTCGATGGGGTTAATTGCACGGTAAAGTTGCAACAAATATCCTTTGGATTCATTTGAAAATTGAGCTGTAATAAGAGAACTCCCATACCTGTCTGCTAATTTCAAAAAATCCTCACCTAAAAAATCCTCTTGAAATTTTACTAATATATTTTCTTTAACCGACTTACTTAACGTTTCTAAATTATGAAAAACAGGAGCAACCGTTCTATATACCCTGTTTAAAATTTGCCTATCATCTTCGGTAATCAAATAGGGGTTAGAGTACAGATAATTATCAGGATTATACTGCGGATAAAATATGCCTTCGAATTCTTCTTGATAGTGATATTGCGCTCGGTTACGTATAATATAGGCCAAACATATTGCGCTACTAATATTCTTCTTCGCATTCTCATTAATTACATCTAGTTGAACTAATCGATTTAACTTATCGAATACAGTCATATTCCCTAAATTTAATTTCAGTGATACAGCTTCTACAAAAAGAATTAATATACGGAATATATCTCTTTTTACAGTGAAAAATTGCTCTGACATTTCTCGTGTTTGATCTAACCTTAAGGCGAAATCTGTTTGATACCCCTGCACCAAATCCAGGACAATCTCCTGCCGCAAGCACAAAGGGCCTTTAGTTTGAGTTAGGCCATATTCTGCAATCTTCCCTAATAACTGTTCATGAAGTAATTGCTCACCTAAGAGAAATTCTGAATGAAGCAGAGTATTAGTAAATTCTACTGGTAATTCTTTATATTGATACAATTGAAGTGCCATTTTTTGAGGAGTAGTAATAAACTCATATCCACGAGAATTTGATGGCGTTAATCCTGAAGGATCCTCACTAAATCCACGTGGCGTAGGACTTTTTCCATTAGGCAAGACTTCAAAAGCAGTTTCACCCATTCCAATCATAAGTTGCTGAACAAGATTAGAAACATTACGGAAGTAGCCCCTGATAATTTCACTATCGTCTTCAAGCAGAATAAACCATTCAATATCAGAATATAAACAAGGTAACCCATTTGCTAATGATCCACTCACACAAACGGCGTACTTGCAGCTCGGATCTCCGACTATGCTACATGCAAACTTTACTACAGTATAAAAAATTGAGAGGTAGTTTTGACAGAACGTCACAATATCTTTTTGGAGGGCCTCTATGTTTGGCAAAAGATCTTCAATCGATGCAATATTATGTATACGTTCATAAGTGGTTGCTAGAGGTAAAGTCTCGATTTTCTGATTTGGAGAAGGCTTCCCATGCACTATCTCAACAAGATTGCTGTAAATCGAATTAGACGTGGCAACATCACTCGAATTATCCGAGCCTTTAGGCCCAAGCAGACTACTTTGCAACTGTTTTCTTGCAGCAACCAACCTGTATCTACAGGACATTACTAATTCCCTTAGGAAATCCCTATTGAATAATTGTTTATTTAAGGCGTTATTTTCTAGTAAAAGTGAATTAATAAAACGCTCATCGACTATTTCGATAAAGCCTTTTAGAATGGAGGAATCCTCAGAATTGGATCCAAATATTTTTTTTAGTGCCTTCTCAACTACTGGCTGATTTTGCAGTACATAACCCCGTACAGACATGATCAATTTCTGCTCAATTACCCTTTCTTCTTTTAGATGACTAATATAACTTAACAACTCTAAACATAAACAGGTTAACCAAACTTTTGCTTCAACATTTTCCAACTTATTAGCATCATTTAATAATGCCTGTAGCTGACTTTCAGCCTCTTTATATTTTGCACACAGTATTTGTTCGTAACTGGCTAATAAAGCTATTCTAAGGTGCTGCACCTCATCAGAAACCGGTATGTCAAATAGGTTTGTGCAATTAAGCACATTGCTTTCTGATTTTTTGATGACTCTCACTCGTTCATGTAATTGATCGAACAATTGTTGGAATAGTTCATTTAAATGTATTTGATCACGATGTGTAATATTTTTCAATTTTTCAATATTTGGAAAAGCGAGTGCGGGTTCGCTCCGTAAACGATCGAGTAATTCATGTAGGTAATGCAAAGCTTGTGATTGATATCGAGATTGAAGATTTACATTATTGCTACTTCGTAACGCTCTGGTTTGATAGCACACAGCTAATCGATAACATGCTAGCAACCATAAATAAGAGTCTCGATCATTATAATACTGATAGTAAACGTAGCAATAATACATTTGAGCTTTATCAAGATTACTAGCCTTAAAACCATCTGGCGTTAGCTGATCATGAAAAGCATCATCCCCATCCATCAGATGTTTAAAATGGGGATCCCCGGAAACAAGCAAGGTGTAGCAGTTTATGATAGTATTATACTGAGGCAACATAATAGCAGCACTCTCAATCTGGTGCGCACGTACCGCCCATTCAAAGCTATCATACCCAAGTGAATTGGTTACATTAGGATCTGCTCTATGAGTCTCGATCAAGCATCGAACAACTTCAGGACTCGATCGAGCCGCAAAATGTAAAGGTGTAAATCGAAAACGAGTCAGACTATTTACATTTGCCCCCATCTCAAGACAATAGTTCACAACCTGAGGGCTAGGATTCAGCGCAGCCGAATGTATAATTTTCTTCCCATCTTGCAAATAAATCGTAGGCAACTCTAGCAATTGAATTTGCTGTGTTTTATCTAGTGCTCGAAAAATTAACTCAATAATATCATAGCGACCGCGTTCTGCAGCTAGATGTATTGCTGTGAGGCCATTAGCATCGTACTCAAAAATATTAAATTTATTTTGAATACAGAATAGAACAACTTGAGCTTGTCCATGAATACACGCTACATGCAATATATTTCGACGATCACCTTTATTGGTCTGAGTCAGCGATAGCCCTTGCTGTACACAGTGTTTTATTCTATTCACATCACCTTCTTTAGCAGCAGTAAATAGCAATGTCTGTAATTGTGTGGTATCGGACTGCACAACTGAGCCAATCATTTCTTTAGCTTTAGCCGTAGCATTGCTAAAAAATGTTCCAACGCCAGAGAATAATCCGACATCGTTATTCCCCATCGATGAAGCATTAGGCACTACTGAACTATTTTTTGAATCTTTGATGACAGCTTCGCGCAACAAAGCCTTATAATAATCAACCTGAGGTTCCAATTGACACGCCTTCTCTAAGTGCACTCTAGATTCTGAATATTCTTCACACAGCATCAATTGCAATCCAAAACATGCCAATGTTGCAGCATTATTCGGCTCTCTAGCTATAGCGTTTCTAAATAGTTGAAAAGCTTGATTACGTTCTGTAGGTATTTTCATTAGTAATTCAGCTTTGATGCGAAGTGAAAAAGCCATATCGGGATGATTATCAAGCATAATATCAATTGCTTTCTGAATAGCCTCCATTGCAGGCAATACATCATGTGAAGTTGCCTGATAAATTAAGGCTTTAGTGATGTAGGCAGATACACATCTCGGATCAATTTGCAATGCCGTACTAACATCAGCAAGAGCATATCGATAACGATTTAACTCAGCATATAGTCTTGCTCGTAATGAAAAATCGTTAGGATTATAATTATTTTCACCTATTAATCTGTGGGATAAACTAAGAGCATCTTGATACTGCCGAATTGAAACAAACTGTTTGATTTTTTTCCTCAATGCATCAAGATCTTCATTGGTGATATTTTCTCGCATATCCTCTTTTAGCTGCTCTCTAAATGCCGGAAACGAGATAATTGAAAAATGATCACTTTCGTATGTCCGTACCTTAACCTCTCTGCTTTCAATTAATTTTTGCCACTCTGTCACCTCAACACGAAATACATCACTCACAACCGAAGGTTTTTTTGCGGTATAAATTGTTAATGGCAAATCAACTGGCTTAGGAAAAAAATTTAGAACCATTAATACGTTTTGCTTAATCGTATTGATTGCTGAAAAGCATCTTCTTGCATTATCCGTGTGGATTAAAGCAGGTTTAGGACGTTTCAAAACGTCGTCGAATAATAAAATGATCTTTTCAGATGGATTAAGAGTATCTAAATCAAATTCTTTTGTCCCCCAATAGTGTATATTGAATAGATCATCACACCCATAGCCAGCAATGGTTTTTCTAATCACACTCTCAATGACAGAAATATGCGCTCTAAGATCCATGAAATGAAATGTTTGAGGCGCTGGAGCATCAATCAATCCACAAAAAGTGATGACCTGATACTTTTCTTTCAAGTGCGCAGCAATCGCAAATGCACTCAATCCTCCAAAAGACCACCCTAGAAATGCAACAGGTTGAACACCTGCAATCAGTTTAATTGCAGAAGATAAATATCGTGCGTACTCATTCAAGGAAGAAAATACTTCGCCTTCTGACTGAAATCTTTGGGTTATTAATGCAAATCGGAAATCCTGACGAAAAAGCTCATGCTGAATTAATTGTGTAAACGAATCTTCATTGCCATCAATTGGTAAACAGCAGATAACTAATGGTTTATCTGAATAGACCTGATTAACCCACCGAATTGACTCTGTGGCATAGCGCATCTTTAAAACATGTTGAGTCAGAGAGGTAACAGTTAAAGGCTGAGGCAATTCCTCAAGCAAAGGATCTACTTGCCATACTGACATGATTTGCTTAACGATTTTTATAAAAAGCAAGGAATATCCACCCAACTCCTCGAAACTGGAGTTGAGGTTGATATTTCTATGGCCAAAATGGTCATGCCAAATTTTTAGCATACGCTGTTCGGCTTCATTACCCTGTATATTGTTAAGTTGAGCAGATAATAACTTATATCCAGCTTTTCCTGCTTGGATCTTTTTTTTGTCTATTTTGCCGCGCGAATTAAAATATTTTTCGTTGGGATCGAGCAAGTAAAATTGCTCTGGCATTGTGCTTAAAGGAACTGACCCATCATTATAAAAAATACTTGTAAGGCAGTCCAAGGTTATCTCGTGACCTTCATTTTCAGGTTGGATAAACGCAACCAAGCGAATATGATTATGAACATTAGTCTGTGCGCAAACATATACACATTTCGTCGCAGTCTCAAATTTCTTATCCAAATTAGATTTTATTTGTATAGCAACACCTTCAGGTTCGATACGAACACCTGCGATTTTCACTTGATCATCCAGGCGAGATTTATAAACAACAACCCCACCTTCTAAACGCTCTACCTCATCACCCGTTTTTAAAACACGAATTTTTTTATCAGGGGTATCAGGATCGTAACATTCAACAAAACGAGTAGCTGTTAATTCTTCATCGATAACACCATCTCTTACATATCCTCGCGCCAAACCAGCGCCCGTGGCAACAACTTCTCCACGACCGATATTTACAACAGCCCCCTCATTCATCAACCAATATCTCATGGCACCCATAGGATTTTTTGCGATAGAAATCTGGGAGCCATCATATGGAGTCAATGTGAGTGCAATGGTAGTCTCTACCAAACCATATCCAATATAAATTGAGACACTACCCATCCACTTGTCTAAAAGCGGTTTGGTACACGCTTCACCTGTAAGAATAATTTTTTTAACACAAGGAAAATCAAGCGGCTCATATTCTTCCAACAATTTCGGCGTAAAAATCATTGTACTAATTTTCAAATTACGAATTAGACTACTGAGATTATTTAATTGATAGCGATCTTGAATATCGGAGGTTACTAGACAACTACCTGTCCCAAAAGCTAACATCATTTCCATAATGATCGCATCGAACTCTTGCCCTGCAAATTGTAAGATACGTTCATCTTGAGTAAGCTGCATTATATCAAGGTGTGTTTGCATCGCACCGAGTAAGCCTGCATGATCAACAGCAACACCTTTAGATCTGCCATTACCCGTAGATCCAGATGTATGTGCAATATAAGCGAGTTGTTGATGTGATGGAAAATTATCGCTACGAATATCACGGCTTTTTTTAAATACTAATTGTTCAAAATTTAATACTCTCAAATCAGTAGAATAATTATCATAAGAGAACTTAAGCGTGCCAATCCCACGTTCAAATATCAGTAATTCATTATTTGATTTTTCATGTAATTGATTAGCCATATCCGCATTCGTTATTAGCATCGCGGGTCGAATATTTTTAATTCTATATCGAACTTCCTCAATAGGCTGATTTGGATCAATAATACAAAATGCGCACTTCGCCAACCAAGAACCAAGCACTGAGGTAAATAAAGATATAGAGCTTGGCAAGCAAATTGCAATGACTGGCACCCATGAATCAGCAGGTTTCTGAACTGACGGGAGTATCATTCTCACTCGATCTGCAAAACCCTTACATTGACTGATCAATTCCTGATATGTCATTTTTTCCTTGACAGTGCCATTCTGTACCGACATCAGCGCGGTTCGATCAGAATATAATTTTGCCATATGAACAAAATGAGAGACAAAGGTAGCTGATGTATCGTATTCTTGAACAATATCAATTTGCTTCATCGATTTTTATCCCTTAGTTTGAATGCTGAAGTTCTCAATGCACACTATAATAAGAGTTAGGCGCTAAAGAGTCCAGCGAGACTATTGCTCTATTCAACTAAATTTTTATACAATAGACATCCACAGTTGGTAACCCATAGCACCAACCTGTTTTCATAAACCCAGGAATTAACATGACAGTAAAAACGTGCTAAGCACCTTGCTTATCCTTGTGGCGCATTATCGAATATTGACACATTTCTTTAGAATTTAAATTGCGTCCAATCACATTCATCACCAATTTCACCATGATCTTGTAAATCATCTAAAGAATCAGAACGCTTAGCTCGCTTATGTTCAGATTCAGCTCCTCGCTCCGTTACTCCTTGTGCAACATCTAATTCAAACGCTTTTTCAGCCAATAGATTTATTGATTCTGCCATCAGCGAAAAATGAGATTCTCGACCGCCCGCATGATGAACATGAGTAGGTACACCATCTTCAGCACCACCAGAATAAACTAATTTTAAACGCTCAGGCTGTAAAGGGTCATCCTGCCAAATATAAAGTCGAATGCTCGGATGCATTAACAACAATATAGCATCTAGACAAGATGTTTGACGCTCAAAATTTAATCCTTCTCTTGTAAAGCTCAACCAACCACCTTTGCCAAGGTATTCCGTAACAAAAGCGTTAAATACCATGATGTCACTAAAATCTCGTTTAAATAATGCAATTTTTTCTTCAAGATTTCTTGAAAATTCAGTCATTCTGTTTAGACAGCTCAGCTCTAATCCTGATTTATTAGTTTTCTGATTTAATCGCTCTAAAACAGATTTAAAATCTTTTTGATTAAAATTATATCTACCTAATTCATCAAGAACTGCTGTTAATAATGCTGCTTGAGATAAATCATTTTGAGCCATGAATTCTCTATAACGATTCACTACTGGAAATGCCTGAATGACTGACTCAGGCAAGGTAATTTCTAAAGCAAGCTCCATTATTTCCACAGCCGTGAGCTCTCTTACTCGATCATTTCCAGAATTTCTCAATAATAAATTAACAACACCATTTCGATCATAGGGAATTGGTAAACTATAAAAGCCACAATCCCCATCACCTTGGGTATTAAAAATATCGAAGATAATTTCGCGACCATGGAAAACTGCAGGAACATTCGCCCTTAGTGTACCAGTCACTGTTCCAAAAACTTTTTCTCTATATTGCCATGGCTGTATTACGACTGGAAAATTATTTTCTCTCGCTGATCTAAATTGAAAGCCTTGAGTAGCTTTGTATATTTCAAATTCTCTTGTGAGCAAAGAATTATTAAGCTTCTGATCTTTTAAATCAATCTTTTGTGGTCTTAAATTAAATGTACCATCAGCATGCGCAAATACTAAATACCCCCCTCTGTGTCGAGCCTCATCCATGGCTAATTTTAGTAAAACAATCGATAAATGTTTTGATATTTCTTGATATAAAGATGTTTTAACTATCTGATATCGTTCATCGGATGATTTTGCCGCAGTAATTTTTTTTGTATAATACTCAAATCTTTGAGGCGATAACCCATACCATAATTCAAAAACGGGTTGATAAGATACACTAAAATCCGGAACCATCAGACAAGACTCATAAAACATACAATGCTGCATTATTCCACCGGGCGCACTGCGTTCACGTTCAACAATAATAAATTCTCTAACATGAACTCGACCTGAATTTTGCATTCCTACGAGATCCCGCATATGATGCCAATGTAATGAGTCAGGTGTAAATAAGCTAATATATATCTTACCTAAAATAGGATGCTGTGGTTTTCCTTTGGCGTCATAACAAGGATCAAGTGGTATTGCAAGATTATTAGCTCGATCGGTATAAATTGCATTTTGATAACCTTTATAGCCAAACCCATATAAAGCCGCATCATAGGGTAAATCAGAAGAAGCGCAATGAGGATATCCAAGCGCATGAAGATCATACAATACTCGAGTTGGAGGCGTTGCCTGTGTATCTATGTCACGTCTAAAAAAATTATACTGATCTGTCATTCGTTCTTGAAGCGCATCACTCTCATTCGCGAAAGGTTTACCATATTGTTGAGCGGGGCCTGATTGTTCAAATCCATTAAATACATCAATTATTTGGTATCTATTTGACTCTAGTTCAGATTCTCGGGCTGTTTGTTGTTGCCTTGGAAAATTTCCTGTCATCATAATAACAGCAGGAGCGGGAGCCATTCTATTTAAGTGACACGTAGTTGCATGATCTTGTCGTTGGTTAGGAGTGAAATAATTA
>JAKORL010000119.1 GCA_029777855.1 Pseudomonadota bacterium
CTGTTTAGCAAGGGGGACTGCATATAGTTTCTTTTCTACAATGCCAAGTTCATCTAGGAAATAGTTTCGGTCGTATAATACGATTTTGAGGGCAATTTTAAAGAGATTTTGTCGCGTTAAGTCGATTTGCTGCTGAATATTTGTGATTAAAAAAGCCTCCAATGAATTTCTTTTTTGTTCGATATTCAAAGAATGGTCTGTCAAAATTTCATTTATTCTATACGGAATTTTGCTATCGCTCGAAATTAGAGATTCTGTTTTGAGCATAAGGTCAGTAAGTTTTTTCATTTTTACTTGTGTCGCAAGATCATCATTTAGCAAGATGTGATAAGAGCTATCTACTAAGAATTGAAGTTTTGGATGTGTGTTTTTATTATAGTCAACCAAAGCTTTGCGAATTGTTTCGAGGCGATTTCGAAGCTCAAGCTCTTCGTCAAGAATTTTGAGAGATGGATCATTTTGAATGGATCTAATTTTTTTTAAAAGAATCAAAATTTCAAAGTCTTGTTCATTGACACGAAAAATTTTTGTGAGATGTTCAAGTAACTGTGCGATATTCACGGTGATCCCTCATTGCTTTATACAGTCCGATGCCCTGGACACTACTCTGTAAATTTAACATAAGTCCTAAACCCAATCAATTATCGTTTGCAACTTTGAATTGCTATTTTTGGGGATAGGCTATATAGTAGGCTAGTACATCTTAATTCATATAAATCAAGGTACTTACAGAGCAAATTTATCCTGTAATAGGTTGCAGGAGTTAACTAGGAAAAGGAGTGTCAGATTGCAAAGGTCGGTGCTACGCCAATTAGGAAACATCAGCGGCACGCTTAGGTTCAGGGATGCCGCACGGCCAAATTATTGTCTCAATCTATACTCAAACGCTCGAGATAGGACTTAGTCATGAAAAGAGTGGGCAAACCGGCGTTAGTTGCTGATCCTAGAGAGCTAGAAGTTGCCTATCAACATTATCTTGATTATTTCACTCATAAAATCCCAGAATTAAGAGCATTTCTCAATCAGTTGGGCTCTGATAACATCACTGAAAAGGCAATTAATGGTTGGCTTACAGAAAATGGTGTTGCAGATTGTGGGCTCAAGACACTTCTTCTTCAGGAAATAAAGGTCATCGCAAATCCAGAAGCACCCAATATCTTGCTCAGGTGTAGGAGGCTTATTAGTCATCGATACAGAGTACAGTTAATTGAGCAATATAAACATCTAATTCAGGCAACATTCTGTACGAAGTTAAATAAAGAAGAATATGAAAAATATGAACAAGAAATTACCAATATTATTCGAATGGGACTTTGGATTAATGGAAGGAGAATGTTGCTCACTGAATTAGCTGGGTTATCTGATCAGCAAGAGGCTTTGTCAGTCGCATTTAATGAAATTGGGCTGAATAATCAAGTATTAATTAACTTTCTTAACGTACATATTGGTCGCTGTTGCGAAAAAGGAAGTAAATATTTTTCCGATATGACTGATGATTTATCGTTACTGCTAGGTAATGATGTTGTTAGGTCGATATCCACCCATGTGGAATACAATACTCATAATGAGACCGTAGTTTTATATTTCGTACAAACTTATAGAGATTTGTATAGATTAAACTCGGATAGAGTGCCAGAAAAATATACAGGCGACCATACGCAGGACAATACCGCACCTATTATTGCACAAACAACGATATCATTTTTCATCAAAAATAATGATAGAGATCAGTGTAAAATTGAATTACATGATGGATTCCTAGTATTTAATGATCCTGTATATGAAGGCATTTTATTGGAGCGTCTCAGTGCCCGATGTTCTAACAATATTGTATTGGATGAATCCAAAAAACCGCTACTATGCAACATTCCTGATCTAAATGATCAGGTGATTGTTGATAGATTTGTTGATGATTGCCTTGCTCTTAGTGATCTTAGCGAAATGAAAAGAAAGCTCATTGAGGCTAATTCCGCCTTGAAAATATTTCTAGTGGCTCGAAAAAATGAAAGTATAATGTGGGAAGTTCTTCATACGTATGAGTTATTACTTTGTCTATGTAAAGATACAAGGCATAAGCAATATTTAGAGCTTTTAAAATCTTGGTATTGTCTAAATCCACTACTGATGGCTGAAATTTCCTTTTTACTGGATCGAATCGACATGGTTAAAAATTCTAAATTAAATGAGTCTGAATCATTCAGTATTATCAAAGGTTATTTATGCAAAGAACACCGTTATAAATTACGTTTTTTAAAAGATGATAACGAATTTAGAAGTACATGTGGAAATCTTATTTTTGTCAAGAAATATAAGAAGAATGATGAGGTTTCATTGGAATTTTCCCTTTTCGTAAATTTTGGTGATGACCCGAGTAAGTTTGTTACAAAAGTTATACCTAGAAACCTAATAGAGAGTAACAATGTAAATCTTGACGAACCTCTTGATGATGAAAAAATAAAACTATTATTACCCTGTATTTTACAATTGGCTGCTCAGGAAGGTTATATTCGAATAGATAATCCTTGTTATATTATAGCTGCTTTACATGCACAGCCTGTTTCTCAAGTACCCGGTTTAGACCGTCTTGTTGCTGATGATGAAATACGAGGTCGTCTTTCATTGCAATGGATACTAGACCTGGCTCGCGAATCCTGGGAGCTTGCAAGTTGGTTGGTTAAGAGTAAAACTATTTTGAGTCCAGAAGTAAGGTCGTTAGAGCTATGTAAATTATTAAGGCATCAGCCTATGCTTTGGAAAGAGATCCAATCTTTTCCAGATTCTGCAATATCATTGATGTTAAGAGACCGAATTAACCCACAAGATTTTTGTTTTCTTTTATTCGAGAATAAAAAACGTGAATCTTTACGATGTGTTAAGGATGCTTTATGCAAAGATCCAGAGCTTTTCGAAAAACTTTGCACTTTAAAAGAATCGCATCCGAATGAATTACTCACTTATTTTTATCGAACTAGCCTAGATTATCGCCTTGCATGGGAAAAACAATATTTGTTGTGTGAATCGTATTTGTTATCACATTGTGATGATTCTGTTGTCGAAGGCTACTACAGGAATGTATTTAGGAAATTAGATAAGGACTGCTTTTCTTCGTTATTCGAAAATCTCTATATTAAAAATAATTTGCTCAATGGTTCAGAGAGGAGTATGGCCATTGCGAAAAAAGTTTGGATTACTTCGTTAGAAGAAAGGTGCATCAAAAATTGGGACCTCAGTCTATTATATGATTCCCAAGAAAAAATGGCTCATATAATACGATGCCTGTATGAAGAGCCACGTTTTTTTTGCCTTTTTAAGATTGATCAAATGATGCAAGAATTCCTTAATACTGAATTGAGAGATAATCTTCATGGTTTTATTCGTTTTCACATAGAGAATTATCACCGGTTTGAATGTGGCAATATGGATTGGTTGATATCAGCATTAAAAATGCTTGATGTAAACGAATTGAAAACATTCTTTCGTGAGAGTAAGAATTGTTTGTTTTATGTTAACGTCCTTGTAAAAAATCTAGATGCAATTGATGTGTTAATCAGTAATTTTGCTGTAGAAAGTGAAGCGGTACTCAATATCATCATTCGTATCTATCCTCAGCTTTTATTGTTGTTGCTTGTTACCCTTTGTTCAAATGAACAGGCTATTAGAGATCAGATACAGCGATATGGACAAATCTTACAGTCAATCTCTTCAGAAAAGAATTCTGAGTCCTTTAAAGGTACCTTTGACAAAATTGAGTATCTAAAAAAGAAATTAGATTATATACATAATCTAAAAGAGATTATGATACAAAACATTAATCTGATCGTTATGTTGTTAAGCGCCGATGATTTTTCTGAAATTGATGTCGCCTGTTTGTTGTATTTAGTTCCTGGTTTTGAAGATCGCTTTCGCGAAATCGCACTGGATGAGAAGTGTCAATCAAAATTATCTGCAGCACAAGACATTCTAAAGTCTGTCGATTTTTTTTCAACGATGGGCACTGTGCATAGTGACGGAGTAAACATCGAGGCCATTAATGATAGTATTGTAAGGTTCAGTTCTCAAGGGCAAAATCAGAAAATGATTGATCTCCTTAATTATGTTTTACTTAATGCATTCAAAAATAATGATTTCGCTTCAATGATTATCAGCACCCCTTCTTTAATGTCAATATTGGTTCATGAAGCGGATTTATTCCTACTATCAAAGTTCGCTTGTCTATACGGAAAGCTGAATGAGTTTTCAGCAATGTGGCTTCCTTTTTTTCATCGTTTAGCCAGTGAGTCAGAATTATATAGGTCTTTTGAATCTCTATTGCACTTTCATTTTCGAGGAACGGGTGGTAACAGAAAACAATTAATTAAGGTTTCATCGGGCCGAGGTTTTATTGATCATAAAGAATATATACGCTTGCTGTTGACAGAATATTCTCATGGAAAGGTTGCATGGTATCGTGAATGGTTGTTAAGATCTGAATGTCTATCAAGTATGGTTACAGAGATAGCTCCAGAAGATTTGGCTCTAGTCCTAATTGAGGAAATTCGACATCGTAAAGCGTCATCTTCTAAAGCAGCATCAGCCATTGAGTCATGTTTAAGAAAAGAACCCGTTCTTACCTCAATATTGTCTCATTCTGGAAGTGCCTATTTAGTAAATTTATTACAAATGGATTCGAGATTGGTTGCTCGAATTATAGAAGTTTGCAGAGCTACAATTATGCGTAGTCGGGATTCTAGTCTCAGAGAACTCGTGATTAGTCAGGCCAACTTTGAACAGTTGATTTATCTTATAGGTGATGGACATGATCATCCTGAGGCAGTTCGATCATGTATGGCCGCGTTGCGGAATATTTTTACTGTAGATCAAGATCGTGTGCATATAAATGTATCACCACTCTTGTTGATACATTTATTGCAAATTTCAGAAAGAATAGATCCAGATAAAACGATTGGTTCTGAGTGGGGTAGGTTGGTTGCGCACAGGCAATCTGTGTGTGAGTTTTTTATTGCTAAGAGAGCCCCTCAATTTTTGGTGATCAAATCGGTTCCAGTTTTATGGCGTTATTTTCACGAATCTAGACAATTTATACAACAATCTCTGAATCGTTATAAAATAACATATGAAGATTTAAAGATTTATGATATCGACTCCGTAATAAATTTTGTTCTTTCTAATTATTGCATGATTCATTATTACTGCGAAATTAATAAAAAATTCATTGCAAAAAAAGAAGAGTACCGAACACTATCGAACAATCATGTGGCACGTTGTGAAGCTCTAGCAGATATAGACGAAATCGCTGTCAAATCTTTGCAGCGTATGAAAAAAGAATTTGAAGTAAAGAAAGATGGCTTATTGAGAGAAATTAAAAAGTTATCGAATAAACTCAAAATATTTACTAGGGTTATTTGTCGATTGTTTTTGGAGTCTAATGAGCAGCAGCTTAAAAAGGTTTCGATCAGATTGTATGTTAGTCTATTCATTCAAAATATCGATAAATATATTTTAGATTATAAAAGTAAAGTCAGCATAGTTATCCCTAGGCTAACCGCTGTTCTCATTAGTTTAGCAGAACACGATCAAGCCTTTGTTCTGAATGAGTTAATGAGTAATCGATTTTTATTAAGCCTAATCGAGACTTCACCTTCGGGTTTATGTATCTTAGTGAGCTCCTCTTTGTTTAAACAATCTGAGGATTTGCAAAGATTGATATGTAATCCAAGAAATCGGAGCGCTGCGGATATTGAAAACACACCATTGAGGGAGCGTCAGCAGCGATCGGATTCGTTTGCAAGCGCTGGGTCACAAGTTTCTGCTCTTGTTGCATCTCGCGAAGGGAGCGGATTACACTTGAGGCAACAAGAAGAAAAGCGAAGTTTACAGGATGAAGGCCACTCTTCGCATCATTCTACCGAAAAAAGTTTCTAAGGGTATTTCGCATCGACAATTAATTACTTATATTCTTGATACGATTCAGGTTCACGGGCACTTAATAAATGTTCTTTAGCAGGATCAATTTTTTGTTCGAGTTCAGTTTTAAGCTCTGCAAGAGCAGTACGGCAATTATTAGGTAGTTCCGGATATTTTTCTTCGGATTGTGCTGTTTGAAGAATTTGTATTGTTCTAGAGATGTTAAAATGAATCGCTTTATCTTTAACACCGGCACCGTGTTGACTAAAGAAAGAGCTTTTTAAATGAATTGGGACCTCCAATTTTTTTAAATCTTGTTTTAATCGCTGTAGTGAGTCTTTTCCTTTTTCTGAAATTTCCTCATTTTCTACAGTGCGGCAGCATGGTAAGCAATTATAGGTATGTGGAATATAACGATTAACAATTTTTAATGCTTCTTTAGGCGCATAGTTCAGGCTATGATTCTTTGCTTTCATTGGGCTCTCCATTTAGATTATTTGGGAGTGAGTAGTTACTCCAAGTTAAAGCTATGGTACAAGCTTGAAATATAAAGTCAACCGTTTTAGCAGCTAAACATGTTGCTGAACGAATGTCAATTTTATAGGATGACACAAGTTGACTCATTTGAAGTGTTTTTGTTGTCAGATAACAATTCTTTTGAATAAGCCATAAAATTGGTTTTATCCCCCTTCAAACATTCCACCTGGTCAGGGAATAATTCAAAGAACGCCTTTTTTAGCAATGAGTTACCATCGAATAGCTCTTCTAGAAATCCTTGTGCAAGATCATGGCTTTGATTTAGCAAAAAATGATATAGGCTTTTTATTTTGAATAGCATCGCATCAGGATTTTCTCTTATATGATTGATAAATTGCATTTCTATCTGTTCTTTTTTCTGGGATCCAAGAGTTACTTGATAAAAACAGGCTAGTATTAATACGGAGTAATCTGTACTTAAGTTACTGTGATTTGGATCACAATAAAAACTCTCAATTATTCTGAGTAATTTCTCATCGCTTGTGCTTTTCATTGAGATGTAGCGAGGCGTTCCAAGGATGCTTACAATATAGGTGGCTAAGTTATTGATTAGATCATCTGGCCAAAAAACTCTAAATATTCTGTGCAGTAATTGACCCCTCATGTTTATAACGGGTTCTGCTAGATCATTGAATTTTGGATTTCTTTGATCCGTATCGAACCCTGACGAATAGTTTGAAAATCCTCTAGGGGAATAGGGTTGAACCACTGGCGCCATATGGTGCATCAGTAAGAATAAAATTTCAGGTTTTCGCGGAATGTATTTGGCTTTAAGCAGGTGTTCAATTAATGCACCACCACAATTGACTAAAGATCTGATAATTAAAGCTGATCCTCGAAACTCATTCACTATAATTTCTTTAAATTGTTCCGTGTAAGCTTGCTTTGTTTGATCCCAAAAATACTGTGAGATTAAGAACTCCAGTACAGAGTAGAGTTGTGAGTGAATGAGAGAAGCTTGATCATAAGGTACTGTTGTGAAGTGTGTCCACTGGAGTAACTGCTGTTCTATGCATACCCTTTGAGCCTCATTCTCGAAAACGCTCATCATTACCTGAAGAGATGCTGCATCACCCATAGCCGCAATATATTGTAACGGGTTTAATTTTGTAGTCTTGTTTATTTGTATCAAACACAAACGTTGTGTTTTAGGATCTTTAATTGAGGCTATACATTTTCCAATGAGTGTTGAATCAAGTGTGTAAGTGCATAGCATCAGCCCGGAATTGCCACGAGAATCAAGGTTACTAAAAATTTCAGGATTCTCTCCAAATACCACGCCTATTCGTACCATTAGCATAGTTAGATTATCTGGAAGGAGTAAATGAGTGATTTCTTCTCTTTGAACAGGCTCAGTGAGAAAATGCTCTGATTCAGCAAGCTGCTTACGTTTTCTAGTTTTATCATCATGGCTAGAGCCGCAAAGGATATGAAATGGAGTGAATCCATTATCGATCGTTTTTTCTTTAGCCATATCTACAAGTACATTAATTTCTATATTGCTCACACATAATTCAAATAACTCAATACACAAAAATTGGCAAGCAATATGAAGACAGTTTTCACCTTTGGTAGTTTTAAATTGAAGCATTTTTCTTAGTTGTATGGTTGAAAAATGCTTTAGAGTTTGGATTAATTTTCTGTGAGGATCGTATTTTGCAATCATGGTGAGAAAATTGGAGCCTGATTTAGTTGAAATATCGCAGATTTGTTCTAATTGAGTTGTTTGTCTAAGTAATTCTAAAAACTCTTCGACTTCGGGATCTCTATGTACACCATTGGGAGCTAATATTGTTTGGCAGTCATTAAGGACTAGCGACTGTTTTTCATTGTGTGATGCTTGGTTTGTTAATGGCTGAGGCTGTGTAGGGGTATCAAGAGGTTCACCTGCTTGAGGGTTATTTGTGGTAGGTAACGATTCCGCTTCTGCAATCATACGTCGTAACAAAGCTTCGGCATCTTCAAGATTGCCTAGTGGCTGCAAATCCAATTCTCTATGTTGTACTGTGTTGCTTGTGATTTCTTGATCATCATTTTTTTCAGATGACGAGCTATCTGAATTATTATCAGCAGCATCTTCAGCGTCTTTTTTTTGTGGAGCGGGCCATTCTTGAAGTAGTGCTACGCAGTCAGAGTGCTCATATTTATTAGCGATTTCTGAAGGTGAAATATCATAATTATCCGTCTCAGTGTGATTAACTCCTAAGTTGTAGAATAAAACCATGGCATCTTTCTGTCCGTGTTTTGCGGCTAGAAAGAGCGGGTTACGACCTTTTTTGTTAGTGAGTGTAGGATCGCCTCCTAAACGGTACAGCATGTTAATCGCGTTGATATCTCCTATCATTGCTGCGTGATGAAATAAAGAATTTTGATTCTCATCGCTAAAATCGAGTCCTGCCCGAACAAAACGATCTTGCTCTTCCAGTGCTAATTGTTGGTCCATCGCAGCGATGACGTCGTCAAAATCTTTTTGAAAAGCGATTAAATAAGCTGATTTACCCTCTTTATTTCTTAATCCGAAGTTTGCACCTCGTTGAACCAGGTCGATGGCAATGCCTCTATGATCATAGTTAAGAGCAATTAATACTGCTGTGTCTCCAATTTCTTCACTATCATCTCTTACATTGGTTGTATTTAATGTTGCACCCTGTTTACACAGCAATGTCACAACATCTCTATGACCTTCCTTGGTTGCTAGGTGAAGTGGAGTTAAGCCCGTCGCATCTTTTTCATCAACTTTTGATCCTGATGAGATTAAAAATGATACAGCGGCTAATTGTCCGCTTTCAGCGGCATCGTGAATAGGCAGTCGACGAAAACTGCCTCGATCATCAAAACCTTGTTTCTCTAAATCTTGTGGCTTTCCATCAAAATTTACGTCGGCACCTTGAGCAACTAAGTATTCCATGATTGCGACATGACCAAAACGTCCTGCGATATGCAAACCTGTTTTTCCCAATTGATTTTGTTTGTGGGGTTTTTCTTTGGAAGGTACATATTGCTTAACAATCTCTAGATCGCCAGATTCGACAGCGAGAAAATAGGGGTCCGTGTTTTTAAATGTGGAGCGACCAAGTGTATTACGTTTTGCTGTTGTAGATAATCTTCTCGATGGGGGATGGCCTTCTTGAGATGGACTTGTAGAAGATCGAGATAACCTCTTGTTTTCATTACCCTTATCTTCACTCCCTATCGCATTTTTATCACCTTGCATAGAATACCTCCTGGCAATTTAATCCCCCATCGTGCTAATCATTCTTGCAGGTAACGCCTCACGAATCAATGGTGGATTTAGGGCATTGATGAGTCTAGCAAACAAAAAAGATTTTTGTTATGCTCAAGAGATTATTCATTAGGGGGTAGCAATTAGTGAATTGCTGTCGCCTTACAGGAGGTTATGAATGAAGAGGGGTAATGAACACCCAACGTCACAAGTAGACGATGGAGCGTCTACTGCAGCTATTTCTAGTGGTAACGCATCTAATGAAGGTGATATCTCCTCAAAAGGCTCCGGTTCTGGGGGATTGAGTAGGGTTTCACGACTCGATCTAAATCGTTTTACTTCAGTCGATGGGCAACAAAGAGCCGAATTCCACAGTCATCTCGATTCAAGTTCAAGTTCTTCAAGAAATTCCCCTGAGAGCGATGCGGAAGCTAGGGCGATAGGATCTTCGGGTGGGGAAGAAAGTCTTAAAAAGGCTGCGGAAATACTTGCTGCGGGAATAAAAAAATCACAAGAAGGAAATGGGCAGAAAAAATCGTCGGGGGGTGCTGGCCATGAAGTTGGAATGGATGATAGTAGTAACACATATGATGATGCAAAAGACGCAATAAAGCTGGCATGTGAAAACGTCAAAACGGATCAATATTCAAAATACTTGATAAAGGTCTATGATATCGTTCATGTCAATAGTTATGATAGTAAAAGTAAAATAGTGAGTAACATTGCAAGTAAAGAAAAAAAAATACCAAATTGCGATTCATTACTGCACATTGCTACTGAATATGGGGCTTGGGAAATAGTAGTATTACTTCTGAATAATGGATATGAAGGTTTTATTGACCTCACCAATGATGAGTTGAAAGAGAAAGATGAATCATTTCAACCACAAACCCCTTTGACGTATACCGTACGCTGTTTTAACGAACAGATGTTATTCGATCTTCTACTAGAGAGGTCAAAAAAACCTCAAGATGCAATATGTGCGGCAATTTATTATTATGAGGATGTGCGTCACACTATAGAGCCACTTGCAAGGCTGATGAATAATAAACAATACTACGAACGAGCTAGGACTCTAATTTGCAAGGCAGATAAACCAAGTGAATTATATGTGCTTCAACGAAATGCCAAAGAATTCCAGTCTGTACTTGATGATTATCCTCAACATTCAAAGCGATTATTGGAATTCTTGGATGCTTTACAAAAAGATAAACTTCAGAGTTATGATGAACAGGAGTTGGACGCACATTTCGGAGATATAGCAGAATTACGCCAGTTTTACGAAGTCAATTACGATTGCCACACCAATATTACTCTTGAATTACTTGTGCAGCTATATTTTGAACACAGTCAATACAAACTATTATTGGACGGGCTAGGTGAAGAATTAAAACAAGAATTATCAGCCGATTTACATAACGCCAACGATGCTCTTAGGTATAAGGCATTTCTTGATTTATTAATTGACAAGCTCGAGATTGAGTGCTTCAAAGCTGCGGGATGGCCATTCAACCTGACACCTTTGCAAATGGCTAGCTTTTATTGTGATGCCGACTATTTTAATAAAATACGCGATAAATTGCCCGTTGAGAAAGGTGCTGCATATTTTCAGCAATTAGATGATGAAGGTAATAATTTATTACATCTTGCAATAAAGGATGCAAATTTAGAGGATGCTGATAATAAGGGATTCATAAAGTATCTGCTTGGAGCGGATTCAAGATTATGGAATAAAGTTAATCAGGCTGATCAATCACCTTTGTCCATTGCCTGTTTGGAAAGAAATATCCCTTTGATTCAATTAATGGCAGAGCAGAAACATGAATCGACTACCTCTTCATGGCAGTTTGAAGGAACGACTATCCCAGCAAATTTTCTGAAAGAATATGAAAAGAAAAAAACATCAGGTGAAGATAAGTCAAATCACAAACTTCATGAAGTTAAGAAAAATCAAACTTTAAAGATCCGTTTGCATCTCAATGGGCACCGATCGCCAAATACTAATGAAAAAAATACGAATCCTTATATTACCCCCTTGGAGGACGCTGCAAGATTAGGAAATGTTGATGTTGTTGCTGCGCTTATTTCTTTATGGCCCGAAGAAGTATGTATGCTTCTGGCACGGCCATTAGGAAACCCATTCAAAATTGCGGTAGAATTAGAGCGCGCTTCAATACTTAATTGTGTTCCTGAAGAGGTTACAAAAAATCCGTATTACGAATCAGCCGCGAAAAACTGGGAACAAGTTCAGCATCTTTTTGTCGAATTTCTACATTCTGATCAACAAAGAAACAAAACCAGAGAATCATTTGTAGATTTAATGATTAAGGGAGCTGACTCAGAAATTCAACGTGTGGATAATCCACAATTGAATAAGTCCATGATGCAAATGTTAAGGCAACTAGAAATAGATTATAATAAAATCCTCGCAGAGGTACGAACACAAAAAAACAATCAATTTGATGCGGTGGATTTTAAAAAAATTAATAAAATATTTTACCTTATACATGAGTTGTCAGTACAAGCTTCCTCAGCGAAAATAAAAGGCAAAACGAAAGAGCAGATGTTAAAAGATAAAGAATCTTTTGAAACATCTTGTTCTACAAAATTATACTCTGAAATTATTTCAGCTCGTTGGTCAGTAATTTTATTTGCAATGATTGGTTTAGTGCTAGGTGCTGTATTTGGTTTAGTGGTAGGTACACTGATAACTGCAGGTGGACCGGGCGGTCTTTGGCTAACGTTACCTTCTGCTCAATATGGCAGTGCTGTTGGAGCAAGTATAGGCTGTGCGGTAGGCGCTATTGCTGGGGGTGGTGGTTATTATGGATTCAGTGAAACATTCAAATGGCAACGAGGATTGTGGTCTGTCAGTTCTAAAATGAGTTCTGTTGATACGACAAAACCCAATCTTTCAGAGGATGCAGTGCCATTATTGACGATCAAATAAGCAAGTATTTGGAATTTGTTAATCAAAAGAGGGATTATGCAAGGTACTGATGAGATTCTCGCAATAGTCGAAGATGAAAATGAACAGGGTGGTGCGACTCAAGATGCATTGCATTCTTCTATGGACGATATTGATCCTGATGAAAAACTGAAGACATTAATTTCAGATTATTTAGATAAGTCTTTAACAATGTTAGAACAAGTATTCGTATTGCAACAATTTGTATTGAAAGAAGGGTGTGTTCGTGGCTCTGTAGATCTAGGTGATCTTGCTTCTCAGTTATTAACACTCGATTCTAGTTTTTTTTCAGATACACTAGGAGGCGCAAATTCGCCAAATAATCAATTAACGGGTCTTGCAACGCTTGAGGATGTTTGTGCATCTGTTGACCGGCTAGAATTAATTCCACCTCGTCAAGTTGGTGTTGAAGATTCTTTGCAGTACGAAGAACAGACATTAGAAAAAATACTCGAAAAAAATGTAATTTCACACAGTACAATAAAGTGTACTATCAATGCAGACGTTAAAGGCGATAAAAGTGGCTTGCCCATAATAAAATTGCTTGAGTTACGTCGGGATCAACAATGGATTCTTCAGACTAATAATTACTACATGTATGCTCATGACCAGCCTGAAGAATATAGAGGGTTTAATGAAGATTGTCGAAAACCTTATGAGGAACAGATTTACGGAATTATGCGTGAAGCTTTGAGTCGCTCAAAATACGCCGGACAGTTTTTACAAGCACTCTTGACTGCCACTGAACATGCGAATAGGTTACTACCTCCCGTTGAAGAGCGTCCAAAACCCGCTTTGATCTATAAACGCAGTAAGAATTTGGCTGAGTATACTGTTTTAGCTCTGCGTGAACATATGGGGAATCTTACTACAGTTCAGAAAGATGATGTCAGAGTGATAAAGATGGTATGCGATGTCATCAGAGCTGTCTCTCGAATTATGCTTCCAAAGTTAATTGGCACAATAGAAAAGAGAGACGAAGACAATAGCAATTTTAATGGTAGGCTATCGATGATTCTGCCGCTTATTGATAAGATTGAAATTAAATGGCATAACACCGTCTATGAGCAACTCGTGAAAAAATATTCTGAAGAGTCTCAGCATGATCAAGATATTCTTAAGAAGGGTGCTGAAGATCTCTCTGCAATTATTACGGCACTATTCAATTCCACTTTTGTAATTAAAGAAAAAACACGAGCTGTTAATATCATGCATCCTGTATCTGATGGACCTTTAAGTCCATTAGTCAAATTTGGTGAAATGTTCTATCAGATACTGAAGAGACTCGTTGAAGAAGAACAAAAATTTATGAATTTAGCTCATGGGTTTGCACAAACTTATTCTGAACTTCGTTCGGAGTACCGAATGAAATTTGCAGAGAAATTATCCCAAAGTCGACAAGGGTTGAGTGAACAACTCAATGGCTCATCAATGGAAACTGTTGATAGTTCATCACGTGTTTCGGGAGGCGGGCGCCCACCTTCTGCGAGCCCATCACTGAGTGGTCATCAGACTGGCTTTTGGAGTGGTAATGCAGCGTCTAGCGTTACTAAGGTTTCTCCAAGGAATGGCTCAAAAACAAGTAGTCCCCGAAGCCAGAGTACTTCAAATCGTGGTAGTCCTAGAACACCACTTGGTGACAGTCCCAGAGATGTGGCTGATGATCCTTTAAATACAGGTGGTGGATTGAAATCAGGAATTTCTCCTCCACCCAAAGGAGATGGATCGATTCGTCGAGTGGCGTTGAGAAAGAGTCGGGCAAAAAGCGGGGTCCCTGATTTTGGGCAGCAGGGTCAGGCTGAATTTGTATCACCTGATACTGTTATGACTGCTATAATTAATAAATAAAGGCTCAGATTTTGACGTGTCATAATAAGGCCCCCATTTTAAACAACGGTAAGTACAGAGCGATCACTATAGTTCCAATCATTGTACCTAAAATCAACATGATTATCGGCTCCATTAATTGGGTTAAAATAGTGATGTTGTGATCTATCTCTTCTTCAACCATTTGAGCAATATGAGCTAATATCATCTCTAATTCACCGGATTGCTCTCCAACGTGGATCATCATGACAATGTTACTGGGAAATAATTTCGTGTTATTGAAAGATTCACTCAGTGATAGTCCTGCCATAATTTGCCCTTGAACTTGATTAAGAGCAACTCGATAAACCGAGTTAGGTGAGATTTGGGAAATGTAAGAAATAGCTTTAATGAGTGGAATGCCCGCGCTTAGCAACGTTGCTAAAATACTAAAGAGCAACGCAGTGATTGATTTTTGAACAAACGGCCCCAAAACAGGGATGACTACTATAATTTTATCAAGATACTGTTTAAAAGAATGGCTAGTTTGTTTGGCCTTCTTAAAAATCATTACAAGCAAGATTATCAGCGAAAAAAGGAGCCACCAAAATTTTTGGGCGATTATGGAGAGGGATACAATAAGAAGCGTTAGTTTCGGTAACTTAGCTTTGAATGAAAGAAACAATTTTTCAAATTCAGGGACGATAAAGACTAATAATCCTATAGAAATAATCAGTGTGATGATCAGTATTGTGATCGGGTATGTTAGGGCTTTTTTTATTTTAATCTTAATGTTATATGATTTATGCAATAAGGTGGATAATTTTATGAGCATAATAGCTAAGGTACCAGATTTTTCTCCAGCTTGTATTATGCTACAAGATATATCGTCGAATATTTTATTGTGTTTTTTAAGACATTCTGAAAAAGTATAGCCTTGGTTAAGGTCGTTTATAATATGAGAAAGGATTTTTTTGAATTCATTATTTTTATGTGTTTTTTCTAGTGATATGATAGCTTTAGTCAGTGGTATTCCTGCTAAAATCAGTGTGGCTAATTCCTTTGTAAATAAAGCGATCTCTAACTGATTTATTTTTAATTCAAAATGTACGATGTTTTTTTTGTTTTTCATGACGTTATTCTGAGATTACGCGATTTATTTCCGACAAGCTTGTAATTCCAGATCGAATAGCATCCAAACCAGATTGCCGTAGATTAGGGATCTTTTCACGAAAAGCCTGATGATTTAATTTAACCACGCTTTCTTTTTTTGATATAAGCTCTCTTAATTGAATTGATAATGGCATCACTTCAAATATACCAATACGACCGACGTATCCATTGTGACAGTGTTCGCAGTTACCATTGCCAGGATCGTAGAATTGTAGGTTTTTGATAGGTATTTTGCAGTAGCAGCATAAGGTACGAACGAGCCTCTGAGAAATAATGAGAGATATTGAGCTTGCTATATTATAAGAGGGTATCCCAAGGTTTGATAAACGAATGAGTGCTTCAGTAGCACTGTTTGTGTGCAAGGTTGATAATACTAAATGCCCTGTTAATGAAGCATTAATCGCAATATCAGCGGTTTCATGATCTCGTATTTCACCCACCATAATGATGTCCGGATCTTGGCGTAAAAAGGCTCTTAGGGCTGTGGGAAAGCTTAATCCAGTTTTGAGGTTTACGGGCACTTGATTAATACCAGGCAGTTGAATTTCAATTGGGTCTTCAACAGTGCAGAGGTTTTTTTCATCGGTGTTTAATTCAGACAATCCTGAATAGAGGGTCATTGTTTTTCCGCTTCCGGTTGGACCGGTGACTAAAATGAGTCCTTGCGGTCGAAAAAGAGCTTTGCGATAGAGTTCTATTTGTTTGGGCGACAACCCTAAATAATCCAATGATAAAAGTTCTTTTTGTGACTCGAGAAGTCTTAAAACTATTTTTTCACCGTAATGAGTGGGGCAGGTGTTAACCCGAATATCAACTATTTTTGTAGATGAAAACTGATAGCTAAAACGTCCGTCTTGTGGAGTACGACGTTCAGAAATATCGAGGTTAGAAAGTATTTTAATACGAGTAGTAATCATTTGTGCTAAGTGAATAGATAAATTTGATACGGTTGATAAGAGACCATCATATCGACAACGTATCCGTAAATCATTTTCATAGGGTTCAAAATGTATATCGGATGCCTTTCTGAGTATGGCATCATTTAATATCTGGTTCAGTAAACTAATAATTGGGACATCGTTTAAAACTTGATGAGAGCCATTATTAATAATTTGAAGTGTGTTCATAGAGTGTTTCTGGTGGTTGAATAGAGTTTACGGGGTTTCTCCAAATGAATTTGTGGAGCGTGGGCTTAATTTGCATAACCTTTTGTCACACCGCCTCCTGATGCTGCCCATGTAATAGCTCCCATATTCACGTTAGGTGTCAAAATATAAGTGTCGGTTGAGTCTAATCCGTTGGTTTGGATTGGAGTGACTATGATCTGACCATTACTCACGGATAAACTAGCAATCCTGCCACGATTTTCTGTAATCGATGGCGGGATGCCAATGCTGCCCGCATTACAGCCGTCTAATGTGCCAAGTTGATGAAAACAATCTGCAACGCCTACCGTGTAAGGTCCTGTGGCTTGTACAAGTTCACTAAAGTATGCTTTACGAGTGTAGTTGAGGTAAGACGGGATGGCGATTGCTGCAATAATCCCAATGATTGCTACAGTTATCATGAGTTCCATTAATGTGAATCCCCAACTGAGTTTTTTCATGTTACTATCTCCTTTATTAGTCTTTAAAAGCTTATTTCTGGTATGCTAACATTTTTTAGAAGATGTTCCATTACCGTAGTTGAGATGTGGAGAATTAATATTGTTTGAACAAATAAAAGTGATTTTAGTGAATACTTCACACCCTGGAAATATTGGTGGAGCTGCTCGCGCCATGAAAAACATGGGATTGCATCATTTAGTGCTTGTGAATCCAAAGGAATTTCCTCATGCTGAAGCTACGGCTAGAGCGGCCGGCGCTGGTGATATATTGGAGAGTGCTTTAGTTGTTGATAGTTTGACTACAGCAATAAGTGATTGTCATTTTATTGTTGGAACTAGTGCGCGATTACGTTCGGTTGCATGGCCATTGAGTGACCCACGACAATGTGTGGATAGGCTAATTCCACGACTTAAAGATCAACAAAGAATTGCCTTTGTTTTTGGAAATGAACAATCTGGATTATCCAACGAAGAACTTTCACTTTGTCATGCGCATTTGCATATTCCATGCAATGAGGATTTTAGTTCGTTAAATGTAGCAGCGGCTGTGCAAATAGTCGCTTACGAATTGCGCATGAGTCTTCACCAAAATACGCCTGCTGAGCTACTCTATGAAATGGAGAGCAAACCTATCACAGCCGATGAAATGGAACGATTTTTTATCAGCTTGGAAAATTGTTTAATTCAGTTGGGTTATCTTAAACCAAGTCAACCTAAAAAACTGATGTTGAGACTTCGTAGATTATTTAATCGTGCAATCATTGAAGAGAATGAAATGAATATTTTAAGAGGAATTATAAATTCTATTGCAGAGCGTACTGTGGAGAAACAATAATGCGACTTCCCGTATATCTCGATAATATGGCGACTACGCCTGTAGATCCTCGTGTCACAAAAAGAATGTTAGGTTTTCTAGAGGCGAATGGACATTTTGGGAATCCAGCATCAACTACTCATAGTTATGGATGGCAAGCTAGCGAAGCTGTTGAAATGGCACGAGCGCAAGTTGCTTCATGTATAGGTGCGAATACGGAAGAGATAATTTGGACGTCTGGAGCGACAGAAGCCAATAATTTAGCAATAATAGGCGCTGCTCGATTTTATTCGCGTAAAGGCAAACATATTATTACGGCTAAAACAGAGCATAAAGCGGTATTAGATCCGTGTCGAGCTCTTATTAAAGAAGGCTTTGAAATCACCTATTTAGAGCCTGATGCGCAAGGCATTATTCATCCAGAAAAACTTGAAAATGCCATTCGAAAAGACACGATATTAGTTTCTTTGATGCATGTAAATAATGAAATTGGTTTAATTCAAGATATCGAAAGTTATGCAGCCATCACACGACAATCCGGAATTTTATTGCATTCCGATGCTGCGCAGAGTATTGGCAAAGTGAAGGTCGACGTTAATCAATTGAATGTTGATTTACTCTCATTATCTGCACATAAAGTCTATGGCCCTAAAGGGATAGGCGCACTTTATATACGTCGTGAGCCCCGAGTGCATGTAGAACCCCTGATTTATGGTGGAGGGCATGAAAAAGGATTGCGATCAGGGACATTGCCAACGCATTTAATCGTTGGAATGGCAGAGGCTTTCATGATTGCGAATGCAGAATTAGAAGAAGAAAAGAAAAAAATAAAATTATTGCGTGATCAATTGTGGGATGGAATTAATAAAATAGAATCTATACATTTAAATGGTGACTGGTCAAATAGAGTTAGCAATAATCTTAATGTGGGTTTTGATTATGTTGATGGTGAAGCCTTGTTAATGGCATTACAAGATATTGCTGTTTCTACAGGTTCTGCATGTACATCGGCTTCCTTAGAGCCTTCGCATGTATTATTAGCGATGGGAGTTCCACCATTGTTAGCCCATGCATCGTTGCGGTTCAGCTTGGGTCGTTTTACCACAGAACAAGAAGTAGGATTTGCGATCGATGTCATACAAAAAGGGGCTGCTCGTTTGAGAAATTTATCTCTACTTTGGGAGGAACGTAAAAATGATTAGTTTAAAATCTTACAGCGCAGTACTTGTCCAACATTTTAATAATCCACAAAATGTCGGACACTTTAATGAACAGGATCAGAATGTATACACCGGACGTTCAGGGTGTATTGAAAGTGGTGATTGTGTGCGAGTTCAGTTTAAAATCGATGATGGCATCATTAATGAAATTTGCTTCAAAGCTCAAGGCTCTTGCGCAACGATTGCAGTCGCATCTTGGGTGACTTCAAAAATTCATCATTTCCCTGTGTCTGAAATTGGAAATCTTTCAGCCGAGCTTATCATGACAGAATTGCAGCTGCCAGCTGCAAAGAAACACTGCGTATTGATGGTTCTTGATGCCCTCCAAAAGGCAGCGTTGTCTCTGAAAAGCTCATAGCCCCTTTCGAACACTTGAAAAATCGCTTATAATCAGTTGTTTATTTGTCACTATTTGTCACTTTGGAGGTATTATGGGTATTGAGCGAACGTTATCAATTATCAAACCAGATGCGGTTGGTAAGAACGTCATCGGAGAGATTGTGAGCCGGTTTGAGGCTAATGGGCTACAAGTCATTGGGGCTAAAATGTTGCGTTTGTCTCAAGATCAGGCTCAAGCATTTTATGCTGTACATAAAGAACGGCCTTTCTTTAATGATTTAGTGCAATTTATGATTTCAGGTCCTGTGATGGTTCTGGCTCTCGAGGGTGAAGATGCGGTATTACGCAACCGCGAGCTTATGGGCGCTACTAACCCAAAAGATGCTGCACCTGGGACAATACGCGCTGACTTCGCAGAATCCATCGATGCGAATGCTGTTCATGGCTCTGATAGCCTTGAAAACGCGGCTATAGAGCTCAAATTTTTCTTCAACAACGACCTGTTGCCGAGAAATGTCAGCAATTGAAAATAACAGTAAAATCAATCTGTTAGACTTCAATCGTCAAGCGTTAGGTGAGTATTTTTCTCAACTAGGTGAAAAGCCGTTTAGGGCCCAACAAGTCTTTAAGTGGATGCACCAAGTCGGGGAAACAGATTTTGGTGCAATGTCCAATTTGAGTCTGACCTTACGTAATCGATTAGCTGAATCAGCCGAGATACGGGTTCCTGAGATAGTGATGGAACAAAAATCCAGTGATGGAACGTGCAAATGGTTGCTGCGACTTTCCGATGGCAATTGTATTGAAACGGTTTATATTCCAACACATAAAAACGCCCAGACCGAATCCGAATTCGACGACGAACCCGCTAATGCCGTGTTGTCGCGAGGTACGTTGTGCGTTTCTTCTCAAGTGGGTTGCGCTTTAGATTGCAGTTTTTGCTCCACAGGCAAGCAAGGATTTAGTCGCAACCTAACTGTAGGCGAAATTATTGGTCAGCTCTGGTTAGCAACCCGATCTTTATCAAAATCTGGATCATCCAATGAGCACGCTGTAACGAATGTTGTCATGATGGGGATGGGAGAGCCATTACTCAATTATGATAATGTTGTGGCTGCGATGGACATAATGATGGATGATCTAGCCTATGGGTTGTCTAAATATCGCGTGACATTGAGTACTTCAGGGCTTATTCCGGCCATGCGTAAATTAAAAGAAGACAGTCCTGTGTCCTTAGCCGTTTCTTTGCACGCCCCTAATGACGAACTTCGCAACATATTGGTGCCAGTGAATAAAAAATATTGTCTTGCGGACCTCATGCAGGCTTGCAAAGAGTATTTTATTGGGCAAAATAAGCGTTATGTGACCTTTGAGTATGTTATGCTAGCTGGTGTAAATGATCAGCGTGAGCATGCACAGCAACTCATTGAGCTGGTGAAAGGAGTTCCGTGTAAAATCAACTTGATTCCTTTCAATCCATTTCCAAAAACAGCTTATGTGTGTTCAAGTGCAAAAGTGATTGATGAATTTCAAAGGATTTTGATGAATGCAGGATTGAATACGATTGTTCGAAGGACGCGTGGAGCGGATGTTGATGCCGCTTGTGGGCAACTCGTAGGGAAAGTAACTGATCGAACACAGCGAAGTGCAAAATGGGCGAAGAAAACTATGATTCCTATCGTAGTGGAAGCTGCTTAATTTGTAGGTTTGCTTTTGAAGGAATTTGAAATAGACAACCTGGAGAGGATAGATGATTGATAATGATTCAAGTAACGAATCAAATGCTGAAGGTTTGCACGGTGAGAAACTAGGTGTCACTCTTCAACGTGCACGGGAATTCAAAGGATTAACAGTTGACGATGTTGCACATCGATTAAATTTAAGTCAGCAACGTATTTACGATATGGAAGGTGATGATTATCGTTTTGCAGGAGCTGAAACTTATGCTAAAGGATATTTAAGATCTTACGCAAAATTTTTAGGCTTGGACCCCGATTTAATTGTTCATGAATTTGATCGCTTACATTATTCTGAGACTATTGAAAGACATGAAACAAAATTACTTTCAAAGCGACAATTTTCTTCGGGCGATCGATGGATGCGATGGGTAACCTATAGCATTGGAATGATATTAATTTTCTTAGTAGCAATTTGGTGGCGTAGTCAACCAAGCCAACCCAATACAACAACTATCGCAACTGAATCTACTGGACATACGACCACAGATATTACTACGCAAGCTACACAAAAAACTGAATCGACTGCGACATCCGCAACGCCAACCACTACGACAAATGAAGCACAAACAGACAGCGCGAATCTATTACCAAAATCAGACTCGCAACCTATTACGCTTGAATCTACAATTTCTCAAGCAAACTCTCAACAGGCGACGACCGTAACACCTCAGCCTTCAACCAATGGACAACCTACATCGGCTGATTCAACTCAAACCCCAAATTCAACAACCAATCAAAATACAGCTACTACAGATAAAATATCTTCAAATAAAAACGATACAAAACCAGCCGTGTCTACTCCAGCAACTTCTAACGTAGATAGCGATGATAGTGAAGATGATGACAGTGAAGATGAAGATACTGAGACAAGTGCTACTAATTCGGCCATAACCAAAAAACAGAGCTGGTATCAGATTAAACCTTTCAAACCAAGAGTTCTGGTGGGACAACGAGGACATGACGAAAGAGTATTACTTCAAGAACTCGAAAAAGCGTTTGGTAGAGGTTAAAAAGTGGCAGCACTCATACAAGCAATTCGAGGGATGAATGATATTTTACCCTCACAATCACCGTATTGGCAGTATATTGAGAAATCATTAGCTGAATTAATGTTACGTTATACATATCAAGAAATTCGACTTCCTGTACTAGAACAAACAGTTTTATTTAAACGAACGATTGGTGAAGTGACGGATATTGTTGAAAAAGAAATGTATACCTTTGTTGATCGTAATGAAGATCAATTAAGTTTACGACCTGAAGGAACTGCTGGGGCTGTGCGAGCCAGTATTGAGCATGGATTATTAAATTCTCAACAGCGATTCTGGTATTTAGGTCCTATGTTTAGACGAGAAAGACCACAAAAAGGGCGTTATCGTCAATTTTTTCAATTTGGTGCTGAAGCTTTCGGAATTCCTGGTCCAGATATTGACGCTGAGCAACTCTTAATGATGGCGAGATTTTGGAAAGAATTGGGAATCGATGGTCATATACAATTAGAACTTAATTCTTTAGGTACTTTAGAAACCCGACAACGATATCGTGAAGATCTTGTTCGTTATTTTACTCAACATAAAGAACACTTAGATGAGGATTCATTAAGACGTTTGACGACAAATCCACTCCGTATTCTTGATAGTAAAAATCCTGCGATGAAATCACTCATCACTAATGCGCCTATTTTACCTGATTATTTAGATGATGAATCAAAATCACATTTTTCAGGATTGCGCGATTTGTTAGATTCTGTAGGATTAAAATATGTATTAAATCCGTATTTGGTTCGAGGGCTCGATTATTATGGTAAAACGGTTTATGAATGGACCACGGAGCAATTAGGTGCGCAAGGTACAATTTGCGCAGGTGGTCGTTATGATTCATTAGTAGAGACGTTAGGCGGTAAAGCTACACCTGCAGTTGGATTTGCGATGGGATTAGAACGGGTGATTACTTTATTAGAAGCCATTTATTCTCCGGATGACAATCCTCACATTTATGTGATTGTTATGGGGGATAAAGCAACTCAAGCAGGGATATTGTTAAGTGAAAAATTGCGAGATCAGATGCCTGATTTACGCTTAATGATGAATTGTGGTGGAGGTAATTTTAAAGCTCAATTTAAACGAGCTGACAAATCGGGTGCAAAATTAGCGTTGATTCTGGCAGAGGACGAATTAGCGCGTGGTGTGGTTTCGGTGAAATATTTACGCGAAGAACGTGAGCAAGAAACACATTCACAAACCGAATTACCTGCTGTTATTAAACGATCATGTTTTGAATGAAAGCGAAGAGGAGAATTTTATGTCAGTATTAGTCAATGAACAGGAACAGTTAGAAGCTATCAAAAATTGGTGGAAAAATTATGGTAAGGTATCACTCTTAGTTTTTTTAATTGGTATTACAGCATCCTATGGATGGAAAATGTGGCAGCGTTCGCAAGCGTCTTTTAATGAACAGGCTTCTTTGATTTATGATCAAATGCTGACGAGTTTTAGTCAGCATAAACAAGATGCGTTAATTGCCCAGGCAAATTCTCTGTCTACTGATTATAAAAAAACACCTTATGCTAGCATGGCTGATTTTATGTTAGCTCATATTGCTGTTGAGAAAGGTGATTTAGATAAAGCGTTTAAAGAATTACAAACGATCATGGATAATAGTAAAGATTCTAAAATTCGACAAATTGCTCGTGTTCGAGCTGCACGAATTTTATTAGCGAAACATCAATTGAAAGAAGCAATGGCACTATTAGATAAAGTTGATGATTCAACTTTTCTACCTCAGGTAAATGAAGTGCGGGGCGATATTTACATTGCAATGGGTGAAACCTCTAAAGCCCGCGATTCTTATAAAGAAGCATTAAATGCCACTGAAAAAGGAGAATTTAATCGCTCTTTACTAGAGATGAAATTTGAGCAGTTGTCTGGTCACACCAATGCTTTGGCATAATACATAGTTTTTTAAGGAGATAAAAATGAAATTTAAAAGTCAATTATTCGCGTTTGCATTCATAGCCTTAATTTCGGGTTGTGCGATGGATGATAGGGAAGTTGAACATGTGGCGCCATTAGCACAATTTAAATCCTCAATGAATGTTGGAGTGGCATGGAGTTCTTCATCAGGTGGTGGACGTGGAACCAGTGGTCATTATTTGCGGTTGCAACATGATATTGCGAACGGAATAGTTTATACAGCAAGTTATCAAGGTGTAGTCACTGCATCGAATGCGAGTACCGGTAATATTCTTTGGAAAA
>JAKORL010000120.1 GCA_029777855.1 Pseudomonadota bacterium
CAGTGCAGCCGCTAAATTCCCAGCTTTTTTACCAATGCTACCAGTAAGCAGATTTCTCTTGCTAGTTGCAGTACTGGATTTTTGAGAGTCGCTAACTAAGCCAGTGCTTTTTCTCTTATCAGCGTCATTTGTAGAGGTGGGTTTTGATGAATCTACCTTAGCTTTTGAAGATTCAGGTGATGAATTCTTCTTCTCAAACAACGCATTTCTGAAATACTCTGACGCTGTTTGAAACATCGATCCAAGTGAAGTGACACCGTAAAATGCAATAGATTGGAATTGATTAAATTTCGTTTTAAGCTCTTCTATAATATTTTGAAGCAGTTTGATTTGCTTACTTTGTGCATTGATTCTTTCACCTTGGGCGAAATTTTCTTTTCTTAAAGCTTCTTGCTGTTGTTTCAGTGCTTTGTTCTCAGCATGAGATTGTTTGAGTTTTTCAGCTAGCTCTTTTTGCACTGAAAGTGCAGTTGATAAAAGCTCTTTGGTTTGAGCAAGTTCTGCTCTAGATTTTTGGAGGTCTTGAATGTGAGTTTCTAATTCCCGTGCTTTGAGTGTAGCGGCCTCAGATACGGCTTCATCAAGTTGTCTGTTAGAGGATGTAAGAGTTTGAATCAATTCTTCTTGTTCTTTTAATTTAGCGTCCAATTCTAGTTTAACTTCAATGCGAGATTGGTTTTCCGCTTCAATCGATTTTAGTCTCGCTTTTGATTCATCTAATTGAGCTTGGGTTTGTTCATGTCGAGCTTTTAATTCACTGATTTCTTTATAGAGTGAAACGATTTCATCAGCATGATTTGTAACAGGCAAGGCCTGGGGAGATCCGCCTACTAAGGGCCCCTCGGGAGGAACGAAGTCAGGTAAAGCTCTTTTAGGTGAAGTGCCTTTTATTGGGGGGCCAGCTTTTACTGGAGCCTGTTGGGTTGGTTTTGCAGAAGCCGATTGCCATTCTTTTGTTTTGTCAGCCAGTTGCCGTCGAGTAGCATCCAGTTCTTGAGATTTACTAGAAAGTTCCTGCTTAGCCTCGTCCCGCTCTAGTATGAGTTGTTTAATTTCAGGAAGATTCTTGGATTGAATAGCGGCTCTTAATTGAGATAATTCACTATTTGATTGTTGAATAGCTTTTTCTTTTTCCTGGAGTTGTAGATTGATTGTTTCTAGCTGTCTAGAGAGTGGAACGATTTGAGAGGGTGATTCAGATTGATTTTCAGCAGTACTTTGATCATCACTGAGATCTTCGGATAAACTGCATCCAGAAATTTTTTTTACAGGTTTGTTTGAAACAAGTTGTAAGTCACGGTCAATTATATCTGTATTATATTTAGCTGTGAAATTGTCGACAGCATCTCGCATGTAGTCCCGCAATGGGCTAAACCAAGCGAACCAGAAATGATCATTATCACCATCTATGTAATCGATAATGTCGTTAGCGAGGTCTGTTGTAGTCGTGTTTTTATCGATGATTTTTTCTAGTGCTTTCACATCCTCAATTCGTGGATGGGTCCACTTAGGGTGTTTTATCTGATAATTGATGCGATCTTGGTGATACCATGATGCAATGTAGGAGTTGAGAGCCTCAGAGAGATCTCTTTTAAACTGGTCTCGTTGTTCTTGAGCCACTTTAATATATGTTTGCGCTACAGTTTCGTTGATATGAAGATTTGTCATTCTATAACCTCACAATCCTAAGACACTACTATACTAACCATAAAATGATTGGAATTCAATAGGGATTTTTAATATATTTTATGAATACATTAGGAGCAAATAGTAGTTGGATTTTGCTTTTCTACAGCAATTTAGAAAGTGCAATTCGGGTCTTGAGAAGATGTGTTAGTTGTGGAATTGTCTTCACCTTCGGGTTTTGCAGAAGATTCAAGCACTTTCCCTTTTGCGGGAGATTCACCGTAAGCCCCTTTTAGAGGTGATTGACCATGAGTCGCCTTGAATCTATTTACCATTGTTTTCATGGCTTCTGAGTTCACTAGAAAGTGGGCACCAGCGTATTGTTTTCTTTCTGGGGTGAATCTAGTAATACCCTTTTCAGCCCTAGCTCTAAGTTTTAATTCAAGTTCATCTTTAAATTCAGTAGGGGCGTTGGTCTGATCAGTTAGGATTGGTTTTGGTAAAGCAGAGCTAGGCGGATTTTTGGCCCCGATTCCCGAAGGTGGAGCAAGGCCCTGATCAGCAGTGTCTGTATTTTGTTGATCATCTGTAGACACTGGTGTTTGCGTTCTCTTTTTAAAAAAACGTGGGCGTGTCGTCGTGTCGATTTTTGCTGCAGGAGGAGGGGGCGCCACGGGAGGAGGTGGTGGGGCAGCATTTGATGGCTCTGTTTGTTCGCCAGGTGCGGAAGAAGATGCTTGTTGCGCTAATTGTAGCCTAGCTTGCTCTAAATCCTTTCGTAGTTGTTCATTTTCTGACTCTAATTCTTGGAGACGGCCTTCTGCTGTTTCCAGATCCTTTTCAAATTCTTCCTTTGCTTGAACCTGTTCTGTTAATGTGTCTTCCATGCCTACTCTATAACTTAAATATTCATAGGTCATATGTGGGTTGAAAACGTCAGGGGCTTTGAGTGTAACACCATCAGCCGTATACACAGCGCAATCCAAATCGTATTCAGCATTCTCAAATTGTTCAAGATAATGTACACCATTCTCACCTAACCAAAGCGGTAAAGCATTTTGCCAGTTTTTTCCTATTCTGTCTGGAGTGTTGAGGGTTGCCGATTCACTAATAGGCGTATGCGGAGTATCTAACAATGGATCAAATTTTTGTTGCTCAATTTCACGAGCACTTTTTAAATTAAAGTAATTTCCAATTTGGTCTAAAATATCTCCGAACGTACCAACTACACTTCGAGCAACCTGTTTGAATGTTGTAATTTGAATTAGTAGTTCAGAAATAATGTCTCTGAGGGAGGCAATTAATGACTCTTGTTCTTTAATCGTTTCTTCTTGTTGCCAAACTTGTTCTTTAAGTTCACGATTTTCTTTATTACTTTTTGCATATTTGATTGTTAGCTGATGATAAGCCAAAGCGTCTTGAGATTGTTTTGCGAAACCAGGACCAATTGGCCCATCATCATTAAAAGTGGTTTCTGTTGAAGAGGCTGTTAATTCTGTTTTATTGCCATTGAGAAATAATTTCATATCAGCATCATAAGACTGTAAATCGGTATAAGCATAGTCTTCGACAGCATCTCGCACATAATCTCTTAGTGGGCTAAACCATGCCCATGAAAAGTGATCATTATCACCATCGATATAGTCGGTAAGGTCGTCAGCAAGTTGTGTAGCGTGTGTGGATTTCTCAATAATGTCTTTTAATTGATATACATTTCGAACACGAGAGTGACAACTGCTTAGTTTTAAAGCATCCTCAACGGTTTTTCCATCTAAATACCATTGAAAATACCAGGAGGATTCATATTCACCAATTGCTTTTGTAATATTGAGTTTGAAAGCAGAAAATTTATCTTGTGCATGCTTAAAACGTTTTTCTACTTCCGATGTATCAATCCGATCTAACATTTTATCTCCATTGTGGCTCTAAGCGGATCGCCATTTATTATACTCCACCAAAAAAAGCCGACATCGCTGTCGGCTAATTTATTTGGCTCCTCGGGACGGACTCGAACCGCCGACCAAGTGATTAACAGTCACCTGCTCTACCGACTGAGCTACCGAGGAATGTAGCAAGGGGCTATCTTACTTTTAATGAGAAATTCGGTCAAGGGCTTAGCACTGCTTTAAATCGTTTTAATGCTTCTTGAATATTCTCATCGCTGGTAGCGTAGGATAATCGAATATACCCAGGGGTTCCAAAGGCAGAACCAGGAACAACAGCGACTTTGGCTTCAACGAGAATAAACTCAGAAAAATCAACGTCATTCTTGAAATTTTTAGCCTGAATTGCGCCTCGTACATCAGGATAGGCATAAAAGGTTCCATCGACGGGAAGCGCCCGTATTCCAGGTAATTCATTAAGTCCCGCGATTAAAATATCATGCCGGCGTTTAAAGGCAGTAACCATATCCGTAATACACGCTGTTCCCGATTCAAGCCCTACTGCAGCAGCCACTTGAGAAATCGAACAGGGGTTAGAGGTGCTTTGAGATTGAATCATTTCCATGGCGGCCATTAAAGGGGCAGGCCCAGCAGCGTATCCAATTCTCCAGCCCGTCATAGAATAGGCTTTTGAGGCTCCATTAACCACGACGGTTCTGTCTTTAAGTTCAGGTGTTACATTAAGAAGAGTGCAGAAGGTCTTGCCAGGCCAGAGAATATGCTCGTAGATATCATCGGTAGCGATGAGAATATTCGGATATTTTTTTAACACTTCACCGAGCGCAGCTAACTCATCAGCGGTGTAGGCCATACCGGAAGGATTCGATGGGCTATTGATAACAAATAGACGAGATTTAGGGGTGATCGCCTTTTCTAATTGTTCAGGGGTTATTTTGAAATGAGCCTCGATATCAGTCTCAATAATCACTGGTTGTGCCTTCGCTAAATAGGCCATATCAGGATAAGACACCCAATAAGGAGCTGGAATGATGACCTCATCACCAGGATTTAAGAGCGCTTGGAAAAGATTGTAGAGGACTTGTTTGGCGCCCGCCGAAACGATAATTTCCTTGAGCTCATAGTTTAAGTTGTTTTCATTAGCAAATTTTGCCTGAATGGCTTTTTTCAATCGAGGCATACCATCGACAGGCGTATATTTAGTAAATCCATCCTGAATGGCTTTAATTGCTGCTTGTTTTATATGATCGGGCGTATCAAAGTCGGGTTCACCGACGCTCATGGAGATAATGTTTTGGCCCTGAGCGCGTAAGGCTGCTGCTCGAGCGGTAATTGCGAGAGTAGGGGAGGGTTTTACCAATTTTAGCGTGTCTGAAAGCTGGATCGTCATATTAATACCTTCTATCCATTTAAATTAGATGATTATAGGGGGCGGAGACTTTGATTTCTACTCCTACAAAATAAAGTTATCCACCTAAACTAGGAGAGCACAATAAAGTAGTGGTAAATCACCTTCTTAACATACAAGGTATCAGGATGATAGCGGGACGTGCCATGGATGCCTCATTGAGCGAAAGAGGCTTATGGTAGACGTATGTAGGTGGTGTAACCTGTGGCATCTTCTAAATTGTTGTTTTCTTCATTAATGATTCTTCTATATACTTGATCGATGAGCAAACAATTTACCCTACAAGCAAAATTTAGTCCTGCGGGCGATCAGCCTCAAGCTATTGCCAAACTCGTCGAAGGTTTGAATGACGGTCTCGCAAAACAAACGTTGCTCGGTGTGACGGGATCGGGAAAAACCTTCACTGTTGCTAACGTGATACAAGCAGTGCAACGACCGGCTATTTTAATCGCTCCAAACAAAACACTGGCTGCACAATTATACGCTGAATTGCGGGATTTTTTTCCTAAAAATGCCATCGAATATTTTGTGTCCTATTACGATTATTACCAACCAGAAGCCTATGTTCCTGCATCAGATACCTTTATCGAAAAAGATGCTAGCATCAATGAACAAATAGAACAAATGCGTTTATCGGCCACTAAAGCCATTATTGAACGTCGAGACACGATTATTGTCGCCACCGTTTCTGCCATTTATGGCTTGGGCGATCCTAAATCTTATTTACAAATGATGTTGCACGTGAGTGTGGGAGATAAATTAGATCAACGAGGTGTTTTACAACGATTGGCTAGTATGCAATACACACGCAATGATTTTGAATTTCATCGAGGTACATTTAGAGTACGCGGAGATGTCATCGATATATTTCCTGCTGAATCAGAAAGTGAAGCATTACGTATTGGGTTATTTGATGAGGAAGTTGAAAGTTTAAAAATAGTTGATCCGCTCACTGGCGAAATATTACGTGATGTCCCTCGTTATACCGTTTTTCCTAAAACACATTATGTGACTACACGCGAAACGATTTTGAAAGCCATTGACGAAATTAAAATCGAACTAAAAGAGCGCCTCGAATTTTTTAGGAGCAATAATAAATTACTCGAAGCGCAACGCTTAGAAGAACGCACGCGATTTGATTTGGAAATGCTCACAGAAATGGGCTACTGCAGTGGCATTGAAAATTATTCTCGTTATTTATCAGGTGCCGCGCCAGGAGAACCGCCACCCACATTAATTAATTATTTACCTGAAGGTGCCTTGGTTTTTATCGATGAATCCCATGTTACTGTTCCACAATTAGGTGCGATGTATAGAGGCGATCGTTCACGTAAAGAAACCTTAGTAGAATATGGATTTAGATTGCCGTCGGCTTTGGATAACCGACCGCTACGTAGCGATGAATTTTGGCGTTTTGCTCCTCAAACAGTATTTATTTCTGCAACTCCAGGGCCATTTGAAAAAGAAAAATCAGAGCAAGTGGTGGAGCTTGTTGTGCGCCCAACAGGATTAATAGATCCCGAGGTAGAAATTCGTCCAGTACTTCATCAGGTTGATGATTTATTGTCCGAAATTCGATTGCGTACTGCAAAAAACGAACGAGTATTAGTTACTACATTAACAAAACGAATGTCCGAAGATTTAACGGATTATTATAATGAAACTGGTATTAAAGTGCGTTACCTACACTCAGATATTGCTACCGTGGAACGAGTAGAAATCATTCGTGACCTACGATTAGGTGCATTTGATGTGTTGGTGGGAATTAACTTATTGCGCGAAGGTTTAGATATTCCCGAGGTATCGTTGGTGGCAATTTTAGATGCTGATAAAGAAGGTTTTTTACGATCGACGCGTTCATTAATACAAACGGCTGGACGAGCGGCACGTAATTTACACGGCAAAGTGATTATGTATGCTGATCGCGTCACCAACTCCATGCAAGAAGCACTAGATGAGATGTCACGTCGTCGAAAAGTGCAAACAGAGTATAATATTCAACATAATATTACTCCTGTGGGCATAGAAAAAGCTGTGAAAGAAATTTTAGATACAGATCAAGCCAATAGCTCTGAAACAATTAAACGTAAAACCCAAATTGCGGAAGAGGCGGCAGAATATCTTGCCTTATCACCCAAAAAATTTGCTGCTCAAATTAAAGCATTAGAGGACAAAATGTATCAATGCGCTGATAATTTAGAATTTGAACAAGCTGCTGCACTGCGAGATAAAATTAGGCATTTAAAGGAAATTACTTTGCACGGGGGCTGATTTTAGCAACCCTCTGCGTCGCGTAATTTCACAGAGCCGTTTAAGAAAGGTACGATCCCTTCAGCTGTCTCAATTAATAATTCACCGAGAGCACCAACACCTTTTGCAACTCCCTCAATGTTTTGTTGACCGTTGCTGGCTATAACGACCTTATTGGCTAAACAATCTTGTTCTGACCAGCGTTTAGCAAAAGGCTCAAAACCTTTTTGAGAGAATTCAAGCAGATCAGTATAAATAGACTCTAGGATAGAGGCAGTAATCTGATTGCGATCAGGAAATTTTTCGATAATCGAATGAACATCAGTCCAAGGTTGATCGATAGCATTTTCATTTGTATGCATACTAACATTCACGCCAACACCGATAACCGTATCTGTAGAACTATGAGATTCTGCAATTAAATCAACTAACACACCTGCCAGTTTTTTCTGCTGATGATAAATATCGTTCGGCCATTTCAAACAGAGATCAGGAATATCATTTTGTGTTAAAGCTTTTAATACAGCGCTTGATATTACTTGACTCAATCCACTTAATTCACTGGTATCTTTATCGAAATGCCAGTACAAGGCTAAATAAATATTGGCAGCGTAAGGTGAGTGCCACGTTCGACCTCGTCGACCTCTACCCGCAGTTTGATGTTCACAAATCACAAGACTTCCCGATGCTTTCCCCTGTTTTATTTGGTCGAGCATGTAATTATTAGTTGATTCCAGTGTATCGACAAGTTCGAAGATAGGAATATGGTTTTGAATTTCTGATGGCAAAGTTGACCAAATTAATTCTTTATTGAGCATTTGGACTGGGCGGGTGAAACGGTAACCCTTTCCTTGATGCCGTTCAACTGGAATACCCAGTTCGCTCAGCTTGTGCATGATTTTCCAAACAGCGCTGCGCGTGATGTTTAATAAATCGCCAATCTCTTGACCTGAACGGCTCTTTCCGTCAGCGAGCAGCGCGATAATTTCATAAATATTGTTATTCATAGTATGAAAAATGCTTATGTTAAGTGTACGATAGATCCATTCATGTGTTTCACTATTGGGCTAACAATGTGAAACCTGGTTAATATATACCAGATATTATGTATATTACAAGAGATTATTTTAAAAGTCAGTCCGTATAATTTACTGATTAAGATAAGACTTTAATCATGTTAGACTTAACTGTGGGCATGCTATTAGAGTGTGATATTATCGTTTTTTATTAAAGTTGATATCCACCTTGCGATTCGATTTCCCGACTCAGCCGCTGCTTCCATAGTACCTACAAATTCCAGTAGGGTAGTGTGTTCACCGATAAAACAAAGACCGTCTGAAGTGGGTTTAAAAAGGGTTTTGAAAATCTCTCCATTATGCGTTGTCTTATCATCCAGCTCTGCAGACAAAGTGGTCGAGTAGCCAGAGTAAGAACCTAGTGAGTACGGATTGTTTATCCAGGAGTAGGTAACCGCATTAGTGTAGTTTTGGTCAATGTCATCATTGGCCTCAATGATAAAAGGAGCGGAGTGATTTTTGATTTCATAACCCTGCTCTATAATCTGAATTTCACGTTGTAAATCTTTGATAGGATTATTTGAATAGAGAATAGCAACATCTTGATCTTGAGTAAAAAATGAGATGGTATCTTGTGTGATAATAGTGCGTGTGGGAAGGTTTTGATTTAAATTAAAAGGACAAATTGTTTTATAATTTTCACCTACGCTTACAGATTGCATTTTTTTCCATCGGTCATGAATAGGAATATTTTTTGATAGTGTAATATTTTTATAGGTAGAGCAGGGGGTTGCTAAAATAACCCAGTCATAAGCATAAGAAGATTTATCCTGAAAAAAGAGATGGAACTTGTGGTCTATTTTTTCAATTTGAAGAAGTACTTTATTGAGGTGTAATCGATTTTCTAAGAGCCTTGTCATTTTGATAGGAAGTTGTGCGTTGCCACCTTGAATGCTTTGGATAGTAATATGATGCGCCTCATGTTCAAAATACTCTTGTGATTTCGAGAGCCCGCCTTCGAGTGCACAGACGAGAGTATCTAGATTATGATAAATGGATTGGTATTTTACGGGGATGCCTTCATACGCAGTCATTCGTGTCTGAAGTGCTAATTCCAAGATAGGATTATCTTTGCAAATCATAGAAATGAGTTCATTAATGGTAATGCACTTTTCAGCGAATGAATGAATGTTTTCTATTAACTTAGGTTGTTGCTTGAATAATTCTTCAAGTTGTTCATCGAAATCATAATAGTGTCCTTGATAATAAATTCGTGAATTCAATTCTACTTGTTGAGATTTGATGGAGAGTCCCATTTCTTGGGTAAGTTGAAAAATAACGCCTTTTTCACCACCATCGGTAATGCTTTGTCCACCAAATTCGATTACAGAAAAATCACCCTGATAATTCTTAATCTGAGCACTATGAACACGTCCGCCAACACGATTTCGTGCTTCAAAAATATCGCAATGGATGCCTTGTTGAAATAATCGATAAGCCGCAGTGAGACCTGCAAGACCAGCGCCTATAATTGCAATTTTTTTATTGTCATCCATGATATCTAATATGCTACTAAGTAATAATCTGGGTAACTTGGTGGGCCCACTAGGACTTGAACCTAGGACCAAGGGATTATGAGTCCCCTGCTCTAACCAACTGAGCTATGGGCCCGAAATGATAGTATACTGTGATTAATCCTCTTCTTCCATAAAGCTGCGTAATTTTTCTGAGCGAGTAGGGTGACGAAGTTTACGCAGTGCTTTTGCTTCGATTTGACGAATCCGTTCACGCGTAACGTCAAATTGCTTACCCACTTCTTCGAGGGTGTGGTCTGTATTCATATCAATTCCGAATCGCATACGAAGCACTTTGGCTTCACGTGGTGTAAGAGAATCCAGAATTGAGCGAATCGCTTCGCGTAAACCTTCACTTGTTGCGGACTCAATCGGAGAAAGCGCGGAAAGATCTTCGATAAAATCACCTAAATGAGAATCATCTTCTTCGCCTATAGGTGTCTCTAAAGAAATGGGTTCTTTGGAGATTTTAAGAACTTTGCGAATTTTATCCTCAGGCATATCCATGTGTTTTGCTAATTCTTCTGAGGATGGCTCTACACCTGTTTCTAGAAAAATTTGTCGTGAAATTCGATTTAATTTATTGATTGTTTCAATCATGTGGACTGGAATTCGAATCGTACGAGCCTGATCAGCAATCGAACGAGTGATAGCTTGACGAATCCACCACGTTGCATAGGTCGAAAATTTATAGCCACGACGGTATTCAAATTTATCGACGGCTTTCATCAAACCAATATTACCTTCTTGAATCAAATCCAGAAATTGTAAACCGCGGTTTGTGTATTTTTTTGCTATAGAAATTACTAATCGTAAATTAGCTTCAATCATTTCACGTTTGGCACGACGCGATTTTGCTTCACCAATCGACATACGACGATTGATTTCTTTAATCTCAGCGATGCTCAGTTTGGTTTCTGTTTCTAGTTCGGACAATTTTCGAACCGCGCGCTTAATCTCGATAGAATTTGCATTAAGGGCAGTGGCCTGATCAGGATGCATTTTGACGTAATTCTCGAACCAATCTGGATTGGTTTCGTTGCTCGGAAAAGAGGTGATAAATGATTTTCGAGGTGTACCTGATTTATGTACACAGAGATTTAAAATAACACGTTCTTGTTTTCGTGCTGATTTTAACATAGCCCGTAACTTTCGGTTTTGCAGCATTAACTGTCGAGGTGTCAGTTTAAAGTGCATGAATACATCGGTAACGACCTGCAAACTTTTTTCAGTGGAAGCATGTGTGTCGCCGTAGCGCTTTGAAGTCTTTTTATATTTTTCAAAGGCTTCACGAAGCTCAGCAAAACGTTTTCTGGCTTCTTCAGGGTCGGGTCCTGATTCACCCAGTTCATCTTCACTTTCTACACCTTCAAGGTCGGCATCCAAAGATTTAATTGCACCTGGGACAGGCTCTTCTTCATCAGAATCGTTGTTTGATGAGGTAACTACAGAAGCACCATCTCCATTTGTAGAGCTTTCTGCGCCTTCTTCATCCTCATCCGAAGCTTCTGCTTCTAGTGGCTCGGATGTTGACGTCGCTTTTTCTGGTTTCTTTGAGGGTTTAGCGGTAGGAATAATGACTTCCAACTCTTCTGCCAAGATATCAATGTCAGGTTCTTCTTGAGCAACGATGGCTTCGATATTCACGTCATCATCGATAAAGCCTGTAATAATATCGCCGAGTCGTTTTTGCCCTAGTTCGGAAGCGTCATACTGATCTAATAATGAGGCAATCACTTCGGGATAACGGCCGAGTGCGGCCAGTACGTGTTTAATTCCGTCTTCAATGCGTTTTGCAATATCAATTTCGCCTTGGCGAGTGAGCAATTCAACGCTGCCCATTTCCCGCATGTACATTCGGACGGGGTCAGTTGTACTGCCAAAATCGCTACCAGTAGCGACGAGGGCTGCAGCGGCTTCTTCAACAACGCTATCGTCTACCGCGGGTTGGGTATTTAAGAGGAAATCTTCTTCACTAGGAGCATGGTCCATAACGGCGATGCCCATGTCGTTGATTTTAGAGATAATTTCTTCGATTTGTTCGGGGTCAACGATATCAGAGGGTAGGTGGTCATTGACTTCTTTAAACGTTACATATCGTTGTTCACGTTCTTTACCCTTTTCAATAAGGGCTTTGAGCTGTGATTTTTCCGAATTAATGGGCATATCGCAGGGCTCCAGAGCTATAGCTTCACAAACATTCAAGTATATACCTATTCGAAGCAGCAATCTAGAGGGTATGAGCCATATCGAACCATGCGCTGAAATTGCTATTTTTAGGTTGAAACACGGTATTCTTTATGATACAATTCCAGTTTTTTGGCGTTTAGGAACAATTAGAGCAGAGGTCACAATGAAAAAATCAGAATTAGTATGTCAATCAGCCGCTGAAACCTTGTCTTCAAGTGAAGCTCGAATAAAAGCTAAAACAGTATTGATAATCGATTATGATGATACTTTGTTCACGAGGGATTTAACTGTCTATAATGATCCTTCCTATGAAGGGGATGCTCCTCTCTATTTAATCGGAGGGGATACTACAAAAGAACAGTTGGGAAGACTTCGAGCGGGTGGTGTCGTAATTTGTGTTGCTACCAATAAAAGTAAAGACGGGGCAGAAGAAGCGGTTGAAGCAATATACAATGAATCCATGGCAGATCTATTTACTTTCGTAGCCTATGAGTATTCAAAAGATAATAAAAAGAAACTGTTATCTGCATGTAAAACTCGATTTATTCATCCAGAAGGTGATGATGTTCAATATTATTTCGTAGACGATAATCACGAAAATGTTCATACTGCAATCTCACTAGGAATATCCGGCACTTCTATTCAAACGAACCCACAATTACAGCGTGCTAAAAATGCCGAATTTCTTAATGGCTACTTATCAGCATTAATTGATGAATTAGATCTAGAAATTGAAGGTGAGACATTACCTGGTCCTAGCTCCATTTCTGCTGCTCCTAAAAATCAATTACAAAAGAAAAGCGAAATATTTAATTCTTTGCACCCACAGTCTCGACTATTTCTTGAATGGTTGTTTTCAAGTATTCATATAAATTTTTTAGCGGCCTACCTACTTACGAAGAAAATGGCCGAAGAAAGAAAAAGTCCTAGGAATTCACAGAATAATATCTTTATGAAGATTTTTAGAATGACCTTCGGCTTTGATGGTCTTGATCCTGTGTCTGATGAAGTGATTGCAGCAAGTGGTGAAAAACGAATTACTCAGGGATATAGTTTAATTTTTCTTTTGACCTCATTTTTAGGGTTATCAAATCGCCCAGCGGGTTTTGATCGTGACGGTAATCCCATATTAACCTGGAGTCAATTTTTCTTTAATATGCTAGGAGGTTGGACCTTAACGTTAAAAACCTGGACCTGGATAGAAATTCTTGAACTTCCCTTTAAATTTTTTGTGGTTTTACCAATTAAATTATTGCGGGTATTTTTTAATATCCCCCTAAATACCCTTAAACTTTTCACAGAGAGTCTAATGGGCTTGATAAATGGATTTTTAACAGTGCTAATCTTTGTGCCCGTTACATTATTAGAAATCTTAGTCAATAGCAGGTTTAATAGATTATTTAAATTGATATTAGGAATAATGCTAGCAACAATTTCATTGAGTTTAATTGTAGTTCAGTATACTACACTGTGGGCTGTGAGAATTGGACTTGCGCTTACATCACCTGAAAAAAGTGCACGCTATGCATTTGCATTGGGAAGAAGTCTTAAAATTGATTGGTTCGGAGACACTGCTGAAACGGTTATTTCCTATGTGGCTGGAATTTTAGGCGTTTTTGTTAGCGTTGCTCTCACAGCAGCCCTATGGACTATACTACTTCCAATTTTTATTAGTGCAATAACGACATTTATCCCAGGAATTATTCCAGCGCTATTGTGGGTATCACATTTATCCTGGATTTCTGCGTCTATAGCTTGGGCTTCTCATTTGCCTATAGTAATGAGCGTAATTACTGCAGTTAGCTCAGTATTTGCTCCTATAGGTGCATTTTTAGGCTCACTATTGGGTTCTCTAATAACGGGATTGGCGGGATTAATGGGTGTGCAAGTAACGGCCATGACCATGCTCGTTGGAACAGCTTTGGGATTTTCAGCGGCAATTATTGGAACCAGCGGAAGTTGGCTTATTGATCAATTTTGTATTTATTGGATTAATTGGCATAAGCACGGTCAGTCAATCGATATTGGAAAAACACCTGATGGAGAAGATGTTCCATTACTAGTTCAGGAACAAAATGAAGAGGGTGATAACGTTGTTGAACTAGAACCACAAAACCAAGCTGGTCAGCACGTTCAAAAAGATAATACAGGGCCAGCAGCAGAAAAATCAGACAATGGCGCACAGGGTGCTCCTGAACATTCTTCTGTTGTTCTTAATCTCGAAGCAGCTTTGCTGGCATCTAAGACTGATGCTGAGCGACGTGAAATTTATGCTAAATCATACGAAGTAAGATTTAATGATAAAACTCCTCCAGCAGGGCAAGATGCTCTTAGAAAAGAAGTTAAAAAACAAGATAAGGGAAATGGGTTTTCAGTAGACCTCAATTGAAAAAATTAGGAGTTGTGACTCATTCTGCATTCCACATGGATGTCATCGTCACGCTTCGTCAGCGCCACCCCTGGGTGGCTCGCGCTGACTTGAGAGTAAAAGATTACTATTACAGTATTACAAACGACTATCTTTGAATATCATTCGTGTCTTTGAACCCACTTTCACCTTCCTTTCCTTCATAGGCTATAATTAGAAGTAAGCCCAGATTCAATCAACAGAAAGGAGTGTTGCCATGAACAAGTTATTTAAACTATTTACCCTATCAATCCTAAGTTGTGCCACCCTGGGAGTTTTAGCTCAAACCGCTCAAACACTCCCACCCAGTACTCAGGCTCGATGTGTTTGTATGCCCGGAAATCAAACTGGCGTCTTATTAAAGCCGGGCGTTATGGGTGTATCGAGTGGTCAACTAGAGTCGTGCCCGTGTGTAGCAAAACCCGAACCTTCAACAGACAAGCCTAAAGATGATGGTGCTGCTAAGGATTCAAAATCCACTTCAGATTC
>JAKORL010000121.1 GCA_029777855.1 Pseudomonadota bacterium
AAGGCATGGCTGATATTGCTGATTATATTGAATCGTTTTATAACCAAAAACGCAGACATTCAACATTAGGCAATATTTCGCCTGTAGAATATGAAGCAAGGCAAAAAGTGTAACCAATGTCTCTAACTAAGTGTTGCAGAAAACTAGACCATTACAGTACTGTTTCTATTATTGAAAAGTTGCAGCAATTTGCTAATGATGGAATCGACGGTTATTCTCAGGCAGTAGAACGTTGGCTAAATGAATCGAATAAAGGCATAGATGATGAGGTTAAAAGTAATGCGCTAAAGAGGTTATTTATTCAATCCAAGGTAGCTCTAATTTATGGTGCTGCAGGTACAGGCAAGTCCACCATGGTTAATTACATCGCGAATTTCTTTAATGACAAGACGAAGTTATTTCTAGCACATACTAATCCTGCAAAGGATAATTTACAGAGGAAAGTCACTAGTCAAAATTCGACATTCCGCACAATTAATAGTCAAATATATAAAAATAGTGATCTTGTATTTGACCTTGTAGTGATTGATGAATGCAGTACCGTAAGTAATGCAGATTTGCTAAAGGTGCTAGAGAAAACTACTTTTAAATTACTTGTGCTTGTTGGAGATGTTTATCAAATAGAGTCCATTCAGTTTGGCAACTGGTTTAGTCTTATCCGATCATTTATACCACCCACTGCAATTTTCGAACTGACGACACCATATAGAGCCAAAAACGAGATGCTTCTAAGCTTCTGGAGCAAAGTGAGGAACATTGAGGATGATATTGCTGAATTCATGGTTAAAAACGGATATTCAACAGTACTTGATAACTCATTATTTGAAGCTCAAGGTCATGATGAGATTATTCTTTGTCTGAATTATGATGGATTGTATGGGATTAACAATATCAATAGATTTCTTCAGGGCAGTAATCCTCGCCCCGCAATTATTTGGAGGGATACGACATACAAGATAGATGATCCTGTACTTTTTAATGACACAGGACGATTTGGAAGTGTCATTTATAACAATTTAAAAGGCTGGATTGTAAATATAAATACATTCGAAGATAGGATTCAGTTCGACATACAATTAGATAGACCAGTCAGTGAGTTTGATGTTGTCGGCACAGATCTGGAATGGATGGGTGAGTCAACTGTTCGTTTTTCAGTGTTTGATTTGGAAAATAGCGATGATGACGATGATGAGTTTAATTCAATAGTACCATTTCAAGTCGCTTACGCGGTTTCAATTCATAAAGCTCAAGGCCTTGAATATGATTCGGTAAAAATAGTGATTACTAATTCGAATGAAGACCAAATCTCGCACAATATTTTTTACACTGCAGTAACACGAGCACGAAAATCTCTAAAGATTTTTTGGACACCTGAAACTCAGCAAAAAGTACTTCATCAACTGAAACGGGATATTAATACTAAAGATGTTCATATTATTTCAAGTCGACGTAATCTAACTAGATTGATTTAATAAACTTAGGCCCAACCTGGCTGTTAGATAGTTAATGTTAGACATTAAAATCAATAATTTTCACTACAGTGAGCATCATTTGAGTAGCTGTCGATCAATCCAGGCATCCCAGTTGAGATGTCCATCATCGAAGTCAGTGGCCTTGACTACTACAAGACCAACTAAGATTAGAAACTGAGAGTAAAAGGTAATGAGTTTATATGTCTGGATGACGCCCTTATGGCTTCTGTGTGCCTCAAACTTACTGTTGTGAAATAGTGCATTCCTAAGTCGAGCATATGTATCCATTGATCGCTCAGGTTGATCTGCCCTGAAGTTGTACACATTGAAACCAAGTATATTAAGTTGGTGGCGAAGAAGAATTGCGACTTCACGCGTATTGAAATCATTTAAGGTACTGCGAACGTAAGTCTCAAGACCAGAAAACAGTAAGAAGTAAGACACTTCAAGAAACGGCTTCCGCTGACGAAATGTCTCTATAGTCTTAAAAAAGAGCGTCCTGTAACCAGTAGCTTCGCAGTACACAGAATCGCCTAATCGTTGAATAGCTTTATCAATAAAAGCAGGGCGGGAATCTGGAAAAAAGGTGTCGCTTGCAATTATGGCCCCACCACCGTTGTGGCGTCTCGAGGTCATAATAATTTTGGGAAATTGATCATGCCCATTCGGCATAGTAAGTTGCATTGGTTCAGTAACTATGACATCCAAATGTTCTATGAACGAAAGAACTGCTTCAAGCCTAAAGAGTAAGTCGCTAGGAAAATCCTCTGCGATAACAATTGCCGTCAGGTTGTATCTATCAAGATCACGAGCCGCGGCCTTTGCCTGCTGATAAATAGACTGTAATGGAACAAATTGCATACCACATGCGGTAAAAGGGACTGTAATCTCAAAACCGTATATACCACAAACGAGTGCCATTTCTTGCTACCTAACTTGAAGCCAAAGACGCCGCATTTTATAGCATCACGAATAGATGATTGTCGGCGTCATAGTAGCTGCAGTCCGGTGCACAACTCACTCCACATGTGTTTAGATTTATGGAAATATCAGAATAAAAATCATAAGTTGCGTGCAAATCAACACTTGAGATAGCAACAATATGCTTCACCACATATTGCATCCATTATATTAATCAACTCCCTTTTGACTGCCACTTAAACAAGATTTAGCATAGGACTAATCAAGCTTTGTAAGCAAAGATTCATTTTGATAAATTTTAAATTTAGGATAAATCACAGCTTTGCTCACAGTTCATTCATTAAGTCTATGATTTCAAACAAACTGAGAAACCACACATTGCTCACAAAAAATCACGACTTTGTTAACAAAAAATACAACTTTGCTCAATCCTACAATAAAAGGAGCCGAAGCTCCTTTTTCTAATTTAACCGCACTTACTCTCACCACAATTCAAACAAGTCAAACAACCATCCATAATGATTGAGGCCTTGGTGTTGCACTTTTTGCACAGTTGCGCACCTTTTGGGAAGCCTTCGTCATTGGCTTCTTCGCCTGATTTTGCGTGTTTTTCAAGATACTCAGCTTTTTTTTCAGCCACTAATTTTTGCTGGTGTTCATCTAAGCCTG
>JAKORL010000122.1 GCA_029777855.1 Pseudomonadota bacterium
CAGATTGTCTGCGAGAGATACAATTCGCTCTAATGATAAAGCGGAACAAGTTAAAGAACCTGTTCCTAAAAGACAATTTTCCCTTAATTTGCTGAGTTTACAGCATTCGGCTGAGGCAATAATACCAGAAGAGTCAACCACGGATGATTCCCAATCTCGCAATGTATTTGATTCAGTAAATTGTGTTGAACAATCGCAGCCTTAGCTCTGAATAATGCACAAAAAGTCTATTTTGCTGCTTGTTGCGTTTATTTTTGGAATATTCAGGTTAATTACTCTGAAAGACTCTGGGTTAGTAAGTTTTCAAGTGTTTCAAAATAAATAGAGGTTAATTGTGTTAGATCTTTAACAGAAGTATTTTCATTGACTTGATGAATACTTTGGTTGATTACGCCAAATTCTATGACTTGCGCTCCTGTTTTTGCGATAAATCGTCCGTCTGATGTGCCACCGGTTGTGCTTAATTCAGCTGATATTCCAGTGGTTTTCTTTATTGCGTCACTTAGTGCTACAGTTAATTTGCCGGGATGTGTGATAAATGGTTCAGCGCCATGAGTCCATTGAATTTCAAAGTTAAGTTGATAATCCTTGAGTGTGTTTTCAATACGATCTCGAATTTTTTCAGCAGTTTGTTTTGGAGAATATCGTAGATTAAAATGAGCTTCTAATTTACCTGGAATGACATTGCCAGCGCCTGTGCCACTATGAATATTAGAGAATTGTAATGATGTTGGTGGGAAGTGTTCGTCACCATTATCCCAATTAATTTCGCAAATAGTATGAAGAGCCATAAATGCCCGATGAATAGGATTGTCAGCAAGATGAGGGTAGGCAATGTGTCCTTGTTTTCCGTGTATTGTTAATTTTCCCGATAATGAACCGCGTCGACCATTTTTTATAGTATCACCGAATTTTTTATCTGAAGTAGCTTCGCCCACAATACAATAATCGATTGCTTGGTCGGATGAAGGTAGATTAGCGAGTACTTTTTGAGTTCCGTCTATTGCATCACCTTCTTCATCGCTTGTGATTAAAAACGCAATCGATCCTGAATGATGTGGATATTTTGCTACAAATTTTTCAGCAGCACAGATCATTGCTGCAACACCGCTTTTCATGTCAGCAGCTCCACGTCCGTACAATTGGCCATCGATAACAGTCGGTTCAAACGGAGGGTATTTCCATGCATCAATAGGGCCCGGTGGTACTACATCCGTATGGCCACAAAATAAGAATAATGGAGCAGTTGTTCCATGCCGAGCCCATAGATTTTTTACATTTCCGAATGGATATTGAGTAATTGTAAAACCACTTTTTTCTAGACGTGAAGCAATAATCGATTGGCAGGCACCATCATTAGGTGTGACAGAAGGTTCACGAATAAGTTGCTGAGTCAGTTCAAGGGTGTCCATAAGTCTTTTTCCACACTGTTAGTTACTTTTTTTAATTTAGCATAGACAGTGAAGTCTAGGAAGGGGAAGGTGTCAGATCTAAGATTTATCCAGTTATAATTTCATGGTTTCATATCTCACCTCCGTGTTCGCTGGATAAATCTTAGATCTGACACCTTTCTCCCTTTCTCCTTCCTGCCGAGCCACCCTACATCTGGAGGGTAAATTCTACCCTCTACAAAAATTAGCTGTTTTATTGTATAATGCAGCCTTTAGTAGGTGAGGAGATCAAGATATGGAAGTGCAAGAAGAGATAAGTGCAGTTGTAGTCATTTGGGACCATGATTTGACGGCGAGTAAACGCCACAGCGAAGGACTTAAACGGCAACGCTCCTTTGAAAAACCTTACGAAGCAAATCTTAGGGCACTTGATAAGTTTCGATCTCATATTCAAGCGTTACGTGCATGTAGAAATAAAAAAGTTTTTTTTGGAGTAGCTACTCTAGGTGAATATAAGGAACGCATTTACAAATCATGGGAAGCGGTTGGTATTGAAAGAAATGATTTATTCCTCTGCGCTAAATATCTTGATGAACTTACACTAAAGGCTGAAGGCAAGAATTTCCATATTGCAACTATTTTGTTGCAGATTATTTCTTCACATCCCCATGTAAAAATTGAGAAAGTTATCGTTGTTGACGATTCTCCCGACGTTCAAAACGCAATAACACTGTATCCTGAATTTATTACAAAAGAGCCCTGGAAAGATCACGCCTGTCTAAATGTCCGGCTTTTAGGAATATTGATGCCTAGGCCAGAACTGGAATATGAGATGATCGAAGTCAGCGGCAGACATCCTCGAGCAGTTATAAAAATGCAGAGAGATGAACGTTTTGAAGCTGAAGTATGTGTTGAATTACTTTCAAGTGAACGCAAATTTATTGGTGTGCTGAATAAAGTAGAGTGTTTAATTAACCCACCAAAAAGACTTGAAGTGTGCGAAAATAAATCGGTTCGTTTTCAATTTTTGTGGACATCGTCGGCCCTTAATAAAAAAAGGACACTTGCGCGATCGTTAGATGGTATGGCATTGGTTAGTACTGATAAAATAAATAGATTGCATGATAGTTCGAGTAGTTGTTCAGCTTCTGATATAGAAGGCCCACAAAACACACCTGAAGTAATTGTTGATTATTTATTTAAATCGGTCTAATTACATTTTCAATCTCGTAGTAGCGTATTAATATCCACTTTTGCTCGCGTTTTTTCATCAACTCTTTTTACAATGACAGCACAATAAAGACTGTATTTTCCATCTTTAGACGGTAAGTTTCCAGGAACAACCACAGCGCCAGCAGGAACTCGGCCGTAAGTAATTTCACCTGTTTCGCGATCGTAAATTTTTGTGCTTTGACCGATATAAACACCCATAGAAATAACAGCGCCGCTTTCTACGATCACACCTTCTACAATTTCTGATCGCGCACCGATAAAGCAATTGTCTTCGATAATAGTAGGATTGGCTTGTAGAGGTTCCAGTACTCCACCAATTCCAACGCCGCCCGATAAGTGAACATTTTTACCGATTTGTGCGCAGGAACCCACGGTAGCCCAGGTATCTACCATGGTTCCAGTGTCGATGTAGGCCCCGATATTAACATACGAGGGCATTAATACTGTCCCTGATGCAATAAACGCACCATGTCGTACACACGCGGGCGGTACAATACGTGCGCCAAGCTGTTCCATTTGTTCGGGAGAATAATCAGAAAATTTCATGGGCACTTTATCGTAAAATTGTGTGAATCCAGCGTCCATTGAATAATTGGAATTAACACGAAAATAAAGCAGTACCGCTTTTTTTAACCATTGATTTACTTGCCAACCTGATTCTTTTTTTTCGGCGACTCGTGCTAATCCCCGATTTAATAAATCAATGGATGTAATGATCGCATCACGAATTGTGCCATCCACATTTTCTGGCGTGATGGTGTGTCGATGTTCGTAAGCGTTGTCGATAATTTCAGCGAGGTCTTGCATGTTTGTCTCTATGGGCAAAATTATGATGATACTCTAAAGCGTGAGAGATTATAAGGGGAGGGTGGTAAAGGAAGGAGGGAAGATGTCAGATCTAATATTTATCCAGCAAACACTGAAGTGGGATATGAGAGTCAGCAATGATAGCTAGATAAATATTAGATCTGACACCTTCCTTGCACCTTCCTAAGTTTCAACACATTAAGCCTTTTCGCTACGATATTTGATGGTGGATTTTGGCTAGCCTAGCGCGGATGCAAAGCGATGTTCAGGGGGTTCGAGTGTTGATGAGGGGATGCCAGGGCCGGGAGGGGTAAGAGTAGGGGGTTCATTTCCAGCATCATCACTTCTATTACCAGCATTTGCAGCAGCATTTACTGCTTCAGTAAGAGAGCGCTGAGCTTTAGAGACAAGATTTTCAGGTGTTGAGGCAATAATATTTGAATTATTATCCTGAGTGCTGTTGGTATCGGTTTTATTGCTTTGTGTTACATCTTGTTCATCTTTAGGCATCTTATGATTTGCATGTTGCTTTGTCGGTATCCATTGAGCCCAGGCGTTACTGAATTCATCGGAGAGTCTGGAAGAGACAGTAAGAAATAGCGCTATTGGAGCAACCAATAGTGGGATAGTGTGATAAGAATATAGTGCGCGCAATACCTTTATTTTTGCTGCTATCAAGACAAAAATAGGCGCAATTAAAGGAAGGTGTGAGACTGTGATAAAAAAAGCGGCCAAAGTTGGAAATTGGATAACGACAAGAGGAATGGCAAAAAACCAAATCATAGCCACAATGTATGACCAAAATGAAATAGTGGCTATTAAGCTACTTAGCACTAGTAGGACGCCAATAATAAATTGTTCAGTCGGTCCGCCGTTAATATTTTTGCTCTCAACCCACGCCATTCTTGCGCTTTTTTCAGGAGAGGTAATGGTTCTAAAATACTGCAATAGCGTAAGAGCCAGCGATAGAATAAAATATACAGAAATAAAAAATCCCGCTTTAGCATAATAATAAATCTTGGAAAAAAATCCTCCTTTAGGAGCTACTATGGGTATAAAAATGTAATCAAGTATACGCGTGGATTTATTCATCAGCATTTTATGTGCAAATAGTGGTAGAAATTCAGTGAATAATATAATGGTATTCAAAGCCGTTTTAGGAGCAATAGTGACTAATTTAAATAATGCAACACCAATTTTTACAGGAATAATGATTAGAAGCAGATTTAATAGTACTTTTCCTTCTATATTATCTTCATCAGTATCTTCGTTAACAATTATGGGATTCCATCCACCGAAGAAATTTCGAATGTATTGGCGCCAGGTCCATACAGCGCTTTCATTGATATTTGTTTTCTCAGGTCTATTAGGTATGCCAAAAAAGATAGCCAGTGCAGTCCAGATTGTTAAGTCTTTAGCAGGAAATTTATACTTTTTATTGGGGGTATCTGGGAAAGCCGGAATATATTCTTCAGATGTACTGTCGTAGCCGTCGAATTCATACGTTTCTAAGAATGCTTTTTTGACGAGGAGATGCCAGTCTTCTTCTATTTGGAACGATAGTGGATTATGTGGATCTTGGCCACAGGCACTGGCTACTAGAGAAATAAAAGGCATTTGCTCATTATAATAGGCAATTTTTGGTGATTCTCCGAGTCCGTACCATTCTAAAAGTGTCCTATCGTTGGGGTCTGTGTACACAGCAGTATTTGGGAATAAATCTGGCCCCCATTGCTTTCCGAGTTTTGTAAATAAATATTGGGCAACGGGTAAATTTTTGCCGCTTATATAATGTTCAAATTCAGATCTAATTGGAACAATGCCTAGCTCTTCAATTAAAAATTTGGCCATGGGGACGTGGCAAAATAGGAATTGAGAAAAATCTATATATTCAAGTTGGTCATTACGTCGCCAAGGAAATTTCTCTAGGAGGAATGGGTATTGTTTAATGAGGTATTTTACTAGGTCAATATTGCCTGAGGAAAAGGCGCTGCATAGCCAAACACTGGATGGAGTTAGGTTATATTGCGCAATAATTTGTTTGACAAATTCAATATCGCCAGTGATTGTGCATGCATGGTAGTTAGGAGATAAATCAGGTTGATGTTCTTTAATCTTATCAAACAAAAATGTAACGAGATCGAAATGACCACTTAGGAGTGCTCTTTCTAGTGTTCTCTCGGTGGGTACAAATTGATATCGATTGATGAGAGTTTGGACAAATTCTAGGGTTATCGTTTTTTCCGAAAGGTAAGCATCAATGAATTGAAAGTTAAATTCTATGCCATATGGCTTTTCTGAAAGCACTAACTGATCTGCCTGGTTAATATCTCCAGTTCTAATGATGCTAAGATCGAGATAACTCGGCAAAGCTTCGACTTCGCCGAAATTTTCTGTGAGAAAACGTATTGTGTTGGGATAGCCAAAACTAGCTGCTTCAGCATATATTTCCTCGTTCGGTTTTATATGTAATTCATATAAGTAATATTTTAAAAGATCTAAATTTCCAGAAGAGACTGCGCTGCTCAGTGATTTGTCTGTGGGTATAACGTTGTAAGTGTGTATGCATTCTTTCACTAATGTTAAATTGCCTGAAGCTGACGCATAGTTAAGATGTATATCAGTGAGTTTGAGTTTGTATTGTGCGCACACGAACTGAACAAAGGCTAAATTTCCGACTCTACATGCCATCTGTAAGTAGTATTCTTGAAATGCTGGGCCGTCATTATTTAATTGAGCAATAAAAACCTCATTGAGATCTCTTTTGAAAGGATAAAATAACCAAGGCATAGAATAAGGGTCAAAATCGGGTGCAGAGAAAACATATCGAATTTTTGAAAATAAGTTTAAATCAGAATCTTGAATTTGATTCGCTAAAATTTTGAGTCTTCGAAATACAATATGGGGTGACTGAAAAGTTTGAGAGATTTCTAAAGGTATTTTGAAATCATTGCGTAGCCTTTGTTGCCACTCTGGGAAAAAATCTTTCTGGGAAATTTGATGGAGAGTTTTATCGACTAGTAAACAGGCTGTGGTTGATTCAATATCTAAATATCTGGCTAATTTTCTGTTGAATAGATCACTGAGTCCCCTAAAAAAATGGAATGATTCATCAGACTGTGGGTTGCCTAGAGGTAATTCACCATCGATATGATTTTGACTACTCGGAAGCAGTTCGCTGCTTTTATCCATTTCATACTCAGAACTAGTTAAGTTGTTCAAACTCTATCATATTCACACTATTTTATCAATTATTGTAGCTTCCCCCTTGTGATTTCAGAAAGTCAAAGGGGCCAAGAGGAAGGTGTCAAGGAAGGTGTCAGATCTAATATTTATCCAGCTATCATTGCTGACTATCAGTTCCCGCTTTAGTGGTTACTGGATAAATATTAGATCTGACACCTTCCTCTCTTATGATTGACGTGTATAGGTTTGGTCAGTATGATACGCAATTCGTTTTGTGTATACGGGGTATAGCGCAGTCTGGTAGCGCGCCTGCTTTGGGAGCAGGATGTCGGGGGTTC